>JAVEVA010000107.1:0-4734 GCA_034005275.1 Thauera sp. | reverse complement strand
TCGGTCGGTCCGGACAAGAGCTGCGACTTCCGCTCCGGCAAGATCATTCTTCAACAGCCGATCGAACGCGAGCAGATGGTCAAACTGCTCAGCGAAGGCCGCACCGAACTGCTCAAAGGCTTTGTTTCAGCACGCACGCGGCGCAAGTTCTCCGCTTTCCTGGTGCGTGGCAAGGATGGCAAGGTCGGCTTCGAGTTCGAGGCCAAGACACCCAAAACACCGAAAGCCGGTACAGCGGCAAAGAAGGCCACGGCTGACAAGGACGACGAGGACAAGACTACGGCACCAAAGCGCAAACGCAGTACCACCAGCAAGACGAGTTGAACACAGCTCGCCATGGCATGCGTCCTTGGTATGGCAAGGCGCAGCTCGAACCGCAATTCCGCGTCCTGCGTTGACCTGCATGAATGCATGGACACGGTTTGCATGTTATTTTTGCCCGATCTGCCGACAACAAGTGCAGAGCGGGAACCGGTCAGCAACACCAGCGCTGACCGCAACATCAACATCGTGAGGGGAATAGCATGGCTGAGGGGAAATCCAGGATCATCTACACACTGACGGACGAGGCACCGATGCTGGCCACAGCATCCTTCCTGCCCATCATCCGCAGTTTTACCAGCCCGGCAGGCATTCATATCGAAGAGGCCGACATCTCCGTCGCAGCACGGGTACTGGCCGAGTTTCCCGAGTTCCTGCGTGAAGATCAGCGCATGCCCAACACCTTGGCCGAGCTTGGTCGCCTCACGCTCGAGCCGGACACCAACATCATCAAGCTGCCCAACATCAGCGCCTCGGTGGCACAGCTCAAAGCCTGCGTCAAGGAATTGCAGGGCAAGGGCTATGCCCTGCCGGAATACCCCGACGACCCCAAGACCGACGAAGAAAAAGCCCTGCGCACCCGTTATGGCAAGTGCCTCGGCTCAGCCGTCAATCCGGTGCTGCGCGAAGGCAACTCCGATCGCCGCGCGCCGGCTGCGGTGAAGAACTACGCCAAGAAACACCCGCACAGCATGGGTGAGTGGAAGCAGTGGTCGCAAAGCCACGTCTCGCACATGCATCATGGCGACTTCTATCATGGCGAAAAATCGATGACGCTGGACAAGGCGCGCGAAGTCAAGATGGAACTGCTCACCAAGTCGGGCAAGGCCATCGTGCTCAAGACCAACGTGCACCTGCAGGATGGCGAGATCATCGACTCGATGTTCATGAGCAAGAAAGCACTGTGCGAATTCTACGAACGTGAACTCGAAGACTGCCGTGAAGCCGGCATCCTGTTCTCGCTCCACGTCAAGGCGACGATGATGAAGGTCTCCCACCCCATCGTCTTCGGCCACTGCGTCAGGATTTACTACAAGGACGCTTTCGAAAAACACGGCGCCCTGTTCGATCAACTCGGCATCAACGTCAACAACGGCATGGTCGATCTGTACGAGAAGATCAAGACTCTGCCCGAATCGAAATACGACGAAATCATCCGTGACCTGCACGCCTGCCACGAACACCGCCCCGAACTGGCGATGGTCGATTCGGCGAAAGGCATCACCAACTTCCACTCACCCAACGACATCATCGTCGACGCCTCGATGCCGGCGATGATCCGCAGCGGCGGCAAGATGTGGGGCACTGACGGCAAGCAGTACGACGCCAAGGCCGTGATGCCCGAGTCCACCTTTGCCCGCATCTACCAGGAGATGATCAACTTCTGCAAATGGCACGGCAACTTCGATCCGCGCACGATGGGCACGGTGCCCAACGTCGGTCTGATGGCGCAGAAAGCGGAAGAATACGGCTCCCACGACAAAACCTTCGAAATGCCTGAAGCCGGTGTCGCCAACATCACCGACCTCGCCACCGGCGAAGTGCTGCTCAGCCAGAACGTCGAAGAAGGCGACATCTGGCGCATGTGCCAGGTCAAGGATGCTCCGATCCGCGACTGGGTCAAACTGGCGGTCACCCGCGCGCGCAACTCCGGCATGCCGGCGATCTTCTGGCTCGACCCCTATCGCCCGCACGAAAACGAGCTGATCAAGAAGGTCAAGGTCTACCTGCAGGATTACGATACCAGCGGCCTCGAAATCCAGATCATGAGCCAGGTGCGTGCCATGCGTTACACCCTTGAGCGGGTGATGCGTGGACTGGATACCATTTCGGTCACCGGCAACATCCTGCGCGACTACCTCACCGACCTGTTCCCGATCATGGAACTGGGCACCAGCGCCAAGATGCTGTCGATCGTGCCGCTGATGAATGGCGGCGGCATGTACGAGACCGGCGCCGGCGGTTCGGCACCGAAGCACGTCCAGCAGCTGACCCAGGAAAACCACCTGCGCTGGGATTCGCTGGGTGAATTCCTCGCCCTCGCGGTATCGCTGGAAGACCTCGGCCTGAAGACCGGCAACCAGCGTGCCAAGATCCTCGCCACCACCCTTGACGCGGCCACCGGCAAGCTGCTCGACGAAAACAAGTCGCCTTCACCGCGCACCGGCGAACTCGACAACCGTGGCAGCCAGTATTACCTCGCCACTTTCTGGGCCCAGGAACTGGCCGCCCAGACCGAGGATGCCGAGCTCGCCGCCCACTTTGCAGCGCTGGCCAAGGAACTGACAGCCAATGAAAGCAGGATCATCGAAGAGATGACCGTCATCCAGGGCAAGGCCGCTGACATCGGCGGTTACTACCAGCCCGACCGCGAGAAGTGTGCAGCAGTGATGCGTCCAAGTGCCACACTCAACGGCATCCTGCAGTCCGCAAATAGCTGAACCTGCTTCCAATCGGCTTGCTGGTGAAGCCGGGCAGTAAAACGATGCCGGTCTTCTGTGAAAACAGGACCGGCATTTTCATGGAGAAAACAGATCATGCCATTCAAATGGAGCCCGGAACTCGACACCGGCATCGAAGTCATCGACCAGCAACACCGCCGCATCGTCGACTACATCAACCAGCTCGAAGAAGCCAATCAGGCCGGCAACCGTGAGCTGATCGGTACCACCCTCAACGAACTGGTCGACTACACCATGTCGCACTTCGCCTTCGAAGAAGGCCTGCAGGAAGAAGCCGGTTACCCTTTCTGCAAACCGCACAAGCGGGTACACGAACTCTTCACCCGCCGGATCGGCGACTACGTCAGCCGCCACCAGCTTGGCGAAGACATCGGTGACGAACTGCACACCCTGCTCAAGACCTGGCTGTTCAACCACATCAAGCGCGATGACGCCGACTACGTCGCCAGCGTCAAAGCCAGCATGCAGAACATCGTCGCCGAAAAAACCCGCACCGCACAACAGGACGACAGCAGCTGGTTCGGTCGCTTCTTCCGGCGATGGACTTCATGACGGCGCTTTTCGGGCAGAATGATCCACTCACATCTGCAGGAGCTGATGGTGAAAATCCTTCCCGGTGAATTTGACGGCCAGTCGATCCGACGCCTGTATGACGAAACCACGGATACATGGTGGTTCTCGGTCATTGACATCATCGAGGTGTTAACTGCCTCCAGCAACGCCAAACGATATTGGTCGGACTTGAAACGCAAGCTGGCACAAGAAGCTGGTTCAGAGCAACCGTACGAAAAAATCGTACGATTCAAACTCCCCGCCAAAGACGGAACACCGACTGCGCCACCGCTCCAACCCTGCTGCGTATGGTTCAATCCGTCCCCAGCGGTTACTCGATGCCGTTGGTCTCATCCGTCATCACCAGATGAAGCTTGAAGCCTCAGCTCAGCCCGCCTGACACTCACTGGCAATCGGTGCCTGGGTGCGGGCGTTGAGCAGCAGGCCTTTCCAGGGCAGGTCGATCCAGACCAGGCCATTGCCGTGATCTTCAAAACGCGGCAAGCCCGACGAGGAAGGGTCGCGCCACAGCGTGTATTGCCGTCCCTGCCAGTCGAGCGCGATGTGCTGCCTGGCTGCCTGATCCTGGGCACGCCGCAGATGCAGCTGCAGACCGCCTTCACAGCGATACACGCCACTCGGCAAGGCAAACTGGAACTGGCCATGCTGGGCTTCGATGCCGGAAACAGGGTCGACTTCGGTCACCGGTTCGCGCTGCTGGGGAAACAGGCTACATGCGCTGAGCACACTGGTCAGCAACCACAATGCGGGCCAGCGGCCACTCCGGCGCAGCAACTGCGAACAAGCACTCATTTCAGCTCCAGCAGGCTTTCGTCCCAGCATTCATGCTTTTCCAGCCCGAGCAGATTGGCTACGGTGGCGGCAAGATTCGACAAACCTGCGCTCGGCAGGGTTTTCAGGCCAAGGCGGCCTTTGCTGGCCCGGTCGTAGAGGATCAGCGGTACCGGGTTGAGGGTGTGCGCGGTCTTGGCCTTGTAGCTGCCATCGGGGTTGCACAGCGGTGCGGTCTTTTTCTTGTCGAGCTCGAACATTTCATCCGCGTTGCCATGGTCGGCAGTGATCAACGCCACCCCGCCCGCAGCATCAACCGCGGTCAGTAGGCGGCCGAGTGCAAGATCAAGCGCTTCGATCGCCATCGTTGCTGCGCGGAAATTGCCGGTATGGCCGACCATGTCGCCATTGGCAAAATTGCAGCGCAGGAAGCGATACTCACCGCTTTGCAGCGCTGCAATCATCGCATCGGCGATTTCCGCGGCCTTCATCCACGGCCGCTGCTCGAAGGGCACCACATCGCTCGGCACTTCCTGCCAGGTCTCGCCTGCGAACTTGCCGGAGCGGTTGCCATTCCAGAAGTAGGTCACGTGACCATATTTTTGCG
>JAVEVA010000024.1:0-38747 GCA_034005275.1 Thauera sp. | reverse complement strand
CTGGGACGCTCCACCGTCTTGAGACGATGGAGCTCGGCGCGCAGCAGTTCTGCGCCATGGACGGTAAGAGGAGTCTTGTTCATGCCTTGGTTGCGAGTTCCGCGTGCAAATCCTGAATTGAATAGACGTCGAGGCCCTTGGCCATCTGCTGCATGCCCATGCAGGCAGCACGCGCGCCTTCGATGGTGGTGAAGATCGCCAGCTTGGCAGCAAGCGCACTGGTGCGGATCGAGCGCGAATCCGTAATGGCCTGGCGATGCTCTTCGACAGTGTTGATGACGAGGGTGATCTCGCCATTCTTGATCATGTCGACGATGTGCGGCCGCCCTTCATTGACCTTGTTGACTGCGGTCACCGGAATACCGGCCGCCTCGATCACCGAAGCCGTACCGCGCGTGGCCACCAGGCTGAAACCCAGTTCATGCAGACCTCGGGCGACTTCCACCGCCACTGGCCGGTCACCCGGACGAACGCTGATGAAAGCTGCGCCGCCCTGCGGCAAGGTGCTGCCGGCACCGATCTGGCTCTTGACGAAAGCTTCGGCAAAATTGCGCCCGACGCCCATCACTTCGCCGGTGGACTTCATTTCCGGCCCAAGGATGGTATCGACACCGGGGAACTTGACGAAGGGGAACACCGCTTCCTTCACCGAGTAATAGGGCGGCACGATCTCGCCGGTCACCCCCTGACTGGCAAGGCTCTGGCCGGCCATGCAGCGTGCCGCCACTTTGGCCAGCGGCAACGAACAGGCTTTGGATACGAAAGGCACGGTACGCGAAGCGCGCGGATTGACTTCGAGCACATAGACCACGGCATTGTCACCTTCGCCCTGGATGGCGAACTGGACATTCATCAGCCCGCAGACATTGAGCGCACGCGCCATCGCCTTGGTCTGGCGACGCAGCTCATCCTGCAGCGCCGGGCTGAGGGTGTAAGGCGGCAGCGAACAGGCCGAGTCGCCCGAGTGCACGCCCGCCTGTTCAATGTGCTCCATGATGCCGCCGATCATCACTTCCTCGCCATCAGACAATGCGTCGACGTCGACCTCGGTGGCATCGTTGAGGAAGCGGTCGAGCAGCACCGGCGATTCGTTGGAGACTTTCACCGCTTCGCGCATGTAGCGCTCAAGCTCTTTCTGCTCATGGACGATTTCCATCGCCCGGCCGCCGAGCACGTAACTCGGACGCACCACCAGCGGGTAGCCGATTTCCGCCGCCAGTCGCACTGCTTCTTCCGGCGTACGGGCGGTGCGGTTGGGCGGCTGGCGCAGGCCGAGCTCGTTGAGCAGTTTCTGGAAACGCTCGCGGTCTTCAGCAGCGTCGATCATGTCCGGCGAAGTACCGATGATCGGCACGCCATTTTCTTCCAGCGCGCGTGCGCGCTTGAGCGGCGTCTGGCCACCGAACTGGACGATGACCCCGACCGGTTTTTCGATGTGCACGATCTCGAGGATGTCTTCCAGGGTGATCGGTTCGAAGTAAAGTCGATCGGAAGTGTCGTAGTCGGTGGATACGGTTTCCGGATTGCAGTTGACCATGATGGTTTCGTAACCATCTTCGCGCAGGGCGAGCGCGGCATGCACGCAGCAATAGTCGAATTCGATCCCCTGGCCGATGCGGTTCGGCCCGCCGCCGAGCACCATGATCTTCTTGCGCTCGGTCGGAGCCGCTTCACACTCTTCGTCGTAGGACGAATACATGTAGGCAGTGCTGGTGGCGAATTCGCCGGCACAGGTGTCAACACGCTTGTACACCGGTCGCACGCCGAGGGCGTGACGATGCAGGCGCACCGCAGTTTCATCGACATTGAGCAGCTTCGCCAGCCGGCGATCGGAAAAGCCCTTGCGCTTCAGTTCGCGCAGCTCGCCAGCCTGCAAGCCTTTCAGCGCACGACCACCCAGCGCCTTTTCGGCGAGCACGATGTCCTCGATCTGGGCGAGGAACCAGGGGTCGATCGCGGTGAGCTTGAACAGTTGCTCCTGGCTCATGCCTTCGCGGAAAGCCTGGCCGACATACCAGATTCGCTGCGGGCCGGCATTCGACAGCTCGTGCTCGAGTTCGGCGCTGTCGGCATCGATCTCGTCGAGACCATAGGCACCGACTTCCAGGCCGCGCAGCGCTTTCTGGAAGCTCTCCTGAAAGTTGCGCCCCATCGCCATCACTTCACCGACCGACTTCATCTGGGTGGTGAGACGATCATTGGCCTGGGGGAATTTCTCGAAGGCAAAACGCGGAATCTTGGTGACCACGTAGTCGATGCTGGGCTCGAAGGCCGCCGGGGTCAGGCCACCGGTGATCTCGTTCTTCAGCTCATCGAGCGTGAAGCCCACAGCCAGCTTGGCCGACACCTTGGCAATCGGAAAACCGGTCGCTTTCGACGCCAGCGCCGAAGAACGCGACACGCGCGGGTTCATCTCGATGACGATCATGCGGCCGTCGCGCGGATTGATCGCAAACTGCACATTGGAGCCGCCGCTGGCGACGCCGACTTCGCGCAGGATCTCGATCGAAGCGGTGCGCAGCAGCTGGTATTCCTTGTCAGTCAGCGTCTGCGCCGGCGCCACGGTGATCGAGTCGCCGGTGTGCACCCCCATCGGGTCGAGGTTCTCGATCGAGCAGATGATGATGCAGTTGTCGGCGCGGTCACGCACCACTTCCATCTCGTACTCTTTCCAGCCCAGCAGCGACTCTTCGATCAGCAGCTCATTGGTCGGGCTGGCCTCCAGTCCGCGCTTGCAGATCTCGTGGAATTCTTCCATGTTGTAGGCGATGCCGCCACCAGTGCCGCCGAGGGTGAAGCTGGGGCGGATGATGACCGGGAAGCCGATGCCGCCCTGCACCTGCAGCGCTTCTTCCAGGCTGTGGGCAATACCGGAGCGCGCCGATTCAAGACCGATGCGGGTCATCGCATCCTTGAACTTGAGCCGGTCTTCGGCCTTGTCGATCGCCTCTTCCGAAGCACCGATCAGCTCGACACCGTATTTGGCGAGCACGCCATGGCGGCCGAGGTCGAGCGCGCAGTTGAGCGCCGTCTGCCCGCCCATGGTCGGCAGGATGGCGTCGGGACGCTCTTTCTCGATGATCGCTTCGACCGCCTGCCAGGTGATCGGCTCGATGTAGGTCACATCGGCAGTTCCGGGGTCGGTCATGATGGTGGCGGGGTTGGAATTGACCAGGATGACCTTGTAGCCTTCCTCGCGCAGCGCCTTGCAGGCCTGGGCGCCGGAGTAGTCGAATTCGCAGGCCTGGCCGATGATGATCGGGCCAGCGCCGATGATGAGAATGCTGTGGATGTCAGTGCGCTTGGGCATGGTTGCCTCGATGATTCCTTGACCGGGACGGTTGCCACCGGTGTGCTCTAGTAAAGGCATGCGTGCTGCAGTGCGAGCAGGCACGCATGCACTGCGCCTTCAGCGCGTCGCTTGCATCAGGGCGGTGAAACGCTCGAACAGAGGATCGAGCGCCCGCGGCCCCGGCCCGGAGCCGGGATGAGCCTGGCAGGAGAAAGCCGGCAGGTCAGTGCGTTCCAGCCCCTGGTTGCTGCCGTCGAACAGCGACACCTGGGTGGCCCGCAGGCAGGCAGGCAGGCTGTCGCCATCGACCGCGAAACTGTGGTTCTGGCTGGTGATCCACACCTGGCCGCTGGCCAGATCGCGTACCGGGTGATTCGCGCCGTGGTGGCCGGCCTTGAGCTTGAAGGTGCGCGCGCCCGAGGCAAGCGCCAGCAGCTGGTGACCGAAGCCGATACCGAACAACGGCACTCCGCTGGCAAGCAGGGCTTTCACGGTGTCAACCGCTGCCGGGCTGGCCTGGGGATCACCGCCACCGTTGGAAAGGAACACCCCCTGCGGCTTGAGTGCCAGCACTTCAGCTGCCGGCGTGCTGGCAGGCACCACGCGCACACGACAACCGCGCGCGGCCAGCAGGCGCAGGATGCTGCGCTTGACGCCAAAGTCGTACACCACCACATCGAAGCGGGGCGCCTGCGGAGTCTGATAACCCTGGCCGAGCACCCACTCGCCCTGACTCCAGTCGTACGGGGCAGTACAGCTCAGCGTCGAACTCAGATCGGCCCCCGCCAGCCCCTGTGCGGCCCGCGCCTGGGCGAGCGCGCCATCGATGAACTCGGTATCGACCTGCTCACCTGCTTCCGCAACACGGATGCAGGCCTGCTGGGCACCGCGCTCACGCAGCAAGCGGGTCAGCTTGCGGGTATCGAGACCGGCGATGGCGACCAGCTGTTGTGCCCGCAGCCAGTCGGGCAAGGTCTGGGTGAGACGGAAATTCGATGGCGGCACCGGCAGCTCACGCAGCACCAGCCCGGCGGCGTGGACTTGCCCGGACTCCGAGTCCTCCTCATTCACTCCGGTATTGCCGATATGCGGATAGGTGAAGGTGACGATCTGGCGGACACTGCTGGGGTCGGTCAGCACTTCCTGATAGGCTGACAGCGAAGTATTGAACACCAGCTCACCAACGGTGCTGCCGGATGCCCCAACCCCTTTGCCATGAAAGATCGTCCCGTCGGCAAGCGCGAGAATGGCGGACGGGTATGAAGTCACGAAAAAGCTCCTGAATTTGGCTTTGAATCCTGGCTGATCCGGGTAGGACACAGCCATATCTGGATGATGAACGGAACAAGCTCTGCCCGTGTCCGTCTGAAAAAACCTTGAAATTGTATATTTCAAGCGTTTTGAAGGCAAATTTCACTCGATAATCACCCCAGGAAGCCGGGGAACCTTTCTCCGCTGCCAGCGGCCCAAGTCCGGTCTGTCCGCTGACGGTCTGCCAGCTCACCCCTCCCTATGTCACTTCGGAGCCCAGCTCTCATGCGCATTTTCTCACCACCCATCTCCCGCCTGCTGCTCGGCACCATCACCCTGCTCTGGCTTGGCGCGAACGCTCACGCCGCCGACACCGAACTGACCATGTACAAGGATCCCAACTGCGGATGCTGCGGCAAGTGGGCCGAGCACATGCGGGAAAACGGCTTCAAGGTCAGGGAAGTGATCAGCCAGGAAATGAGCCTGATCAAACGGCAGACCGGCGTTCCTGCCCGCCTCGCTTCCTGCCATACCGCGAAAGTCGGCAACTACGTCATCGAAGGTCATGTACCGGCGAGCGACGTCAGGCGGCTGCTCAACGAGCAGCCTGCGGTCCGCGGGCTCGCTGCACCCGGCATGCCACTTGGTTCTCCCGGCATGGAAGGTCCGTATCCAGCCGAGCACTACCAGGTGATCAGCTTCGAGCGCAACGGTCGTCAGGCGGTGTTCGCTGCCCACAACTGAAACACGCCTGTCCTCCCGCCGTTCAGCAGCTCATGGGATCAGCGGGCCGTTCTGCGGCCCGCTGATCGTCCACAGATGCGCGGCAACCAGCGCCCGCCAGGGCTGGAAAGGCACCAGCCACTCACGGGTTTCCCGTTCGCCAGGCGCTTTCTCCAGTCCGAGCAGGCGCTGCAGTCCGCGACGCACGGCCACGTCACCTTCCAGCCCGCCATCCAGCCAGCCGAAACCACGCAGCAAGGTGTAGTTGAAAGTCCACGGACCAATGCCGCGCATCGCCAGCAAAGCCGCACGAATTTCTCCAACCAGACGCTGCCCTTCCGCTTCCCCAGCCCCCGCCAGCTGCTCCTGCCACTGGCGCAAGGGCAGCTCACCGCTGACCACCGCCCGCGCCATGCCCAGCAGAGCCCCTGCCTTGGTCTGCGAACAGCCCAGGCTGCGCAGCTCGGCCACTTCGGCTCGAGCCACGGTGGCCGCCTCAGGGTAGCAGCGCAAGCCGCAGCCATGTTCCGGCCCGAAGGCCTGGATGAAGCGACGGCGCAGCGCGATCGCCGCCACCAGGCTGATCTGCTGGCCGATGATCGCCCAGCTCAGCGCTTCGAACGGCGAACTGACCTGCACCACCCGCAGCCCGTGATTGCGCCTGATCAGCGCACCAAGCTGAGGGTGGTCACGATGGCGAAGCTCAAAAGCAGCCACCGGCTGATCCAGACCGAACATCTGCCGCAGCAAGCGCTCTGCCTGTTCCCCGCTCAGCGCCGCAGCGGCCGCTGCCGGAAGTGTCCCACCTTCGAGAACGAACTCGGCACGCAACTCGCCCGGTGCCAGCTCGGCGGCCAGCAAGACGGCCAGCCCATCGCGGACAAAGGCCTTTTCCAGCCGTCCGTGCTCGCCTCCCTGCTCTCCCCCTCCCGCCAGACTGACCCGCTCCGCAAGCTGTTCACGGTCACGGCGATGAAATTCCAGCGCATCATGCACCCGGAAATCAGTCGGCAAGGCAAGCTCGCAGTGCAGCACTTCCCCATTCATTGCTCTTCTCCTTCCGGTCAACGGGCGGCCACGACAGCCGTCAGGGCCCTGCCAGATCTCGCATCTGGCGCCGAATCAGATCCGGAAGCAAGTCTTGCTCCCGGCCTTCACTCATGCCATCGGCCACTGACCCTGTGCATAATCTATCCGTATAATCACTCGCTGGTAAATAGAGGAATGACTGATGTCCACGCTGCGTTTTGAAGGCTCCGAAGACTACGTTGCCACCCCTGACCTGATGCTGGCGGTCAATGCTGCCATCCGCCTCCAGCGTCCTTTGCTGATCAAGGGCGAACCTGGCACCGGCAAGACCATGCTTGCCGAACAGGTGGCCGATGCCCTCGGTCTGCCACTGTTGCAGTGGCACATCAAATCGACCACCAAAGCCCAGCAAGGGCTGTACGAATACGACGCCGTATCGCGCCTGCGGGATTCGCAGCTCGGCGACAACCGGGTGAAGGACATCGCCAACTACATCGTCAAGGGCGTGCTGTGGCAGGCCTTTGAAGCCGAACAGCCGACCGTGGTGCTGATCGACGAGATCGACAAGGCTGACATCGAATTCCCCAACGATCTGTTGCGCGAACTCGACCGCATGGAGTTTCACGTGTACGAAACACGTGAAACCGTGCGCGCTCGCCAGCGGCCAATCGTCTTCATCACTTCCAACAACGAGAAGGAACTGCCTGACGCCTTCCTGCGTCGCTGCTTCTTCCACTACATCCGCTTCCCCGACCGCGACACCATGCAGCGCATTGTCGACGTGCACTTCCCCAACATCCGCAAGCAGTTGCTCAGTGAAGCGCTGGAAGTGTTCTTCGGCCTGCGCGAGATCGCCGGCCTCAAGAAGAAACCTTCGACTTCCGAACTCATCGACTGGCTGAAGCTGCTGGTGGCGGAGGAAATTCCCGCCGAAGCCCTGCGCAGCCAGGACGGCAAGGTGATCGTGCCGCCGCTGCACGGCGCTCTGCTCAAGAACGAGCAGGACATGCACCTTTTCGAACGCCTGATTGCCATGGCGCGCCACAATCGCTAAGGCGGAGAGCGGTCATGCTGAAGACCATCCTGAGCTGGTTCCTTGGCCGCAAAGACGGAACAGGCAAGACACAGGAAGAAGAGATCGCCAGTTTCCGGCAGCTCGACCGCAATGCCCCGCTGCGCAGCGGACAAGAGGAGCAGGCGGCTGCAGTCACCGAGACTGCAGCCGCGCCCACTTATCTCAGCCGCGAAGCGATTCTCGGCCGCGATCAGCGCATCGCCGGCTATCAGTTCCTGCTCCATGAAGGCACCCGCAACCGCATCCGCCACAGCAGCCGACGGGTGCACCACCTGTATGCCGAAGTCCTGATCCGCAATCTGGTCAGCAGCCAGATCGGCAAACTGCTCGGCCACCGCTTCGCCCTGCTCGAGCTGCCGGACTCCTTCTTCGACCATCCCTGCCTCGCCGAGCTGCCCGCCGCGAACATCATCCTGATGCCTCGACCGCACCGCGACGAGGACAGCCCGTCGACCGACTTTCTCCATGCCAGCTGCCAGCGCCTGCGCCAGGCCGGTTTCCGCATCGCCCTGCCTGACCCGATGGTGTTCAGCGAATATCGCCCGCTGCTTGATCAGGCACAGCTGATCGTGATTCAGGCCGCCGCACTCGATGTCCAGCGCGGCACCCAGTTGAACGATCATCTGCGGCTGCACGCTCCGCGGGCCGGTTTGCTGGTACGCGAGCTGCCGCTGCTCGAGCATTTCCAGCTGGCCTACAAGCTCGGCAGCCGCTACTTCCAGGGGCCATTCATCACCAGCCGTGAACACTGGGACAACGCCCAGCTCGGCCCCAACACCTTGCGCCTGAGCAAGCTGATCAGCCGCTTGCGCGCCGATGGCGACACCGCCGAAATTGCCGCCCTGCTCAAACAGGACGGTGCGCTCGCCCTGCGTCTGCTGCGCAGCGTCAATTCCGCCGCCTACGCGTATGCCGAGCCAATTGCCTCGATCGAACACGCACTGATCATGCTCGGCCGCGAACGTCTGTATCGCTGGCTGGTGATGCTGGCCTTCACTTCCGACCAGCATGGCGGACGCGCCAGTGCGGCGCTCGAAACCGCGCTGGTGCGGGGGCGGATGCTTGAACTGCTCGGCGCCTCGATGTCCACCGCCGAACGCGAGTCGCTGTTCCTGGTCGGCCTGCTGTCGCTGGCCGACGTGATCATGCAGCTGCCGCTGGTCAAGGTACTCGGTCCGCTCGCCCTGCCCCCCCAGGTCAATGCCGCACTGCTTGAGCACAGCGGCCCTTATCATGAGCTGCTTCAGCTGGCGATCGCCTGTGAACGCGAGAACGAAGGCCATCTGATCGAAGAGCTCGCCACCCGCTGCGAAATCAGCCCCAAGCAAGCCACCCAGGCCCACATGGAAGCTTTGCTGTGGGCCCTCGAAATTCAACAGGAGCCTTGAGCTGACAGGTGATCGCCCCTGCACGGCCTCACCGCTCCGCTTTCCCGCCGCCATGCTGATCGACTTCTTCCTCCATCTCAAATCCTCCCGTCTGCCGGTATCGACGCGCGAATTCCTCACCCTGCTCGAAGGTCTGCGCGAACACGTCTGCCCACCGTCGCTGGATGATTTCTACGTCTTTTCACGCGCCTGCCTGGTGAAGGACGAAAGCCTCTACGACCGTTTCGACCAGGCCTTCGGCAGCTACTTCAAAGGCGTCAGCGCGCTGCCCGGACTGGAAGCCGAGCTGCCGGAAGAATGGCTGCAGGCGATGGCGAGAAAACATCTTTCCGCCGAAGACCGCGCCAAGCTGGAAAAGCTGGGCTGGGACAAGCTGATGGACGAGCTGCGCAAGCGCCTGGCCGAACAGAAAGGTCGCCACGAAGGCGGCAACAAATGGATCGGCACCGGCGGCAGCTCACCGTTCGGCAACAGCGGCTATCATCCGGAAGGCATCCGCATCGGCGGCGAATCCGCCGGCAACCGCAGCGCGATCAAGGTGTGGGAGAAACGCGAATTCCGCAATCTCGATGACAGCGTCGAACTGGGCACGCGCAACATCAAGGTCGCCTTGCGCCGCCTGCGCCGCTTTGCCCGCGAAGGCGCAAGCGAAGAGCTTGATCTCGACGGCACCATCGCTGCCACCGCACGCAATGCCGGCTGGCTCGATCTGCTGATGCGCCCCGAACGCCACAACGCGGTCAAGGTGCTGCTGTTTCTCGATGTCGGCGGCTCGATGGACGACCACATCCAGGTCTGCGCCGAACTGTTCTCCGCTTGCCGACTCGAATTCAAGCATCTGGAATATTTCTACTTTCACAACTGCGTCTACGAAGGCGTGTGGCGTGACAACCAGCGTCGTCACCGCGAACGCACGCCACTGATCGACGTCATTCACAAATACGGCAACGACTACAAGCTGATCTTCGTCGGCGACGCCACCATGAGCCCCTACGAGATCCTCCACCCTCACGGTTCGGTCGAGCACATGAACAGCGAACCCGGCGCCGACTGGCTGCGCCGACTGCTCGACGCCTATCCCGCTGCCGCCTGGCTGAATCCCGAACCGGAACGGCTGTGGGATTACCGCCAGTCGATCGGCATCATCCGCCAGCTGATGGGCGGACGCATGTTCCCGCTCACCCTCGACGGCCTGACGCGCGCGATGCAGAACCTGTCAAAACGGCAGTAAAAACAAAAACAGGGCAACAAGCACCCTGCTTGCTGCCCCTCCGTTTGCTGCTCAGTTTGCTGCTCGGCTTCCTGTCCGTCTGCCTGCCTCAATCTGCCTGCCTGTGCGTCCAGCGCGCGCACAGCTGGCGAGCGAGCGCATCCAGCGCAAAACCCAGCGCGCCGACCGCAACGATGCCGGCCATCAGCTCGTCGTAGGCCAGCCGGTCGCGGGTGTCGAGAATGAAGTACCCCATGCCGGCAGACACCCCGAGCATTTCCGCCGGCACCAGCACGATCCAGCCAATCCCCAGCGCCAGGCGGAAGCCGGTAAGCACGTGGGAGACGATGCCGGGCAGCACGATGCGGCTGATCACTTCCCAGCGCGTTGCCGACAAGCTGGCCGCCAGCTGCAGCCAATGGCGATCGAGTGCTGCCACACCGGCAGCGGTGTTGATCATCACCGGCCACACTGCACCAAAAGTCAGCAGGTAAATCACCGGCGCTTCACCCACCCCCAGCGCCATCACGGCCAGCGGCATCCACGACAGCGGCGAGACCATGCGCAGGAACTGGAACAGGGTACCGGTGACGCGGGCAAACAAGGGCGACAACCCGATCCAGATACCCAGCGGCACGCCGATCAACAAAGCCAACAGCAATGAGATCGCGATGCGCTGCAAGCTGAGTGTCATGTGAATCCACAGCTCACCACTCACCAGCAAGCGCCACAGCGCAACAAAGCCCGCACTCGGGCTGAAAGCAGCACGAATCGCGTCGACTTCGGACAGATAACGGGCGCCCACCGCCCACAGGCCGAGCGCGATCAGCAAACCCAGCGCGGGCCATCCGGCCTGTCCGGCCCAGGCTCGCAAGCGAGCGTTCATGATGCGATCACTTCCTGACGACTGAAGTCTTCCGCCAGACCAAAAGCCGACAGACCGCCGACCTGTTGCAGCGCTTCCTTGACGAAACGGTCATCGACCAGATCGCGGGCGACAAACTCGGGATCGAGCGCATCGAGGAAAGCGGTATTGCCTTCCACCCGGGTGTTGCGCAAGGCCTTGACCAGCTCGACCGTGTAGGACGGATAAGGATAGGGCTGGAAGTCAATGCGCCGCTGCTGCCATTGCGGATGCGCGATCACGCCCGCCTGTTCATATTGCGCCATCTCGGCCGATTCGAGCACTTTCGCCAGCACCGGCACGCCATGCGGGGTATAGCGCCCGGCAGCATTGCTCGCCAGCAGCTGCGCCGCCGCAAGCGGATTTTCACGCAGCCACAGCTGGGACTTGACCACTGCATTGGTCACCCGCTGCGCCCAGGCTGGGCGCTCGACCACATCACGCTCGGCCAGGGTGAGCAGACAGCAGGCGTGGTTCTGCCACACATCACCGACAAAGCGCAGCACCTTGCCAACGCCGGCGAGCTCTGCTGCAGCAACAAAAGGTTCCGCGACGATGTAGCCGGCAATGGCCTTCGAGGCGAGCGCTGAAACCATTTCCGCCGGCGGCATGACGATCAGGTTCACCTCATCGGCCGCCACTGCGCTGTTGCGCGCATGACTGACCGGCTTGAGTCCCTTGGCACGCAGCATCTGTTGCAGCACGACGTTGTGAATCGAGTACCAGAACGGAATCGCCACTTGCTGGCCAGCGAGCTGCTCGATGCGGTCGATGTGCGGCGCAACTGCCAGCGCCGAACCATTGGTGTGGTTCCACGCCACCACCTTGGCGCCGAACTGCGAGCCATAGCGCACGAACAAAGTCGTCGGCGACAGCAGATGAACGACATTGACCTGGCCGGCAATGAACGCTTCGATGATCTGCGCCCAGCTGCGGAACAGACGCGGCTTTTCGGTACGCAATCCTTCCGCTTCAAACAGCTGCTGACTGTGGGCGACCAGCAGCGGCGCAGCATCGGTGATCGGCAGATAGCCGATGCGCACTGGCTGATCATCGCCTTTGTTGTGCTGCGCCATCAGATCGCCAGCCCGGAGCAGGAAAGCGGCAGCCGCGCCACCGATCGCAGTCATGCGCAGCCAGTCGCGGCGGCTGATTCCGCAATCGCAACGCGAAGAAAGACAGATGTGGCCCGCGTCTGGGCCTTGAGAACGCTCAGTCATGAAAAATCCGTGGAAAACGATTCAGTGAAGCTCGCCGACCTGGCGCAAGGCATGCAGGGCAGCGAGAATTTCCAGCCGCAGCGTGGTCAGCTCGGCAGGATGTTCGTGGCGGGGATGGGGCAGATCCACCGTCCATTGACGGACGATGCGACCGCAGCAATGCCCGCCAGCGTCCGCTTCACCCGTGCCCATCAACACGATGCGATCCGCCACCAGAATGGCTTCATCAATGTCGTGAGTGACCAGCAAGGCGGCGGTGTGCCAGCGATGGACCACCTCGACCAGCAGCGCCTGCATTTCGGTGCGGGTGATCGCATCGAGCGCTGAAAACGGCTCATCGGCGAGCAGCAACTGCGGCTCACGGGCGAGCGCACGCGCCAGCGACACCCGCTGCGCCATGCCACCCGACAGCTGAGCGGGATACAGAGCCTCCCGCCCTTTGAGGCCGACCGCATCGATCGCCTGCTGCACGCGATGTTCCAGCAAGCTCCGCTCCAGCTGCGGCTGATGCTTGAAATTCAGTCCAAAGGCAACATTGGCCCGCACATCCAGCCAGGGCAGCAAACTGGCCTGCTGAAACACCACCGCTGCGCGCGGGTGCGGTTTCGACAGCGCTTCGCCGAGAAAATGAACCTTGCCGCGCGTCGGCGGCCGCAAGCCGGCCAGGGTGCGCAACAAGGTCGACTTGCCACAACCGCTGCCACCCAGCAGACAGACGATTTCCTGGCGGTGGATATCAAGATCGATATTGCTGAACACCGCTTGCCGGCCCGGATAGGCAAAGCTCAGCCCTCTGCCCTGCAAGGCCAGCTTGCCCTCCCGATCCAGCGGTGGCGACAACAGTGCAGCGTCTGCGTTCACACGACCGCCTGCAATTGACTGTCTGCCGCAGTGGCCACTACCGCAGTACCCACTGGACTTCCCGCCGACTGGCGATTCAGCTCAGCCTGCAGCTGCACCAGACTGGGCGTGACCACCGGCACGAAAGCCGATTCCTGCAGACGGCGGCCAAAGTCCGGCAGATGGTTGCGCAAGTAGGCACGACCGCCCGAACCTTGCAGTTCCAGCTGAATCGCTTCCTGCACCACCGCAGCCAGATTCAGGCGGATGCGGAACAGGGCCGGCGCATCGGCTTCAAAACAGCCTGCATCCAACCCGCTGCTCAATGCATCTTCCAGCGCCTGCAAAGTCTGCCAGGCCTGTTCGATGCGCGGACGCAGGACATCGCGCGCCGGGCCACCTTGTCCGGCCGCCGTGAGCGCGCTGCGGGCAAGGCCAAGCGACATGCCGCATTGCAGGCTGAGGAACATCGGCCGTGCCCGCTTGAGAAAATCGCAACCATTGCTGGAGAGCAGATTTTCATCCGGCACCGCGACCTGCTCCAGTTCGAGCGCCGCAGTATTGCTGGCGCGCAAGGCAAGCAGATCAAGATCTTCACTGCGCGCAAGACCACGGTCGGCACTGTCCAGAATGACGATCAATGGCTGACGGTCTTCCGCCGCCGGCTGCACCGCTGCCGCCACCGCGAACGCCGGCGCACGCAAATTGGTCACCCAGAACAGACGGCCACCAACGCTGCGCTGGCCGTCACTGAGCTGCTCCTTCACCTGCAGCGGTTCGAGCTGGGAGAGAAACTTCATCGCGTTCGACAACCCGGTCGCGCCAGCCACTTCACCGTTCAGGCTGGACGCCAGCCAGCGCTCACGCACTGCCGGACTGTCGGTGACGCACAGGTAATCGATGAACGCGCGCTGCGCCCAGAGCACAAAAGCTGCGGTCAGCGAATGTTCCGCCACTTCGGCAATCGCCTGCACCGCTTCATGCCGCGCACCGCCCACACCGCCAAGCGCCTCCGGCACCGCAATCCGGTTGAGGCCGGCAGCACTCAACCGCGGCAGCACTTCGGCGGCCAGCGCATTGCTGTCGTTGAGGCTTGCAGCATTGGCGCTCAGCCAGGCCGACAGCTCAGGGCTCAGCCATTTTTTGCGCTGCCTGCTCATGCCTGAAACACGCCGGGAGCAAAGGCTTGCAGTTCGGGGTTGATCGCCGGCTTGGCGAGGTTGTTGGCGAAGTTGCACAGCGTCGCCAGACTCACGCCCAGCACCACTTCCAGTGCATGCTGGTCGGTGTAGCCGGCAGCCTTGAACGCTGCCAGCGCTTCATCACTGACCGCGCCACGACTGGCGATCACCGCCTTGGTAAAGTCCTGTACCGCATTCAACCGCGCATCATCGGTCGGCTCGCCGCGCTGCAGCTGCAGCGCCCGAGCCGCTTCCATGCCGACTTTCTTCATCACGATCGCCGTATGGCCAGACAGGCAGAAGTCGCAGCCGTGGACACTGGCTGCGGTGAGCTGGACCACTTCACGCTCGGCCAGCGGCAGCGCCGCGCGGCCATTGATCGCCGAAACCGTGAGATAGGTTTCCACTGCCACCGGCGCATTGGCGAGCACACCAATCAGGTTGGGCAGAAAACCATTGTTGGCCAGCGCCTTGGCAACGAAAGGCTTGCTGTCTTCAGGAGCGGTTTCGGGAGTTTGCAGCGGCAGACGAGACATGACAATCAATTCCACAGTAGATCAGAACAGGCCGGAAGCGGCGGCTTTCTCACAAGGAGAACAAGGCTGACAGATCCATTCATCAGCACAGATGGCGGCGATTATGCGATAGCCGGTACAAACTCAGAACGAACGTTTTCTTCTATGCAAATTCCACTGCAGCATGTAAAACCCCGGTTTCTTAGAACTGCAGAGCATGTAACAAGGCGGTCGCATGCATACCCTTGCTCTCAGACAAGCAAGATCCTTCCTTTCGTGGGCTCAGGGTCGTGCCCCGAGCAGGCGCCGCTTGCAGCATCAGCGCCGCTTCCGTTCTCCACTCGCGTCGCTTCTTGCCGCCGCATCCCGACCAACCCCTCCCCGCCGCCGCGCTGACGCGATATGCTAGCGCCCTCGCAGCTGTTCCTCTTTTCTGTCCATGTCCCTGCATGTCACCGCACATCACTGAGTCGCCGCCCATGAGTCCTGCGCTACGCCACACTCCGCTTCACGCCACCCATGTTGCCGCCGGCGCGCGGATGGTCGATTTTTCCGGCTGGGAAATGCCGGTGCATTACGGTTCGCAAATCGAGGAACACCATGCTGTGCGTCAGACAGCCGGAATGTTCGATGTCTCGCACATGCTGTCGGTGGATGTCAGTGGCGCCGGCGCGCGCGAGTTGCTGCGCGTTCTGCTCGCCAACGATGTTGCCCGCCTGCAGACGCCGGGCAAGGCCTTGTATGCCTGCATGCTCAACGAGACCGGCGGCGTCATCGATGACCTGATCGTCTACTGGTTTGGCGAAGACCGTTATCGGCTGGTGCTCAACGCCGGCTGTGCCGACAAGGATGTCGCCTGGATTCGCCAGCAAGTGGCTCGCGGCACCGGCAATATGGCCAACGTCAGCGTCGACAGCCGTCGTGATCTGGCGATGATCGCCATTCAGGGACCGCAGGCACTGGAACTCGCCTGCGCTGCGCTGCCGGAGCTCAACGCCGCAGCACAGGCAGGACAAATCCCAGCCGCTTTCCATGCCGCCCTGTTCGGCGAGATGCTGGTCGCACGTACCGGCTATACCGGCGAAGACGGCATCGAGATCAGCTTTCCCACCCGCCGCGCCACCGAAGTCTGGCAAGCGCTGGCCGCCGCCGGGGTACGCCCTTGCGGTCTCGGCGCACGTGACACCTTGCGTCTCGAAGCCGGGCTCAATCTCTACGGTCAGGATATGGACGAACAGGTGTCACCGCTCGACGCCGGCCTGGGATGGACGGTCGATCTGAAGGACGAAGCCCGTCCGTTCATCGGCCGGGCCGCACTCGAACGCCAGGCGCAACAGCACCGTCTGCTCGGCCTGATTCTCGATGGCAAAGGCGTGTTGCGCGCCCACATGCAGGTTTTTACTGCCGGCGGTGAAGGTGAAATCACCAGCGGCAGCTTTTCACCGACCTTGCAGCAAGCAATTGCGCTCGCCCGCCTGCCGCTGAGCTGTGCCCCGGGCGAAACGGTCGAAGTCGACATTCGTGGCAAGCGCCTGCCGGCGCGCACCGTCAAACTGCCTTTCGTACGCCAGGGCAAGATTCTGGTTTGAGCTCTGCGCCGTTTTTGTCTCATCCGGGTCCACACCGCCCTGCCGCGTGCGGGTCCTTGTCAGCTTTGCAGCAATTCCTACTGGAGAATTTTTCATGAGCAATCTGCCCACCGATCTCAAATACGCCGCCTCCCACGAATGGGTGCGCACCGAAGCGGATGGCAGCCTCACCGTCGGCATCACCGATCACGCTCAGGATGCACTCGGTGACATCGTGTTTGTCGAGCTGCCCGACACCGGCCGCAGCCTGGCTGCCGGCGAGACCTGTGCGGTGATCGAGTCGGTGAAAGCTGCTTCCGACATCTATGCCCCGGTCGCAGGTGAAATCATCGCCGTCAACGAGGCGGTGGTCGACGCACCGGAGACGATCAACGCCGACGCCTACGCCAACTGGCTGTTCCGCCTCAAGCCGGCCGCCGCAGCCGATGTGGACAGCCTGCTCGACGCCGCTGGCTATGCGGCGGTGATCGCCCAGGGCTGAAGCCTTTTTCTTTCCAACAGCGTTGCTGTTCCGATCCAGCCCACCTTGTCCAGCTTGTCTTTTCGCCACCTTTCGCCACCATGACCGACTGCCTGCTCACTGCCCCGCTTGCCGCGCTCGAACAGCGTGATGCTTTCATCGCCCGTCACCTGGGCCCCGATGCCGAAGAGCGTGCGCAGATGTGCGCCGCGATCGGTGTCAGCGATGTCGATGCGCTCATCGCCCAGACCTTGCCGGCCGACATCCGCCTGCAGCAGCCACTCGCGCTGGCTGCAGGGATGCCTGCAGCGATGCCCGAGCACGAAGCGCTGGCCAGGCTGGCAGCGCTGGCAGGACAGAACAAGCTGCTGCGCTCCTGCATCGGTCAGGGTTATTACGATACCCACACGCCGGCGGTGATCCTGCGCAATGTGCTGGAAAACCCCGGCTGGTACACCGCCTACACGCCTTACCAGGCGGAAATTTCCCAAGGCCGGCTCGAAGCGCTGCTCAACTTCCAGCAAATGGTGATCGACCTCAGTGGGCTGGAAATCGCCAACGCTTCGCTGCTCGATGAAGCCACTGCGGCTGCAGAAGCAATGACCATGGCCCGCCGGGTATCGAAATCCCGCAGCAATGCCTTCTTCGTCGACCAGGCCTGCTTGCCACAAACCGTCGACGTGGTGCGCACCCGTGCTCATTTCTTCGGCTTCGAGCTCATCTTCGGCCCGGCTGAACAGGCCGGCGAACATCAAGTGTTCGGTGCGCTATTGCAATATCCGGATCGCCACGGCGCCATCCGTGATCTGAGCAGCGTCATCGGCGCCCTCAAAGCACAAGGCGCGCTGGTGGCCGTTGCGGCGGATCTGATGGCGCTGGTGCTGCTGAAAAGTCCGGGCGC
Organism: Thauera sp.; assembly: GCA_034005275.1. Classification (GTDB taxonomy): domain Bacteria; phylum Pseudomonadota; class Gammaproteobacteria; order Burkholderiales; family Rhodocyclaceae; genus Thauera. Next base: position 21,169 of record JAVEVA010000024.1, on the reverse strand, counting down.
AATGGGCGCCGACATTGCCCTTGGTTCGACCCAGCGCTTTGGCGTGCCGATGGGTTTTGGTGGCCCGCATGCGGCCTTCTTCGCCACCCGTGAAGCCAATGTGCGTGCCATGCCGGGACGGATCATCGGCGTCTCCAGAGATGCACGGGGCAAAGTCGCGCTGCGCATGGCGCTGCAGACCCGCGAACAGCATATCCGCCGCGAGAAAGCCAACTCCAACATCTGCACTTCGCAAGTACTGCTGGCCAACATGGCCGGTCTGTACGCGGTGTGGCATGGCCCGCAAGGGCTGCGCACCATCGCCAGCCGCATCCACCGCCTCACGGCGATGCTGGCTCATGGCCTCGAAAGCGGTGGCTTTCGCCTGCTGGCGAACAATTTCTTCGACAGCATCACAGTTGCGTGCGGCGCAGACGCCAACGCGCTGCTCGCAGCCGCGCTGGCGGCCGGCTACAACCTGCACAATGCGGGCGACGGTCGCCTCGGCATCGCGCTTGATGAAACCAGCACCGCTGACGATGTGCTCAGCCTGCTGCGCTGCTTCGGCATCGAAGCCAGCGCAGCGACGCTGGACGACGCCGTGCGCGCGGCACCGGCACGGATTCCGGCGACGCTGCAGCGCCAGGACGCGATCCTCAGCCATCCGGTGTTCAACCGCCACCACACCGAACACGCGATGCTGCGCTATCTCAAGCAGCTGCAGAACCGCGATCTGGCACTCGATCATTCGATGATCGCGCTCGGCTCGTGCACCATGAAGCTCAACGCCACCAGCGAAATGCTGCCGATCAGCTGGCCGCAATTTGCCCGCGTCCATCCTTTCGCGCCCCGCGACCAGGTGAGTGGCTATCTGCAGATGATCGAAGGGCTGGCTGCAGCGTTGCGCGCGATCACCGGCCTGCCGGTGGTCAGCATGCAGCCCAACTCCGGCGCCCAGGGCGAATATGCCGGTCTGGTGGCGATTGCGCGCTACCACGCCAGCCGGGGCGAGCACCAGCGCCGCGTCTGCCTCATCCCGCGCTCGGCTCACGGCACCAATCCGGCCACCGCCCAGATGTGCGGCATGCAGGTGGTGGTGGTCGCCTGCGATGAAGCAGGCAACATCGATGTCGACGATCTGCGCGCCAAAGCGACCGCCCACAGCACCGAACTGGCCGCGTTGATGGTCACTTATCCATCGACCCACGGCGTGTTCGAAGCGGCGATCCGCGAAATCTGCGCCATCGTCCACCAACACGGCGGCCAGGTGTATATGGATGGCGCCAACCTCAACGCGCTGGTCGGCTTGAGCTCGCCCGCCGCAATCGGTGCCGACGTCACCCACATGAACCTGCACAAGACCTTCTGCATCCCGCACGGTGGCGGCGGACCGGGCATGGGGCCGATCGCGCTTGCCGCCCATCTCGCGCCGTTCATTGCCGACCACGTCTGCCAGCCGACCGGCGATGGCCACCATGCGCACCGCAGCCAGGGCGCAGTGTCCGCCGCTCCGTATGGTTCCGCCAGCATCCTGCCGATTTCGTGGATGTACATTCACATGATGGGCTCCAGCGGCCTGCGTCTGGCCACCGAAACGGCGATTCTCAATGCCAACTATCTTGCTCACCGCCTGCAGCCTCATTATCCGGTGCTGTACACCGGCAGCGCAGGGCGGGTGGCACATGAGTGCATCATCGACATCCGCCCGCTCAAGGCCAGCAGCGGCATCAGCGAAGTCGACATCGCCAAACGGCTGATGGATTACGGCTTTCATGCGCCAACGATGTCTTTCCCGGTTGCCGGCACGATCATGATCGAGCCGACCGAATCGGAAAGCCGCGCCGAACTCGACCGCTTCATTGAGGCGATGATCGCCATCCGCGCCGAAATCCGCGCCATCGAACAGGGCGCACTGCCGGCCGATGACAACCCGCTCAAGCATGCGCCGCACACTGAGGCCGATGTCATCGACGAATGGACGCGACCGTATTCGCGCGAACAGGCAGTCTTCCCGCTGCCCTGGCTGCGCGACAACAAGTTCTGGCCGAGCGTCAATCGCATCGACGATGTGCACGGCGACCGCAATCTGTACTGCGCCTGCGTGCCGATGGAGGAGTACGAAGACTGAGCGAAGGCTGACGGCTCCCAAGCCGGAGAACGGAGCAAACGGGGGCGGGTGTCGTATCTGCCCCACAACGCATTTGCGCCAATCATCTTGCTTGCCACGGCGCAGAGCTGCAAAAACAACAGCTTGACCGGCACATTACACCGTCTTGCAAATTCTTTCCTGACCGCAACACTGCCATCGACAAAAAGTCTTAGAATCCGCGCTTCGTCAGATCAGACAGCACAGGCAGGCGATGGAAATCGGCAGTAGCAGCACGCAGATCGGCGCACCAACCTGCGCCTTGCCCGCAAACCTGTGCTGCGGCAGGTGAGCAGATGAAACAGACTGCCGCTTTCCTGCTCCGCTTCGCGGCGGCGGTGCTGATTGCGCTCGGTGTTGGCGCCACGCAGTACCTGATCTGGCAACAGCTGCGCCACGGCACCGAATTCATCAGCACCAGCCAGAGCATCAAGGGCTTTGCCTACAACGGCTTCCGCCGCGAACAAAGTCCGCTCAAGGCAGACTATCCCAGCAGTGCCGAACTGGGCGAAGATCTCGATCTGCTGGCACGCAACGCCGACAGCCTGCGTTTCTATGGCAGTACCGAACTGCCGGCGCTGCTCCAGCTGGCCGGCGAACGCGACCTCAAGGTCACTGCCGGTGCCTGGCTCGATCCGGATCTGGACAAGAACGAGCGCGAACTGAAAGCGCTCATCGAATCGGCACGCAAGCTGCCTCAGGTCGAGCGGGTGATGGTTGGCAACGAAAGCATCCTGCGCGGCGATCTCAAGCCCGACGAGCTGATCAACTATCTCGACCGCGTACGCAAATCGGTGCGCAAGCCGGTGTCCACCGCCGAACCCTGGCATATCTGGCTGCGTTATCCGGCACTCGCCGAACACGTCGACTTCATCACCGTCCATCTGCTGCCCTATCACGAAGGCGTGCCGGTCGCTGCGGCCATCGACTACGCTTTCCAGCGCTACGACGAACTGAGTACCGCTTATCCGGACAAGAAGATCGTCATCGGTGAAATCGGCTGGCCGAGCAATGGCCCGACCCTGGGCGGTGCCCAGCCTTCGCTCGACAATGCCGCCCGCTTCATCCGCGAATTCCTCGCCCATCCACGCACCGCCCAGCTCGACTATTTCCTCATGGAAGCCATCGACCAGCCGTGGAAAGTGGAGGTCGAAGGCTGGGCCGGCCCTTACTGGGGGATGTACAACGCCGACCGCGAACAGAAATATGCGCTTGAAGGTCTGGTCGAACGCGACCCGCACTGGGCGAAGAAAGCACTCAACGCCGCAGCGATTGCCTTCCTGCCGATGTTGCTGATGGCTTTTTTCCTGCCCGACTGGAGCGTAGGCGGCCGCGTTTTTCTCGCGGCGCTGATCCAGGCCTGCGTGTCAACGCTGATCATCGGCCTCAATGTGCCGATCGATTACTACCTCAGTCAGCGCGATCTGATCGGTCTCGGCCTGCTGATCGGCGCCACCCTGCTCACTGCGGCGGTGCTGCTGTCACACGGTTTCGAATTTGGCGAGCTGCTGTTCAAGAAGCAGTGGCAGCGCCGTTTCAGCCCACTGCCGCCTTTGCCGGCCAGCGAACAGGCTTTCGTTTCCGTGCATCTCGCCTGTTACAACGAGCCACCCGAAATGGTCATCGCCACCCTCGAAAGTCTGGCGCAGCTGAATTACGCCAACTTCGAAGTGCTGGTGCTCGACAACAACACCCGTGACGAAGCCTTGTGGCGACCGCTGGAGCAGCGCTGTGCCGAACTGGGGCCGCGCTTCCGCTTCTTCCATCTGGCCAACTGGCCGGGCTTCAAAGCCGGCGCGCTCAATTACGGCCTGCAAGTCACCGACCCGCGTGCTGCCGTCATCGGTGTGGTCGACGCTGACTACGTCGTCGACCCGGACTGGCTGGCCGGCCTGATTCCGCATTTTGCCGGTGAGGATGTTGCGGTGGTACAGGCGCCGCAGGCACACCGCGACTGGGAAAACCAGGCTTTCAAGCGCATGTGCAACTGGGAGTTCGATGGTTTTTTCCGCATCGGCATGCATCACCGCAATGAGCGCAACGCGCTCATCCAGCACGGCACCATGACGCTGGTGCGCCGTCAGGCGCTGGAACAGGTCGGCGGCTGGTCAGAATGGTGCATCTGCGAAGACACTGAGCTCGGCTTGCGGCTGATCGAACAAGGCTATGACACCCGCTATGTCGATCACATCCTCGGCCGCGGCCTCACTCCATCCGGCTTTGCGGCAATCAAGAGTCAGCGCTTCCGCTGGGCTTTTGGCGCGATGCAGATCCTCAAAGCTCATCTGCCGCACATGCTCGGCGCCAGCCGGCTCAATCTTGCCCAGCGCTACCACTTCCTCACCGGCTGGTTTGCCTGGCTGGGCGATGCGCTGCAGCTGGTCTTTGCCTTTGCCAGCCTGCTGTGGACGCTCGGCATCCTGCTCATGCCGCAGGCGTTCGGTCTGCCGGTGACGGCGCTCGCACTACCGATTCTCGGCTTCATGCTGTTCAAGGCCGCACTTGGCCCGATTCTTTACCGGCGTACCATGGACTGCCCATGGCGCGACATTCTTGGCGCTTCCATTCTGTCGGTCGGACTCGCCCATGCCATTGCTCGTGGCGTGTTTGCCGGACTGGTGAAGAAAAAAGGGGTGTTCGTCGTCACCCCGAAAGGCTGGCACAGCGGTGGTCTGCTCGCCTTCTTCAATCCGATCCGCGAAGAACTCGGCATGTTGCTGGCGCTGGTACTGGGTGCGCTGACCCTGATCAGCCAGCGCGGCATGGACAATCTCGAAACTCAGCTCTGGGTCGGCATTCTCAGCCTGCAGTGCATTCCATACGTGGCCGCCCTGCTGTGCCAGGCCGCAGCTTATCTGCCTGAGCGCCAGCCGATGCCGGCGCTCAGTACTCCACAGGCAGAACGCGCGACACCCGAGGCAAGTCCAGTCTGAGGTAGTCCGGCAACCCGCCGCGCACCGGCTGGACAATCTCGCCTGCAATGAAGGGCCGCAGATACTCGCGGCCGGCAGCGCTGATGTGCAGGCCGTCCTCCCGGATGAATTCCGCCGGCAACTGGCGTTCGAGGTTGGCGATCGGTGCGGTTTCGACGGCTTCTATCGCCCAGCAGTAAGGCTGATCGGCGAGACGGCGGATGGCGGGAAAGCAGCCATCGCGACCTGCGAGGGCAAGATCAACCGCTGCTTCACCCACTGCCAGCGCCTGGGCGTGATCCGTCGCCGACAGCCAGTGACCGGCGGCCCGTTGCAGGTAATCGGGAATCGCCCAGTGGAACTTGTAGCCGAGGCGCTGATTGATCAGCTGCGCCACTGCCGAGCCGGCACCACCAAGCTGAACATAGCCACGTGCATCCCGCGACTTCTCGGTCACCAGACTGCCATCGGCGTAGCGAATGCCTTCGGCGACCGTGATCGCGCAGTAGCCGAGACGACGGGTGATGCGCTCGACTTCGGCAAGAAAGCGCGCTTCGTCATACGCCACTTCCGGCACCAGCACGATGTGCGGTGCATCGTCTTCTTCCTCCGCCGCCAGCGCGCTCGCTGCCGCCAGCCAGCCGGTATTGCGCCCCATCACTTCCATGACGAACACGCTGCCCTGGGCACTGACCATCGAGCGGGTATCCAGGCCGGCTTCGAGCATTGAGGTGGCAACATACTTGGCCGCCGAACCGAAACCGGGGCAGCAATCGGTACCGACGATATCGTTATCCAGCGTCTTGGGCACGCCAACGCTCACCAGCGGGTAATTGCGCGCCTGCGCTGCCGCCTGCAGCCGGCCGACGACATCCATCGAACCATTGCCGCCGTTGTAGAGAAAATAGCCGATCCGGTGCGCAGCAAAGACCGCGAACAGCCGATCCATCACCCGTCCGCCATCATCGTGCGGCAGATCGAAGCGACAGGAGCCAAACGCACCGCCCGGACGCAGGGCCAGTCGCGCGACCTCGGCATCGCTCATCGCCGTGGTGTCGAACAGGTCTTCGTCGAGCACGCCGAGAATGCCGCGATGAGCCGCCAGCACCTTGCCGATGCGTTGCGACTGATCGCGTGCCTGACGGATCACCGCGCTGGCCGTGGCATTGATCACTGCCGTAACGCCGCCGGAGTGGGCATAGAGAAGATTGGGAGCGGGCATGGTTCCTCAGCCGGAAGTCAACAGCAAGACGGCCGGTGCCATGACAGCAGCCGGCCGCAAATCACAGGCGAACGAATTACTTCAGCGCAGCAAAAGCGCGGGCGGTGATCTCGTCGACCGCACCAAGGCCTTCGATCTTGCGCACCTTGGGTGCCTTGGCATCCCCGGAAGCCGCCCAGTTGCTGTAGTAGGCCACCAGCGGCTTGGTCTGATCGTGATAGACATCAAGACGCTTCTTCACCGTCTCTTCCTTGTCGTCATCACGTTGCACCAGGTCTTCGCCGGTGACATCGTCCTTGCCTTCGACTTTCGGCGGATTGTACTTGATGTGGTAAGTACGGCCGGAAGCGAGGTGAGCGCGACGACCACTCATCCGCTCGATGATTTCGCTGTCGGGCACATCGATCTCGAGCACGAAATCGATCGGTACCCCGGCATCCTTCATCGCATCCGCCTGCGGGATGGTGCGCGGGAAACCGTCGAACATGTAGCCGGCCTTGCAGTCATCTTCCTGCAGACGATCCTTGACCAGACCGATGATGATGTCGTCGGACACCAGGCCACCGGCATCCATCACCTTTTTGGCTTCAACGCCGAGCGGCGTGCCGGCCTTGACCGCCGCGCGCAGCATGTCGCCAGTGGAAATCTGCGGAATACCGAATTTTTCCTTGATGAAATTGGCTTGAGTGCCCTTGCCCGCTCCCGGCGGTCCCAACAGAATCAAACGCATACTCCCTCCCGAGCATTAAATGGCCAGTAAAACTGGTCAGCCAGTGGCCAATAAAGGGGCCAACAAGTGGCCGACCGTCACAGTCCGATACAATCGCGCAAAGTTAACCGAGCTCGCCGCTGCGGTCAATGCGATTTTGCGTCACCGGTCAGATTACCCGTGAGTAACGGGCGCGCTCACGGCTCGCACGCAGGTAACGGTCAAACACCATCGCAATACCGCGTACCAGTAGACGCCCGGCCGGCAACACGCTGATCCAGTCACCTTCGATACGCAGCAGCCCGGCAGCAGCCATTTCGTTCAAGTCTTCCAGCTCGGCGGCAAAATACTCACGGAAATTGATCAGGTGGGCGATCTCGAAGGACTGCATCGACAGCTCGAAATGACACATCAGTGCCTGAATCACCGCTCGCCGCAGCAGGTCGTCGGCGTTGAGCTCGACGCCGCGCAGCACCGGCAGCTCACCGCGATCGATGATGTCGTAGTACTCGTCCAGCGTCTTGACGTTCTGCACATAGATCGGACCGATCTTGCCGATCGCCGACACACCGAAGGCGAGCAGATCGCATTCGGCCTGGGTGGAATAACCCTGGAAGTTGCGATGCAGCCGTCCCTGACGCTGGGCAACCGCCAGCTCGTCATCCGGCTTGGCAAAGTGATCCATGCCGATATAGACATAACCGGCGTCGGTGAGCCGGCGGATGCCCAGCTGCAGCAGCTCGAGCTTGGTATCAGCCGAAGGCATGTCGTGATCGGCAATCCGCCGCTGCGGCTTGAACAGTGCCGGCAGATGAGCATAACTGTAGAGTGAGACCCGGTCGGGCGAGATCTCCAGCACGGTGTCGAGCGTCTGATTGAAGCTGTTCACGTTCTGTCGCGGCAGGCCGTAGATCAGGTCGAGACTGACCGATTTAAAACCGGTGGCACGCGCCGCATCGATCACCAACCGGGTTTCCGCGACGCTCTGGATGCGATTCACCGCCTGCTGCACGTCAGCGGCAAAGTCCTGCACGCCAACGCTCATGCGGTTGAAACCGAGCTCGGCGAGCAGCTTGACGGTATCGAAATCCACCTTGCGCGGATCGACTTCAATCGAATACTCGCCGTTGGGTACCAGCTCGAAATGCTCGCGCACCGCCGCCATCAACTGGCGCAACTCGTCATGGGAGAGGAAAGTCGGCGTGCCGCCGCCCAGATGGAGCTGGGTGACGCGGCGATCACCGTCGACACAGGCGGCCTGCATGGCGATTTCCTGTGCCAGATACTTGAGATACCTGGCCGAGCGACCGTGGTCCTTGGTGATGATCTTGTTACAGGCGCAGTAGTAGCAGATCGTGTTGCAGAAGGGGATATGAAAGTATAATGAAAGCGGTTTGCCCACCCCGCCGACCGAGCGTTTCCTCAACCACAGCCTGAGCGCTTCGGCGTCGAAGGCCTCGACAAAGCGGTCAGCAGTCGGGTAGGAGGTATAGCGCGGGCCGTTGATGTCGAAACGACGGATCAGCTCCGCATCGAAGATAAGCTCGTTATGTGCAGTCATGGCAGGGCAAAAGACGGTGGACGAGACAATGACAGAAGCGCCGGCGGGATTGGTTGACGTGGGTCAACGCCGAACAACACGCCGAACAACACGCCGAACAACGCGCCGGACAGCGGCGCTTGAGCCGGCAATGGAAGCGATGGCGAAACGGATCATGTTCCGCCCCGCTCCGGAGCTCTTGCAAGGCAGTCAGCCTGCCCTGCCCCCGACGGACATTCAAGCTTGCTGCCCCGGCAGCAACAGGAGGCCAACCTGGCGTGTCGATCACAGTCAATGAACTCAAGACGGCCTGCTCACAGTGCAATCTGATCGAGCTGTGCCTGCCTTTCGGCATGAGCGAATGCCAGCTGCGCCAGCTCGATGCCCTCATCGGCACCCGGCGCAAGGTCAAGCGCCAGCACAGCCTGTATCGCAATGGCGATCCCTTTGAAGCGATCTTCGCCATCCGCACCGGCTCGTTCAAGACCGACGTCCTGCTCGAGGACGGCCGCGAACAGGTCACCGGCTTCCAGATGACGGGCGAAATTCTCGGTCTTGACGGCATCAGCAGCGAAAAGCACAGCTGCAACGCGATCGCCCTCGAAGACAGCGAAGTCTGCGTCATCCCCTACGCCCGGCTCGAACAGCTGGCACGCGAGATCGACGGCCTGCAACATCAGTTCCACAAGGTGATGAGCCGCGAGATCGTCCGCGATCACGGCGTGATGATGCTTCTCGGCTCGATGCGTGCCGAAGAGCGCCTCGCTGCCTTCCTGCTCAACATGTCGCACCGCTTCACTGCGCGCGGTTTTTCCTCTGCCGAATTTCATCTGCGCATGACACGCGAGGAGATCGGCTCCTACCTTGGCCTCAAGCTCGAGACCGTGTCACGCGCCTTCTCGCGCTTTCAGGAAGAAGGCCTCATCACCGTCCAGCAGAAACACATCCGTCTGCTCGACAGTGCCGGCCTGCGCAAGCTGGTCCATCACCACGGCGTTGCCGAGCCGCACTGATGCGACTTGCTGCTCACCACAGCCCGGCAAACATCCCGGCCGGGTCCTTGCTCATCGCCACCGAGATGATCCACGCATAAGTCACCAGCGCCAGCACGAAGGCGATCGCGCGCTGGCTGCGGGTACGGCCGCGCTTGAGCGCCAGCGTGCCCAGCACGATGTAGAGCAGCAGACCGAGGATCTTCGCCGTTGCCCAGCCGGCAACGAAGGGATACTGGCCGATCATGATGGTCAAGGCCAGCGCACTGAAGAACAGGGTGGAATCGATCAGATGCGGCAAGATCCGTGCCGGCCGGCTGTTGAGCAAGGGGCTGCCGGTCCACATCCACCATCCGCGCAGGATGAAACCCAGCACGCTGATCACGATACAGCTCACGTGCAGATGTTTGATTGCAAGATACATCGGACTCCTCTATCGGCTCGGCGGCAGCGCATCCCGGCCCTGCTCGGTTAGAATGGCCGTTTCCCGCGAAAGCCTGTTTTTACACAAAAGGCAAGGCATGTCCCCACCCATCATCAACATTCCCTCCCTGCTGCGCCGCATTCCGCTGTTTGGCGAACTCTCGGAAACGGACATCGAGCGCGTCAGCCGCTACATCCGCGACCGTTACGTCAGCCGTGGCGAAGTGCTGTTCCAGCGCGGCGACCAGCCGCACGGCTTCTATTTCGTCGTCTCCGGCCAGATCAAGCTCGCTTTCTCTTCGCCGCAGGGCACGGAAAAAGTGGTCGAGATTGTAGGCCCGATGCACAGCTTCGGTGAAGCAGTGATGTTCATGAACAAGCCTTACCCGGTATTTGCCGAAGCGCTCACCGATACTTCGCTGATTCATGTCAGCCAGGCGGTGGTGAGCGAACTGATCGACCAGGAGCCGTCGTTTGCCCACAAGCTGCTCGCCGGCATGTCGGTGCGCCTGCACAGTCTGATCCAGGACGTCGAGACCTACTCGCTGCGCTCGAGCACCCAGCGCGTGATCGGCTATCTGATGCAGTTTGTCGACGGCGAAGGCCCGGAAGTCGTCGCCCTGCCCACCAGCAAGCAGGTGATCGCCTCCCGGCTCAACCTCACTCCCGAAACCCTGTCCCGGATCTTCAATGAACTGAGCCAGGCCGGGCTGATCAAGGTGCAAGGCCGCCAGATCACGGTGCACGATCCGGCGGAACTCGCTCGCTACCCATCAAGCTGAGCATCCTGCCGGAAGCTCAGCTGCACGTCAGCGCTCGCGCACATAGTTGCCCGGTGCGGGAACCAGCTCCGGGAAAGCCTTGCTTGCCGCCGGCCGGGCATCGACCATCTCGCCTGCCCGCGGCTTGAGCCACTTCATCCAGTCTTCCCACCAGCTGCCGGCAAATTCCTCGGCACGCTGATACCAGGCTTCGGAAGTGTCGGAGCGGAAGACATCATCCACCCAGTAACGCCGTTTCGGCGGATCGACCACCGGGTTGAGGATGCCGAGAATGTGACCCGAGCTGCTCAGCACATAGCGCCGCTCGCCGGTGACGTGGTTGTTCACCAGGAAAGTCTGCCGCCAGGGAGCGATGTGGTCATCAATGGCGCCCACTGCATACAGCGGCTGCCCGATCGCGGCGAGGTCGAGCTGTTCACCGGCCACTTCCAGCGCATCCGGCTTGACCAGACGATTGTGCAGGTAGAGTTCGCGCAGATACCACGCATGCATGGCATACGGCATGCGGGTCGAATCCATGTTCCAGTACAGCACATCAAAGGGCTTGGGTGCGTCGCCACACAGCCAGCCATTGACTACGTACTGCCAGATCAGGCTGTTGGAGCGCAGCAGGCGGAAGGAAGCCGCCATGTCCTTACCGTCGAGGAAGCCGGTGCGCGACATCTTGTCGCACAGGTAATCGATACTGCCTTCGTCGATGAAGACTTCGATATCGCCCGGCTCACGGAAATCAACCAGGGTGGTGAACAAGGTCCAGTCCGCCACCGGCACCGCATCGGCGCCGTAATGGCGATTGGCCCAGGCTAGATACATGCTCAGGGCGGTACCACCGATGCAGTAGCCGACGGCATGGACCTTGTCGGCGCCACTGAACTCGCGCGCCACGCGGATGATGGTGTCCAGGCCTTCGAGCAGATAATCGTCAAAAGCGACTTCGCTCATCGAGGCATCGGGATTTTTCCAGCTGGTGATATAGACATCAAAGCCCTGCTCAAGCATGAAACGGACCATGCTGCGCTTCGGGTTGAGATCCAGCACATAGAACTTGTTGATCCAGGGAGTGATGAACACCACCGGCTGGGCATGGACTTTCTTCCGGGCCGGCGCGTAGTGAATGACTTCGAGCAGACGATTGCGGAAAATCACCGAACCCGGCGTATTGGCAAGATTTTCGCCAACCTTGAAGTCCTCGGTATTGCTCATGCGCACATCGCCGGCACGCATGTCGGCGACGAAATTATCCCAGCCATCGCGCAAACTCTGGCCATTGGTTTCGACCGCCTTGCGCAAGGCCACCGGATTGGTGAACAGGAAATTGGTCGGCGCCATCGCATTGAGCCAGATCCGCCACCAGAACGCCGCCCGCCGGCGATCCTTGCCGGACAGCGCCGGCGTGTCGTAGAGCATGTCCTGGGTATGACGGGTGAGGGCCAGATACCATTCCTTGATCAGATCCCAGCTCGCCGAGTCGGTCCATACCGGGTCGGCAAAGCGCCCATCTTCGGGATGAGGGACGATCGGATCTTCGCTCGGCAGCCCCACCATCCTGTTCCAGCTATGCCACTGCAGCCGCCACAGATCGGAAGAGAGCGCTGCCATGCGCTGCCCAAGTTCGTAAGGGTGGCTGAGCCAGGCCAGCTGAGCGTGGATCAGCGGAGCGGTCAGCCCCAGCGGGTCCGCCGCCTTGGTGATACCGTCATTCATCCGCTGCAGGGTCTTGTACATCTCCGGCGGCCGCGGTCCAACCCCGGCCTGCCATCTTGCTTCGGGTTCTCCCCTGCTGCGCTCGCTGTCCTTGCGCACTTTCCTGCCGGCGCCTGTCTGTTTTCCTGCTTGCTCGGCCATGACCATTCTCCTGCTTGCTCGGCAAGAACAGAGCGCATTGTCAATGCCCCCTGTCCCTGGCTGTGTTCACCGATGAGGGATTGCATCAGTGTCTCACGATTCATCACTTTTCGTCAGCGAGTCTTGCTGGTCGATCGCAGTCCCGCAGCTTCAGGGGCAGAGCCTGTCCGTGCTGCGAAGGCTGCCGCTACCCGCAGACGAACCGATTCTCACGCACCCGCCCAGCATTCGATGCAGACCGCTATAATCGGTTCACACACACCACTGGAGCTGATTCACATGTTCAAGCACGTTCTCGTCCCCACCGATGGTTCCCCCTTGTCCGAAAGTGCCGTATCTCATGCCGTCAATTTCGCCAGATCAATCCAGGCGCGCGTCACTTTCTTCTACGCCCAGCCTGATTTTCCGATGCCGATCTACGGCGAAGGCGCGCTGATCGATCCGACCACCCCGGAGCAGTTCGCCCGTTCGGTCGAAGCAGAAGCCCAGGCGATCCTCAGCAAGGCCAAGGCAGTTGCCGACAGCGAAGGCGTCGATGCCGCCACCGACACCGTAGTCAATGAAGTGCCCTACGAAGCGGTGATCGATGCCGCCGATCGTCACGGTTGCGATCTGATCTTCATGGCTTCGCACGGCCGCCGCGGTCTCGCCAGCCTGCTGCTGGGCAGCGAAACCCAGAAGGTACTCACCCACAGCAAGATCCCGGTGCTGGTTTATCGCTGAACCGCTGCCAGTTGCGCTGCAAACGAAAAAACGGCCTCTTGCGAGGCCGTTTCTGGTACACCTGACGCCCGATCACTGGCCGCCCGACTGCTCTTCATCCATTTTCTTGCTGACAAAGCGCCACAAATAGAACGCCATGAAAATAATGAACAGAATCGTGAACAAACTCAGCAGACCGATATCGCTCGTCATCAGCAATTGCCAGGCCATGGCAGTTCTCCCTTGGAAAGAAAATCAAGAAACCGGTGAAACAATCCTGAAATCCGTCTCTGTCGGGAGTTGAGTGGCCCCGTTCATTTTCCAGCTGCGGGGCTCATCTTCGATCAGGAACAACCAGCGCCCGCTGCTCAGTGGCTGCACCGGCGCTTCATACACACCCGCCTCGACGGCGGTCATCACCACACTCTGATCCATGCCATCCCGGGTCGGGTGGGAAATGGTCAGCAACAGACGTGGCGGCAGCCTGCTCAGATCGAGCGCATCCAGTTCGACCCGCACCGAATCGTCGCGAAGCTGAAGACGGGCTTCCAGACCCAGCTCGCCGGCGCGTTCGAGGCGATCCGTGCTCTGGACAATCGCCTTGCCCTGCTTGTAGTAATCATCGATCACCAGACCGTCAAAAGTACGAGCGGCGATGATCAGGGTGATGGTGCCGGCCACCACCGCGATCGCGGGAAAAAGAATCAGGAACCACGGCCAACCTTGCTTGTACCAGGGCTGAACCGGCTGGTCTGGACTAGTCATCGAATTCACTTCAACACTCAACGTGGGATCAGGAAAGTGGCTTTTTCATCCAGACTCAGCGCTGCATCATCTTCAGCGGTGATCCGGAAGGAGATCGGGTTGGCACCCGGCTCCCCTTCGCCATAAGGTGCTACCACCTGGGTAGTCAGCGACTCCGACGAAGCCGGCGCCACTTCAACCTGCTGGGTGCTGGTGATCTGGATGCCAGGCAGACCGGAAACTTCGATCCGGAAACTGCGCGTCCGCTCGCTCATGTTCATCACTTGCAGACTGTAGACGTTCTCGATCAGTCCGCCTTCGATTTCGCGGCCGAGCGAAGAGCGGTCACGAATGACATCCATGCGCAGCGGCTCACGACCGGCGAGCAGGAAAACGAACCCGAACACCATCAGCGCAAAGACCAGACCGTAGATCAGGGTACGCGGCCGCACCACATGGCCGACGATTTCCTTCTTGCCCCAACCCTGCTTGAGCGCATTCTCGGTCGAGTAGCGGATCAGGCCGCGCGGATAGTTCATCTTGTCCATCACATCGTCACAGGCGTCGATACAGGCCGCGCAACCGATGCACTCGTACTGGAGACCATCGCGGATGTCAATTCCGGTCGGACAGACCTGGACGCAGATACCGCAATCAATGCAATCGCCCTTGCTCACCGTCTTCGGATCGACACCCTTGCGACGCGTGCCGCGCGGCTCGCCGCGCGCTTCGTCATAAGTGATCACCAGTGTATCGGGGTCGAACATCACCGCCTGGAAACGTGCATACGGGCACATGTACTTGCAGACCTGCTCGCGCATCACGCCGGCAAACAGATAGGTGAAGCCGCCGTAGAACAGCATCCAGAAACCTTCCCAGGGACCGAAGCTGAGGCTGGGCAGCGCAGCAAGCAATTCATGCAGCGGTGAAAAATAAGCAACGAAGGTGAAACCGGTCCACAGCGAGAACGCGATCCAGGCCAGATACTTGCCGCCACGGCGCAGCAGCTTGTTGCCACTGAACGGCGCCTTGTCGAGCTTCTGGCGTTGAAGATGCTTGCCTTCGAACTTTTCCTCGATCCACATGAAGATCTCGGTGTAGACCGTCTGTGGGCAAGCGTAGCCACACCATAGCCTGCCGGCCATGGCGGTAAAGAAAAACAGCGCATAAGCGGAGATGATCAGCAGCAGGGCGAGGAACAGCACATCCTGCGGCCAGAACACCCAGCCAAAGATATAGAACTTGCGTTCGGTCAGATGAAGCAGGACCGCCTGACGGTCGTTCCAGGTCAACCAGGGCAGGCCGAAATAGATGATCTGAGTGAACCACACCAGCCCCCAGCGCCAGTTGGCAAAGAGACCGGTGACTGAACGCACATAAAGCTTGCGCTTCGATTCGTAAAGAGAGCCGGAAGAATCGGCTGATTTCTGCTTGGCGGATGGTGCGTTCTTCGCGCCTTGCACATTTTGTCCGCTTTGTTCGTCTTGCCTAGGCTCAGGGGATGGGCTGCTCATGGTTTCACTGACAAGTTGGTTTTTGTTCTTGTTCGATGAAAAGCCCGGGAGGGCCCCCTCCTCCCGGGTCTGTCACCCTGCCGACAACGGCAGGGGCAAGGACTGCAACTTACTTCTTGCTCAGACTGACCACATAAGCGGTCAGCAGGTGAATCTTGTCTTCACCGAGGAATTCACCGAAGGCCGGCATGCGGTTGGTACGGCCATGGGTGATGGTTTCGATGACGGTTGCTTCGGACGAGCCATACAGCCAGTGCTTGTTGGTCAGGTCAGGCGCACCAAGCATGGGATTGCCGGTCCCTTCCGGGCTGTGACACACCGCGCACACGGTGTCGAAGCTTTCCTTGCCACGCTGGGCGCGCAGGGAGTCGTGAGCGAGGCCGGACAGCGAACGCACATAGTTGGCCACATCCTTCACGCCTTCACCACCAAGCACCGGTCCTTGCGGCGGCATCATCCCCATCCGGCCTTCGGTAATGGTTTCCTTGATGGTTTCCGGATCACCACCCCACAGCCACTCATCATCCGTGAGGTTGGGGAAACCTTTCGCACCCTGGGCGGCCGAACCGTGACACTGGGCACAATAGGTCAGGAACATGCGCTGGCCCATGCCGTTGGCTTCCGGATCGGCAGCCACCGCCAGCACGTCCATTTCGCGATACTTGGCGAAAATCGGGCCGTATTTTTCGTCCGCCTGGGCCATTTCGCGTTCGTACTGGGCGATCTGACCACGGTGCTGATTGGTATCGCCAAAACCCGGGTGGGTGGCGAGATAGAACACTGCAAAGAAGATGGTGATCCAGAACAGATACATCCACCAGCGCGGCAGCGGGTTGTTGTATTCCGCCAGCGTCTCGTCCCACACGTGACCGTGCAGGCCGACCGGCCCCTCTTCGCGCTTGGTAATGTTGGACACCAGCACGAACACGCAGAACAGTACGGACAAGGCCACCAGCACCATCACGTACATGTTCCAGAAACCGCTGATAAAGTCAGCCATTTGCTTTTCCCTCTTGGTCTTGCCGGCCAGTGCTGGCCGGCAGATCTTCATCGCTCAAGGCAAGCTTCGCCGCTTCATCAAAGCCAGCCTTGGCATGCTTGCTGTACGCCCAGCCGACAATGGCCAGAAAGCACAGGAAGGCAAGCACGGTGATCAGGCTGCGCATGTCATTGATATCCACGGCGTGCTCCTCGCTCAGTTAAAGTCGGAAATCGCCGAACCCATGCCCTGGAGGTATTCGACCAGGACGTCGAGTTCGGTCTTGCCTTCCAGCGCAGCCGGGGCGGCATCGATTTCTTCAGCGCTGTACTTGTGATGACCCACCTTGTTGAGTGCCCGCATGCGCAACTGGATGTCATCGGTACGCACCGGGCGATCCAGCCAGGGGAAGGCCGGCATGTTCGATTCCGGCACCACATCACGCGGATTGATCAGGTGAGCGCGCTGCCACTCGTCGGAGTAGCGACCACCAACCCGGGCCAGATCGGGACCAGTACGCTTCGAGCCCCACAGGAAGGGGTGGTCGTAGATGTACTCCCCCGCCACCGAGTAGTGGCCGTAGCGCTCGGTCTCGGCACGGAAGGGACGGATCATCTGCGAATGGCAGTTGTTGCAGCCTTCGCGGATGTAGATGTCACGTCCCATCAGACGCACCGGATCGTACGGCTTGACTTCGAGCTTGTTGCCCTTGAGGTCGATCGCCTCCATGGTCGAGTGCTGGAAGAAGAGCGGCACGATTTCCACCAGACCACCGACGCTGACCGTCATCAGCGTCAGCACGATCATCAGAAAGACGTTACGCTCGATTTTTGCGTGTTTTGATTCAGCCATGTTGTTTCAACTCCTGTCAGGCGTGCGCGGCAGCGGGGGTGAGCACCGGGGCCTCGTAGGCCTTCTCGCCAGCGATGGTCTTCACCATGTTGTAGAACATGGTCAGCATGCCGCTGAGGAAGAGCACACCACCGATGAAGCGGATGGTCCAGAACGGGTAGCTGGCCTTGACGCTTTCGACGAAGGAATAGGTCAGGGTGCCGTCCGGGTTGGTCGCACGCCACATCAGGCCTTGCATCACGCCGGAAATCCACATCGAGGCGATGTAGAGCACGATGCCGATGGTGGCGAGCCAGAAGTGCACGTTGATCAGGCGGACGCTGTACATCTCGGTCTTGCCATACATGCGCGGCAGCAGGAAGTAGATCGAGCCGATCGAAATCATCGCCACCCAGCCGAGTGCGCCGGAGTGCACGTGGCCCACGGTCCAGTCGGTGTAGTGCGACAGCGCATTCACCGTCTTGATCGACATCATCGGGCCTTCAAAGGTGGACATGCCGTAGAAGGACAGCGAGGTGATGAGGAACTTGAGGATCGGATCGGTACGCAGCTTGTGCCAGGCACCTGACAGGGTCATGATGCCGTTGATCATGCCGCCCCAGGACGGTGCCAGCAGGATGAGCGAGAACACCATGCCGACCGACTGGGTCCAGTCCGGCAGCGCGGTGTAGTGCAGGTGGTGCGAACCCGCCCACATGTAGGTGAAGATCAGTGCCCAGAAGTGCACCACCGACAGGCGATAGGAATACACCGGACGGTCAGCCTGCTTGGGCACGAAGTAGTACATCATGCCGAGGAAGCCGGCGGTCAGGAAGAAGCCCACCGCGTTGTGGCCGTACCACCACTGCACCATCGCATCCTGCACCCCGGCATAGGCCGAGTAGGACTTCATGCTGGTGAGCGAAATGGGGATCGCCATGCTGTTGACGATGTGCAGCAGGGCCACGGTGAGGATGAAGCCACCGAAGAACCAGTTCGCCACGTAGATGTGCGACACCTTGCGCTTGGCGATGGTGCCGAAGAAGACGATGGCGTAGGAAACCCAGACGATGGCGATCAGGATGTCGATCGGCCACTCGAGTTCGGCATATTCCTTCGACGAGGTATAGCCCAGCGGCAGGGTGATTGCCGCGAGCACGATGACCAGCTGCCAGCCCCAGAAGGTGAACGCTGCCAGACCGGGCGCAAACAGCCGGGTATGACAGGTGCGCTGCACAACATAGTAGGACGTTGCAAACAGCGCCGAACCACCGAAGGCGAAGATCACCGCGTTGGTATGCAGCGGACGGAGCCTGCCAAAATGCAGGAATTCGTGCACGTTCAGTTCAGGCCACACGAGCTGCGCGGCGGCGATGACGCCGACAAGCATGCCCACGATGCCCCACACCACCGCCATGATGGAGAACTGGCGCACGACTTTGTAGTTATAAGTCGCTTGCGATTGCATGTGAGTTACCTCTTAGTTGAAAACCGATCCCGCGTCAGACTGCAGCCGCCTGCCGGAGAGCGAAAGGAGCGCGCAGCTTACGCATCGACACAAAACTCGAGTTGATACAGGTCAACATTGTATTGCAGTTGTATCAAAGGGTGTTAGTCCAGCATGCTCGAACAAGGTCTGCGCCAGCGCTGCCGGCTGCTCGAGCATCATGCCGTGTCCGCAGCCAGCAAGCTGGCGGTGGATGGCCCCCGCCTGGTTGCCTGCAAACAAGCCCTGCAATGCCAGGCTGGCAGCCAGTGGAGTCATGCGATCCAGTTCAGCCCCAAGCACCAGCACCGGCACCTGCAGGCTGCGTGCGGCCGCTTCACCGCCCTGCCAGCGATCGCAGGCATGCAGGTCGTGGGCCAGCACCTCGCCCCCCGCTGCTCGCATGCGGGCCAGGTTGTCCGTCAGCAGTTGCTGGTGACGGGCCACTGCCTCGCCGTCCTCGCTCGCCGGGACAGCGAAGGAAAACTTGTTGATGAGCGCAAAAGCGCGCTCAGGTTCGGCAAGCACGGCCTCCAGCAGAAAAGGCGCAACCGGCAGCGGCACGCTGCTGCCCAGCAGGGCCAGACTGGTGCAACGCTGCGGCGCCCGCGCAGCGAGTGCCAGCGCAATCAGCGATCCCATGCTGTGCCCGACCAGACGAACCTGCTGCAGGCCGAGAGCATCGAGCACCCCGAGTGTCCAGCGGGCAAAATCCTCGATCGAAGTTCGCGGCACACCGCCGCTGCCGCCGTGAGCAGGCAGATCAGGCAGATAGACTGGCGCCCCCGCCAGCGCAAGCGATGCGGCCAGCGGCTCCCACACCCCGCCATCATGACCGGCGCCATGCAGCAGCAGCCAGGGCGGCGCGGAAGCCGGCGTACTGGTGCTGGCGGCAGTGGCCGCAGCAGTGACCAGCCGGTAACGGACGGTCTCGCCCGCACAATCGAGCTGCCGGACCGAAAACGTCACGCCGGCAGATTCGATCGGCAGAATTTTTGCGTCAGCCACGATCCTTGCCTCCTTCAAGCCCGTTCGTCCGGATCGAAGGAGGTCTCAAGCGCAGCAATCCGGTCCTTGAGCGCCAGCTTGCGTTTTTTCATGCGGCGCAGCAGCAGTTCATCGCCCAGCGGCATCCGCGCCAGGCGGCCAATGGCCTCATCCAGATCCTGATGCTCCGCACGCAAGGCAGCCAGTTGCTGCCGCAGGCTGACCCCGCCAATATGGACAATCTGCTCACTCATCGCCACCCGCCCTCTCGCCATTTCCTTGCTCTCATCCGGCCATCTCACTCCAAGCATGAGCGCGGCACCCGAACCCGCAATGGTAAGCCGGCACCACGACATTCTCAACCGACCCTGGCCGCAGCAGGCCCGCTGCAGCGGCAATTTGCTTATCATGCCCGCTCTGAAGTGATGTGATCGAGGGAGGACGCCGCAGTGAACAAGGCCTTTGTCAAGGAGCGCGATGAGGATGACGAAGAGGACGAGGGCTTCAGCCCCGGCCTGCGCCTGCCTGCCGGCAGCAAGAACTACATGACCCGTCGCGGCTATGAAGGCTTGCGCAGCGAACTCGACCAGCTGGTGCGCATCGAACGGCCACGGTTGGTGGAAACCGTCGCCTGGGCAGCAGGCAATGGCGATCGCTCGGAAAATGGCGACTACATTTACGGCAAGAAGCGGCTGCGTGAAATCGATCGCCGCATCCGCTTCCTGATCAAGCGCATCGAAAGTGCCGAAGTGGTCGATCCGGAACGCCAGCAGGATCTGGAAGGCGTCTATTTCGGCGCCACGGTGGAACTGCTCGATCTCGACAGCGACGAGAGCCAGCGCTGGCAGATCGTCGGCGTCGATGAGGCGGATGCCAGTGCCGGCCGCATCAGCTGGATTTCGCCGCTCGCCCGCGCGATCCTCAAGGCCCGCATCGGCGACGTGGTCCGCTTTCGCAGCCCGGCTGGAGAACGTGAAATCGAGATCACCGACATCTGCTACCAATAGTGGCAGTAGCGGTGGCAGTAGCCGCGGTGGTAGCCGACGACCCCTCAGCAGTCGATCTCGAGCAGCAGCGGCTGGTGATCGGAAGCAGCCGTGGCTTCGACCACCCGCAGGCTGCGCAGCTGCTCATCCAGACCAGCGCTGACCAGGAAATAATCACAGCAAAAGCGTCGCCCCGGCCATTCCGCGCCGTGCAGCCCGACCGTGGGCGCATGCGGGCGTCCGGGATGGCTGTGCTGCCAGGCATCACGCCATCCCGGCAAACCGGCGGCGAGTGGCACAAGCAGACCACGATGATCGGCGCCAAGCGGCTCCCAAATCAGAACACCCCACAGCAGTGCCCGCGCCGGCCGTGGCCAGGGCGCAAAGGCG
>JAVEVA010000106.1:0-8258 GCA_034005275.1 Thauera sp. | reverse complement strand
ACCTTGCGGCGGCGGATTTTGAATCCGCTGCGTCTACCGATTCCGCCATCCCGGCAGGGAAGGCGCGCATTATCACCGAACAATGTGCCTGCCGGCAAGCGGCCGACTGATAATTGTCGCTGATTGTCCCAGACTTCGCTCACCCTACCCCACGCTACCTTTCCTCCTGCCCACCCAGCCCAGCTCTCTCATGCCTCTCAGCCTGCAGGACTTCGACTACCCTCTCCCGCCCGAACTGATCGCCCAGGCACCGCTCGCCGAGCGCAGCGCCAGCCGCCTGCTGGTGGTAAGCCCCCCGCCGGCAAGCTCTCCGCCAAGCGAGCAAAAGGCGCCGCTGCTCGACCGCCATATCAGCGATCTGCTCGACTTCATCCACTCCGGCGATCTGCTGGTGTTCAACGACACCCGCGTCCTCCACGCCCGCCTGCATGGCGAGAAGGACAGTGGCGGCAAAGTCGAAGTGCTGATCGAGCGCACCCTCGGCGAACACGAAGCACTGGCGCAGATCCGCGCCAGCAAATCACCGCGCGCCGGCAGCCATCTGCGCCTGGCAGACGCTTTCAGCGTCGAAGTGCTTGGCCGCGTCGGCGAATTTTTTCATCTGCGCTTTCCTGCTGAAGAAACCGTATTCGCCTTGCTCGAACGCCACGGCAAGCTGCCGCTGCCGCCCTACATCGAACGGGCCGCTGATGACGCTGACGAAAGCCGCTACCAGACCGTGTTCGCCCGTCATCCGGGCTCGGTCGCCGCGCCCACCGCCGGCCTGCACTTCGACGACGCCCTGCTCGCCCAGCTGCGCGCCAAAGGCGTGCGCAGCGCCTGGCTCACCCTCCATGTCGGCGCCGGCACCTTCCAGCCGGTGCGCAGCGACGAACTCGGTGCCCATCGCATGCACCGCGAACGCTACTTCATTCCACAGGCTACGGTGGATGCGATCGCCGCCACCCATGCGGCGGGCAAACGGGTGATCGCAGTCGGCACCACCAGCATGCGTGCGCTGGAAGCAGCCGCCCAGGAAGGCCCGCTCGTCGCCGGCAGCAATGAAACCAGCATTTTCATCCTGCCCGGTTTCCACTTCCAGGTGGTCGATGCCTTGCTGACCAATTTTCACCTGCCCAAATCCACCCTGCTGATGCTGGTGTCAGCCTTTGCCGGCATGGGGCCGATCCGCCGTGCCTACGCTCACGCCATCGCCAGCCAGTACCGCTTTTTCAGTTACGGCGACGCCATGTTCCTCAGCCGTGATCCGGAGGCCGAACACGATGCAGTTTGAACTTCTTGCCACCGATGGCGGCGCCCGTCGCGGCCGCCTGCAGCTTGCGCACGGCGTGGTCGAAACCCCGGTGTTCATGCCGGTCGGCACTTACGGCACGGTAAAAGCGATGACGCCGGCGATGCTCGCCGACATCGGCGCCCAGATCTGCCTCGGCAACACTTTCCACCTCTGGCTGCGTCCTGGGCTGGAGGTGATTCGCGCTCATGAAGGCCTCCATCGTTTCATGAGTTGGGACAAGCCGATCCTCACCGATTCCGGCGGTTTTCAGGTTTTCAGCCTGGGTGCGCTGCGCAAGATCAGCGAAGAAGGGGTCAAATTTGCCAGCCCGATCGACGGCGCCCGCCTGATGCTCACTCCGGAAATCTCGATGCAGATCCAGACCGTGCTCAACGCCGACATCGTGATGATCTTCGACGAATGCACGCCTTACCCGGCCAGCCATGAAGCTGCCGCCAGCTCGATGCAGCTGTCGCAGCGCTGGGCACGCCGCTCGCGTGACGAATTCGATCGCCTCGGCAATCGCAATGCGCTGTTCGGCATCGTTCAGGGCGGCATGTACGAAGACTTGCGCGACGACTCGCTCGCCGCACTCAGCGAAATCGGCTTTGACGGCTATGCCATCGGCGGTCTGTCGGTCGGCGAACCGAAAGAAGACATGGCACGCATCCTCGCTCACACGGCACCACGCCTGCCGAGCGACAAGCCCCGTTACCTGATGGGCGTGGGCACGCCGGAAGACATCGTCGCCGGCATCAGCGCCGGCATCGACATGTTCGACTGCGTGATGCCGACGCGCAATGCACGCAACGGCTGGCTGTTCACCCGCTACGGTGACATCAAGATCAAGAACGCCATCCACAAGCAGGACACCGGCCCGCTCGACCCATCCTGCAGCTGCTACACCTGCCGCAATTTCAGTCGCGCCTATCTGCATCATCTGCATCGCAGCGACGAAATTCTCGGCAGCATGCTCAACACCGTACACAATCTGCACTATTACCAGACTTTCACCGGCGAGCTGCGCGAAGCCATTGCCGAAGGCACTTTCGCCGCCACCGTCAGCCGCTTTCATGCCGACCGCGCGCGAGGCGCGCAGCGGCGCTGAGTACCCTGCCGCGCTGTCCGGCTCACCATCTTTTTCCGGAGTTCGTCCATGCAACAGTATCTTCAGCTCATGCAGCACGTGCTCGATCACGGCAGCCGCAAAGAGGACCGCACCGGCACCGGCACCCTGTCGGTGTTCGGCTGGCAGATGCGCTTTCCGCTGCAAGCCGGTTTTCCGCTGCTCACCACCAAGAAGCTGCACCTGCGCTCGATCATCCACGAGCTGCTGTGGTTTCTGCAGGGCGACACCAACATTGCTTATCTGAAGGAAAACGGCGTCTCGATCTGGGATGAATGGGCGGACGCTGACGGCGAACTCGGCCCGGTGTATGGCAAGCAATGGCGACGCTGGGAAGCGGCCGATGGTCGCCGGATCGACCAGATCAGCCAGCTGATCGATGGCCTGCGCCGCAACCCCGACTCGCGCCGTCACCTGGTGGCCGCCTGGAATCCGGGCGAAGTCGAGCAGATGGCCTTGCCGCCCTGCCACGCCCTGTTCCAGTTCTACGTCGCTGACGGCTGCCTGTCCTGCCAGCTGTACCAGCGCAGCGCCGATATTTTTCTCGGTGTGCCGTTCAACATCGCTTCCTACGCCTTGTTCACCCACATGGTGGCCCAGGTCTGCGCGCTGGAAGTGGGCGACTTCATCTGGACCGGCGGTGATTGCCATCTCTACCTGAACCACCTCGAACAGGCACGCACCCAGCTGGCGCGCAGCACTTTTCCGCCGCCGCAACTGCACATCAACCCGGCGGTGAACGACATTTTCGCCTTCCGCTTCGAAGATTTCCGCATCGACGGCTACGAAGCTCATCCGCACATCAAGGCGGAGGTGGCAGTATGAAACCGCCTGAACTGGTGTTCGTGGTTGCCGTGGCGCGCAACGGCATCATCGGCCGTGACAACCAGCTGCCGTGGCGGCTGAAGTCCGACCTGCAGCACTTCCGCCGCCTCACGGTCGGCCATCCGGTGCTGATGGGACGCAAGACCTGGGATTCACTCGGCCGCCCGCTGCCACAGCGGCGCAATCTGGTGATCAGCCGCAATACCGGGCTGCAGGCTGAAGGGGCGGAAGTATTCCCCACCCTCGACGATGCGCTGCGGGCGGCAGCCGGTGCCGAGCAGATCGCCATCATCGGCGGCGCCCAGCTTTATGCGCTGCTGCTCGATCGCGTTGACCGCATCGAACTGACCGAAATCCACGCTGACATTGACGGCGACACCGTTTTTCCGGCGTTCGAGCGCAGCGCCTTTGACGAAACCCGCCGCGAGCGCCACGCGGCTGATGCCGACAACGAATACGCCTTCGACTTCGTCACGCTCGAACGCAGGAAGTAAGCACACAAACCACCAAAACAGCGCCAAAACAGCACGAAAACAGACAAAAACTCAGCGGTAATTGATCCCGTAATGCAGATCGACGCTGTTGTCGCTGCCACTGCGAATCACTGCTGACAGACGGCGGCTGAGCTGGTAGGTGAGCTTGGCAAGGGTTTCCGCCCCGCCGAGACTCTGCTCGAACGAGAAGAACAGATCCGGACCCAGCCGCTTGCCGACGCTCAACACCTGACCGGTGGACGCCGGACCGGATGCCACCGTCGAGCCGCTGCCGACCACCTTGCTGCTCGCAGTACGCGAGGTGCTGTTGAGCTCGCCCTGACCCAACGAAAAGCTGTCCAGACCAAGACTGTTGGACAACTCCTCGGTCATGCCACCACCCGAGCCGCCGAGCAGCGCCTGCGCAGCGGGCAGCAACAAGGCCATGTCAGCGCCGGAGCCGCTGTCGGGCGCGCGCCCCAGCACAATCCACGACAGCTTGTCCGGATCCGGCACATTGGGCTCGGAGACCAGACGCAGCAAAGGTCGCTTGGCGCTGCCGGTCACCGCCACCCCGGCTTCAACTTCGAGACCTTTGCGCAAGGCAAGGATGTCCAGCCCGGGCGCATCCAGCGGGCCCTGGAAATTGATCACCCCGCGCTCGATGGTGAGCTGCTGACCATAACCTTGAAAACTGCCGCCGATGGTGTTGATGCTGCCGATGGCCGCCATCGGCTTGTCCGGACGCAGACGCACGGTCAGTTCGCCACCGAGACGGGTTTCCAGCCCCAGTGCTGAAACATACAAGGCTTCACCGAGCTTGACCCGCACGTCTGCAGTGAGCGCAAACGCTTCGCCTGTTTCCGCTTCGGCTTCGTCGGAGTCCACGATGTGCACGTCATCAGACAGACTGGGCGGCGGCACGTCAGCAAGCTCGATATAACCGGCATCGGTGCGGAAATCGGCATCAAGCGCCAGGCTGCTCTCATCGCCACTCGCCTTGCCGCTGCCGGACAGCAACAGCCAGCGATCGGCACGCTGCAGCAAAGGCAGCCGGTCGGCACTGAATTCGAAATGACTGGCACCGCTGGCCAGATCAAATTTGCCGCTGGCCTGCAACCGCCCAGGGCTGGCGGTCAGTCGCGCCAGCGGAATGCGCTTTTCACGCGGCTGGATGCGGTTGGCCGAGGTAAACACCAGCTGCTGCAGCTCGACCTGTTCCCGATCAAAACGCAAGGCCAGCTCGCCACCGCCCAGCAGCAAGCCCTGGTCAATGACGTTGACTTCCAGCCCCTGTCCTTTGACATCGCCCAGCAGCTGCGGCGTCTCGATGGTGCCGCCGATCTCCACCTCGGCCCCCAGACTGCCGGCCAGCGTGATGTTTTCCGGCAGCACCGCCACCAGCCAGTCGAGCGCCGGCATGTCGAGCAGCAACTTGCCCTGCAGCGCACTCTCCGGCGGCAAAGCCCAAGCACCTGCCGCAGTGCGCTGCACTCGCGTGCCGGCCTGCAAACTGAGCTGACCGAGCTCCTTGCCGGCCACTTCAGCCTGCAGCTGCAGCGCGTTGCCTTCGGCGCGCAATAGGGCACTGAGCTGCTGCAGGTCGAGATCAAGCTTGTCCATGCCCGGCAGCTTGAGGCGGCCGGCAGTGCGCGCCAGACTGAATTCGCCATTGAGCTGGTTGCCGATCTTGAACCCCCATTCCGCCCCCAGCACCAGCCCGTCATCGGCGGCAGCGAGCGTGTCGTCCTCCAGCCAGGGCGCCAGCAGATCGAGACTGAAATCATCCAGCTTGCCTGCCAGCTCCAGCTGTTGCGGCGTCCACCGCGTCGGTGCCAGCTGCAGACGGGTGCGTTCGCCGACCAGCAACTCGCCTGCACTGACGGTGACCAATTCGCTGCTCAGTTGCAGCGCCAGCGGTGCCTGCAGGCGGGCAGCAAGACGGCCATCTGCGGTCAGCTGCTCCAGCTGGCCACGCCAACCCGGCTCGCCCGCTGCTGGCAGCAACAACTCGCCGCGCGCCTGCAAGCGGACCACGTCCGCCACCCCGGCAGCAGGCGGGGTCTGCAAGTTGAGGCTGAGCTGATGATCCGCCCGGCTGCCTTCAAGCTGCAGCGCAACTTGCTGCAACCAGCGTGGCGTGCCGGGTGCTGCGCCTTCACCAATTTCGGCCGCCTGCAGCACAAGGTGGAACGGGCCATCCAGCCCTTTGTCGAGCTGCCCCTGCAAGCTGAGCGACTGCAGCGCGACTGCCTCTTCAAAGCGGAAATCGCGCACTTGCAGCTCAACCCGGCCGCTCGGCTGTTCGAGCGAGCCACCGAGCTGACCAATGGCATCAAGCCGACCTTCCAGGGTCGTGATCCCCGCGAGCTGACCGAGCGCTGGCAAAGCCGGTGCCGCCAGCTTGAAATCGACCACATCACCTGCCGCCCCCCAGGCGCCGCTGGCCTGCACACGGTTGCCGGCGAGATCAAGATCAAGCTTGAGCGCCGGCAGACGTTCGCCCAGCCACTGCAACGCGCCTTCGCCTTCGAGCTTCAAACCTTCAAATTCACTTGGCGGCAGCTTGAAATCGAGCGCAATCCGCTGCGGCTGACCGCTGCGGTCGAGCTCACCACTCGCCTGCAGATCCGCATTCAAGCGCGCAGCAGGCAGATCGACCGCAAACGCCTGCGGCACCAGCTCACGCACTTTGGCATCGAGCTTGAACTGATGACTGGCTGCCAGCGGCGTCAGCGCCAGCGCAGCATCAATGCGCGCCTGACCGAGACTCAGCTCAACCGTCGCCTGCTGACCGGCTGCGGCAGCGTCGGCACTCAGCTTGCCATTCAGCTGCTGCGCCGGCAGGCGGCCATCGAGCGCCTGCATGTCGATGCTGCTCAGCTGCAACACTGCCGCCAGCTGGCCAAGCGCAGCAAAGGGATCGGGTTCGGCATCCACGCCCTCTTCCTTCGCCGTTGCGAGCGCACTTTCCGCCGCCGCCTCAGTTTGCGGCGGTTCCTGCGGCGGTTGCCAGTCCAGCTTGCCGCCAATGCGCCCGTTGCCCAGCAAGGCAATGTCCAGCTCATCAACACGGATGAGTTGCTCGCGCACGTCCAGCGCCGCACTCAAGCTCTGCAAGGGAATGCCGCCCTCGTCCAGCGCGCGCGGCTGGCGGTTATCCACCGCCACCTTGCCGGTCAGCAAGCTGTCGGCGGTGGCATGCAGATCCGCTTCCAGCACCAGTGCCGCCTGCGGCAACTCGGCCAGCAGCGCTGCCGGGTTGATTTCATTGCTGTTCAGGCGCAAAGCCACCAGCGGCACCGCCGCAAAAGGCGCAGCTTCGACTTCGCCAGTCAGCTCCATGCCGGCACTGTCGGCAGTGAAATTCAGCCGTGGTGCAAGCAGATTGCCATCCCCATTGAGCACCAGCTGCAAAGGCCGCTGTTCGATTTCCAGCGCCAGCCGGCCAGCGAGCTTGAGCGCAAACGGGGCGCTGCCGGCCAGGCTCAGCTCCGCCGCCGCATCGCCTTCGGCAAAGCGCAGCTGCTGCACCTGCAGACGATGCTCTGCGCCATCGCTGTGCAGCGCCGCTGCCAGTTCCCCCAGCCACAGGCCGTCTTCAGCTTCCGCGCTGGCTGCTTCAGCCGGCCAGTCATGCAGGACGAAACGCTGCAAAGCCAGCCGATCGACATCGATGGCCAACGGCAACTGCAGACTGTCAGGCGGCTGCAGTGGCTGATCCTCTTTGACTTCGGTGCTGGCACGTTGAGCAAAGTCGATGCGCCCCAGCTCAAGCGCCTCGACGTGAAGCCGGCGCTGCAGCAGTGCCCGCGGCTGCCAGGCAAGACGAACCTGGTCGACCGCAACATCGAGCTCGCCATCCTGATAACGTACTCCGCTCAGCTGCAGCGGCCCCAGCAAACGCCCTTCGGCGCGCTCGATACCCAGTGCCGGCTGCAAAGCCTCACTGGCCTGACGCACGACAAAGTTCAGCCCGGACTGAGTCCCCAGCACCCAGCCCAGCACGCCAGCAATCACCAGCAGCAAACCGATTACCAGCAACAAGCTGCGCTTCAGCCAACGCCACCCACTCTTGCCGGATTTGCCCGCCTTCAGCGGTCCCTTCTGCTGCCTCTTCAGCTGCCCCTTGGCAGCGCTGACCACTTCAGTTTCAGCCCCCCGCTCCGCTCCGCTGCTCACTGCCATCCTCAAGCAAACAGGGTGCGCAAGCCGGCACCCGGGTCAGGGACACGCATGAAAGCTTCACCGACCAGGAAAGTCTGCACATCCTGGCCACGCATCAGCGCCACATCGTCGGCACTCAAAATGCCGGATTCGGTGACCACGATGCGGCCGGCCTGACCGGTGGTGATGCGCGGCAGCAGATCAAGCGTGGTCTGCAATGAGACTTCAAAAGTGCGCAGATTGCGGTTATTGATGCCGATCAGCGGCGTCTGCAACTGCAAAGCCTGTTCAAGCTCGTCCGCATCATGCACTTCGACCAGCACCGCCATGCCGAGCGCAATCGCCAGCTGCTCCATGTCACGCATCTGCGCCAGATCGAGGCAAGCGGCAATCA
>JAVEVA010000023.1:0-40902 GCA_034005275.1 Thauera sp. | reverse complement strand
TTTTTGCTTTCTGGTGACAAACTAAAAACAGTGACAAACCGCCGGATTTACCAGAAATACATCACTCGACGGCGCGCCCTTGTTCCGCCTGGTGTACTGCCGCAGCGCGCCCCGATCCACCAGCCGCCACCGACCCCCCATGACAATCATGACAATCATGACGAACCAACATCGAACAACAGCCAGCCATGCAACCGCCTTGCAGGCTCACCGGCCGTTCAATGGTTTCCTGATTCGCCCGGTCCGTCATGATTGTCATGATTGTCACGATTGTCATGGGGGGTGTGTTCGCCTGCGTAAGTAATTAATAAGAAAGAAAAAAGGTTATTTTTGCTTTCTGGTGACAAACTAAAAACAGTGACAAACCGCCGGATTTACCAGAAATACATCACTCGACGGCGCGCCCTTGTTCCGCCTGGTGTACTGCCGCAGCGCGCCCCGATCCACCAGCCGCGCCACAGCCTTATTCAGGCGCTCATTGCTGCTGAAACGGCCGCTTAACCCGCGCCGGCATTCGCGCTTGGTGAACTCCGCCAGCCCTTGCGCCTGCACCCACTTCAAAAGCGCTTGGCAATCCGCGTCAACGGCATCACCGCCCAGCATCCCGAAAGCGGCCAACGCATGCGGAATCAGCAGCCGCCCCAGCTCAACAGCTCGCATGGTGGCAACTTCACTCACATCTTCGGCCCCGCGCCCGACGTCTGCCAACTCAAACAGCGCCGCAACCCGCGCGACAGCCCCCGGCAGTTTGCTAGTCCAATCTCGAATTGACTCAAGCCGGCATCCGTCGCCTTGCTGCTCTTCGATCTCTTGCGCGAAGTCCGCCCACAGCTCAAGCGCCGGCTCTGTCATGGGCAGCACACGCGGCCGCCCGATCACCACCGGGACATTTTCCAGCAGGCTGAAAATTCGCGCTTCGTACTCTTCCCGCACCAGATCAGGCACAGAAGCCCGCAACCGGACATCCCGCCGCCCAACGTTGCTTTCCGGTATCACATACAAGAATCGCGCCAGCAGACCAGAAGCACGAAAACGCCGCGATGCCGCGACTTCCTCAAACACTTCAGGTTGCAACGCCAGCCCAAAGGTCAAGGCCGGCTTATCAATATGCGCTTGCCGGCCAGCCCGATCGACTCGAATCGCAGTGCCGGCATGACCTTTCAGAAAAGCGTCAAGATTCGCCGCCCCGCCGCTATAAAGCCCGGACATGATATTGAAGATGCCGCCCTCATCGGACAGAACCGCCATCCGTTCGCCATGCTCCGCCAACAGCGCTTGGAGCCTTTCGGCAGTCACATCCTCAGTAAATAAACGCGGTGCCAGCAGCTCAGCCGGCATGGCTTCTTTTTCCTGCTGAATCTCCGCCCTGATCCGTTCGCGCTCGTCCTCATCCTTTGCTTTCGCCGCGTCCGACAGTAGCTTTTCAATCCGCTTTTCTGCCACCTTGCGCGCCGCCTCTACCCGCATGCGCTCGCGTCGGCCCAGGTCATATTCCAGCCTTTCCCAACGCAGCAGCGGCGCAGTCATTGCGCTAAAAACAGATGACTTCCTGGACCCGCTCGGCAGCGCCGCCAATGTCCACAAAGAAAGCGGCTCCGTATATTCATCTGCAAACGGCGAGACCTCGAATCGACGGTGAAGGACAGCGGCCAGAACAGAAAGCCCCACCATTACCGCCAGCGCCGGCGGTGTTTGTGTTGATCGCGCAACCGCGCCCGCCATCGCCCCCAACCAATCCGGCAGCAGCTCGACCGGAATATCAGGAACTTGCACCGCCCCCGGCAACATCAGTTCCGGCCATTCCTGCACCGGCGCTTGATTTGCCCACACAGCCTGCTCAGCCGCAGCATGTGCAGCAACCTGAACAGGTTCGGCGCTCACAACTTCCGCCGCACTCGCCAGCACCCTGTCCACTTCAGCTTTGACGGCATCCGCCCCGGCAACCCGTGCCAGATCATTGAAGTCGGTCATCTCAGACATGGGCAGCCCCCCCAAACTTGGGGAAGGCCACCAGCCCGCCCACGGCCCGCGCCGCTCGTTGGGCAGCAGCCAGGCCAGGATTACCGGCCGTGCCGGCGTCATTGTCGGCACAGATCACAAAGCGCACCCACGGAAACTTCGCCCGCAAAGCGCGCGAGACCTCAAGCAGGTTCCCGCAGTTGAAACACACCGCAACCGCAAGCCCTGTCGCCTGGTGCAACGTGGCCGCAGTTGCGTAGCCCTCAGCCAGCAGCAGCACATCACGCGGCCGGCCGATGGCGTAGTAACAGCCGGCAACCCGCCCACCAGACAAAAAGCGCTTCGAGCCATCCGGCCCGATGAATTGCAGCGTATGCAGCCGCCCGGCCGCATCACGGGCAGGAATCAGCAACTGATCCCGCAGCACCCGCAGCGCGAAGGCCCGCACGCCCTTTGCTTTCAGGTAGGGATGACTATCGAAAGCCGGTGCGGCCTGCTGCCACAAGCGCGCCGCCTTGCCGGCCGCTTCGGCTCGCACCTTTTCCTGTTCTTCCGCCCGCGCTTGCTGCACAGCGGCCAACTTGCGGCGCAATTCTTCCTGCTCGGCAGGCGTCAACGCCTCATTGGTGCCGGATCGCCAACTGTGCTGCTCGCCCGTTTTCCACGAACCAAACGCACCAGCCGGCACCGGCGAGCGGTGCAGGATCGCCCACCCGTTACGGCTTCCGGCTTTGTCACCCTGAACACGGAAACGAACAATCCTGCCCTCGGGTAGATCGATTTGTTTGACTGGCTCCAGGCCAGCCGCAGCGATGGCCGCCAGGAATTCATTTTCCACTGCGCACCCCCGCCAACATCGTCATCTGCTGCAAAGCCTCACGCGCACCCGGCACCCTGTGCCGAACATGCTCTTTCATCCGGCGCAAAATCTCCCGGCGCTGTGCCCGACTGCCGTGCACGGCAGCCCAATCAAAGTCAATCAAGCCCGGCCGCCGCGGATTTGGATCACGCCCCAGCCCTGCACCTTTGGGATAATTTCCGCTGCTCATTGCGCGCCCTCCTTCATCACCCGCCGCGCCCCAAACCGTTTTGACTCCCCTTCAAAATGAGAAGCCCACTGGTCACAGCGCTCAAAAGCCAGATCGAACAGCCGTTTAGCACTGTTCGGCACGGTGTAAATGGGACTGCGCAGCAGCTCGAGGACGGAATCAGCGCCATCAAGCAGCGCCGCAACATCCCGCAGAACATCGGCCGCCAGCGTAGTGGCGTCCACCGCGTCACCGACCACATCGTTAAAATCGCTCATGACCAGCTCCCACGAAAGAAGGCGACACGCCAGGCCAGCACCGGCCCGGCAACACGACGCAAAACACGGTAGATGGCGAAACGATGAATTGCACTCATGGCTCAGCCCTCATCACTTCCGCAGCAACTGCGCTCTTCACGCAATCAAGCAGCAGCTTCAACCCGCGCAATTCCTCAACAGACAGCACCACAGGCCCATCAAATTCTGCCCAGTCGCCAAGCTCTGTAATGTCATCACAAGCACGCGAAAGGAAGCACAAGCAGCGGTTCACCTGCCGCAGGGTGTCATCACGGTCTTTCATGACAAGCGGATTGGTGGAAATGATTCTGCTCATGACTCACCCCGCTTCAGATCGGTTTCAATGCCCCGCTTCAACTCAGCTTCGACATCGAGAATTTCCACCAACAGCGAAAAAATCCGATTGAAGTCGACGCCAGGTACAACATCGACCGCAGCGGCCAGCGCCGCGCCCGCACGCTCGAACAGATCAGCAGGCATGGCAGTCTCGCCACTGATGACCGACGCCAGCACAGCGGCCAGCATGCCGGCCAGATCAGGCGCAGCAGCAATCAGCCGCTCATTGGCGTCAGCCTGATCAATGCCGACAGCACCGGACCAGACTTCGCAAATCGGCATACCGCCCTGCGGACAGGCTGCAATACGGCGATGACCGATTGCGTGCCACGGGCCAGGGGTGAAACGGAAACTTTGGGGGGAAATGGGCGCTGAATGCGCGTGATCGCGCTTGCCCGATGCAATGCTTTGCATGGTTGCTGCTCCTTCGTTTGCGGTCTGAATACCGCGCCCAACTGCTAAATTGGGGTGGCGGTCGCGTGTCGGGTTAGCAGACCGGAACGAAGGCACCGGCAAGCCTTGCGGCTTCCCAACACGGACCGCCATTGAAAGGGCAGCACATGTGGTGGACGTAAAAAATCCGCCAAGGTGGCGGATACATCCGCCTTCGTTATTCGGGCTGCTAAACCCGCTGCCTGTTGTTTGCAGGCAGCGCGCATGATGCGGCCGCCTGTCTGGTGTTGTCAAGCAGATCATCAGCGCGCCGCCAGGTAACGCCGCACATCGGCAACCGTCCACCGGGTGGAACCTGCACCCAGCTTGACCGGCGCAGCCAGCAGGCCGGCGCGCGCATGCCGCCAGACACTGCCCGGCGATACATCGGCCAGGCGTGCCACTGTTTGCACATTGACCAGCGCCGTATCAGGCAACTGATCGAAAGCCGCAACCGCTTCAGGCAGGCCGCTGGCAGATTTGGGATTGATATACATCATTTTCTCCACGCTGTGCCGGGATGGCACGTTGTGGAAGAGAATGAAGCGGATGGATACTGAATAAAATATCCGTCAGACCGAGAAAGTAACTTTCCCGCAGACTGCTATTTTCCGGCAGCCGCGCGCGCAGCCGCAGGACGGCCCCAGCGCCTGCCACCTGGTGCAGCACTCGCCAGGACAGCGACGGCCGGCAGGCGATGGCACCACGACACCGGACAGGATCACCCGGCAGCCGGCCGCCCACGCCGCCCGCTCACACCTTCCGGCGCAACCGCGCGCGCCCATCCGTCAAGCGTCCTTTGTGCGTAACCCATCCTCAAATAACCCACCCCGACAGCCTGCGCAACGCCGGCAGGCCCGGTAATCACTTGCGCCGGGTTACGTTCCCACTGTTCAAGGCACTGCCCTTGAAAATCGCTCTTGTCTTGCGCCACCAGACTTTTCTTGCCGCTTGATGCAATCGGCCCACGCAGCCAGCGCGCCAAATCTGAATCTTCCGGCGGCACCAAATCCAACCCCGCAAAATAACGCCGCGCATCATCATAGTGGACAAATAAATCGTCATCCTGATGAGTCTTGTCAACGTCCGCCGCACCAAGCCGCAGCCGTGCTTTCAGCAAGCCACTGAAAGCCGCCTGCCGCAAAAAAACAAGGACGGCCCCACAGCTCCGCCGGTGCCGGTCAATGTCGCCAAGTTCCTTCCCGCTCGCATCTGCCATCATCAAAGCCAACTGCCCACACGACAGCCAAGGCGGCATAGACTCCCTTTGCCGCTGAAGATATTGCGCCAGAAAATCAGCCGCCATTTAACCCGCCCTCCGTTTGAATTCGATCACTTCTGCACCGTCCCGCACCTGGTCAAGCCAATCGGCCCAGCGCTGCATCATCTGCCGCCGTTGCGGTAGAAATTTTGTCCGGTTGTAGGCTTCTCCCAGGACATCCGGCACCGAATGCGCCAACTGATGCTCAATCACTGCCGCCTCAACATCGAGCACTTCGTGCAAGATCGTGCGCGCCATCGCCCGGAATCCGTGCCCGGTGATTTCCTTCTGCGTGTTGTAGCCCAGCCGGCGCAGCGCCGCGTTTACCGTCGCCTCACTCATCGGCCTGGAATGATCGCGCACGCCTTGAAACACATAGCGGCCATGCCCGGTAAGCGGCCGCAGATCGTTCAGGATCGCCACCGCCTGCACTGGCAAGGGAACGATATGATCCCGCCGTTTTTTCATCTTGGCGGCCGGGATGCGCCACTCAGCCGCATCAAGGTCGATTTCACTCCATTCCGCCTGCCGCAGCTCGCCAGGACGAACGAACAGCAGCGGTGCCAGGCGAAGAGCGCAGCGCACCACATGGGAACCCTTGTAAATTTCCAGCGCCCGCAGCAGCGGCCCGACTTTGGCAACTTCAGTAATCGCCGGAAAATGCTTGATCACCGATGGCGACAGCGCGCCGCGCAAATCGGCGGCCGGGTTTCGTTCCGCGCGGCCGGTAGCAATGGCATAAAGGAACACTTGCCCCGCAAGCCCTTTGGCACGATGGGCGGATTCAATCGCGCCGCGCGCTTCGATCCGGCGCAGTGTGGCCAGCAGCTCAGGTGCCAGGATTTCAGCAATCGGCCGATCACCGAGCCAGGGGAACAGGTCATTTTCCAGCATGGCCAGCGCTCGCACCCTGGTCGATTCTGTCCAACTCAAACTTTTTTGCTTGTGCCACTCACGCGCGATCAGTTCAAAGGAATTCGCAGCCGCTTCGGCCCGTTCGATTCTGGCCTGTTTGCGCTGCGTCATCGGGTCCAACCCGGCCGCGATCTGTTCGCGTGCCTGGTCACGCGCCATCCGCGCCGCAGCCAGGGACACATCAGGATAAGCACCGATTGAAAGCGTTTTCCGCTTGCCCTCATAGCGGTAATCAAAGCGCCACAGCTTGCCCCCAGTAGGCTGAATAAGCAGGTACAAGCCCCGCTCATCGCTCAGTTTGCGCGCCTTCTCGCCCGGCTTTGCTTGCCGGCAAGCGACATCATTCAAGGCCATTTCAGCACCCCACAAGACACCCGCCAAGGCGGTATACCGTCAAGCGTAGCGTGTACCGTCAGGTGTACCGTCATTTTTGACGGTATGGAGTGTTACGGGATGGCACAGGATGACACAACAAAAAACCCGCAATGCCTTGCAGCATGCGGGTTTTGGAACGATTTGGTACGGGGTGAAACAGTGTTCTGGTGGACCGAAGGAGGATCGAACTCCCGACCTCTGCATTGCGAACGCAGCGCTCTCCCAGCTGAGCTATCGGCCCTTACAAGTGGCGAATTATAGTCAGGAGCATGCCGGAAGGGAAGCCCGCAATGCGGCGATTTTCATCCGGCCGCCTCGGTTGGCAGCAGAGCGCGCAGCAACAAGGTGAGCGTGAGCAGGGAAACCAGCGTGGTGAGCAGGATGGTCCGCGAGGAAACCACCGCTTCTCGACGGTAGTATTCAGCCAGCATGAATGGGCCGGTGCCGGTCGGCAGTGCCGAAAGCACGGTGGCGATCGCTGCCAGATTGAGCGGCAGGCCGAACACATGGGCACACAGCCACCAGGTCAGTGCCGGCTGCAGCAGCAGTTTGGTGAACACCAGCGCAAGAATGGTGGTGGCGGAATCATTGCTGGTGCTGCCGGCCGAGCGTCGCTCGGCGAGGAACAGGCCGAGCCCGACCAGCGCACACGGGCTGGCTGCATTGCTGAGCAATTCGAGAAAAGTGGTCGCGCTGCGCGGCAGTTCAAGCGCCGACACGGACAGCAGCACACCCAGCAGCGGTGCCACCACCAGCGGGTTGCGCGCCAGCGAAAGCAGCACTTTACCGGCCAGGCGCCACCACGAGCGCTGGGCATGGAGGCCGACTTCAATCAGCACGATCGCCAAAGCGAACATCACGCAGGCCACCAGAATGGTGGCAATCGAAGTCGGTGCCAGGCTTTCCGGGCCGAAGGCGATCAGACACAGCGGGAAGCCGATGTAGCCGGTATTCGGATAAGCACCGGCGATGGCGTCAATGCTGGCATCCGCCAGCGGCTTGCCGCTCGCCAGACGCACGATGAGAACCAGCACGAAGATCAGCGCACAGGACAGTGAAAATGCGCCGATGAAGGCCGGCTGGTTGAGCGCTTCCCAGCTCGCATCGATCATCGTCTTCAGCAGCAGCGCCGGCAAGCCGAGCCAGACGACGAAGCGATTGAGCACCGAAGCCGCTTCCGCACCAAAGACACCGCTGCGACGGCAGACAAAGCCGGCGAGGATGAGGGCGAACACGGGAATCAGAATTTCGAGGGTGGACAGCATGTTGAACTGTGAGGAAGGCCGGTGCCGGAGTGGTGGAATTTAGCCACTGCCTTCAATACAATCCAATGCTATTTAAGCCAGTCATCAATGCGTTTTTTGCATCATGATCGATATCAAACCGCTGCGCTATTTTGTCGTCCTGGCTGAAACCCTGCATTTCGGCAAAGCCGCCGCCCGCCTCCATCTCTCGCAGCCGCCCCTGAGCCGGCAGCTGGCGGCACTCGAAGAAGCGCTCGGAGTGAAGCTGCTTGAGCGCGACTCGCGTAAAGTGAGCCTGACTGCGGCGGGAGAGCGTTTTCATGCGGATGCGCGGGCAATTCTCGCTGCCGTGGAACAGGCCGCGAGCAATGCGCGTGCTGCAGCAGCGGGCGAACTGGGCACGCTGACGATCGGCTTCACCATGTGCGCCGCTTACAGCGTGGTGCCGCGTTACGCACGCAGCTTCACTGAAGCCTGGCCGGACGTGAAGCTGCGGCTGCGCGAGCTGGTTTCCAGTGAGCTGATCGAACAGATCGGTGCCGGCCACATCGATGCTGCAATCATGTTTCCCGGCACCAGCGATCCCACCCTTGCCAGCCAGCGGATTCATACCGAGCCCTTGTGCGTCGCCCTGCCGGCCAGCCACCCTCTGGCCTGCTCGACTGAGCTGAAAATCGACCAGCTCGCAGGCGAAGCGTTCGTGATGGCTGCCGAAGATGCGGCCCCGTCACTGCGCGCAGCGATTGTCGGCCATTGCCAGTCAGGCGGCTTCAGCCCCGAGATCCGCTTTGAAGTTCAATTGCAGCAAACAGTGCTCAGTCTGGTCAGCGAAGGCGTCGGCCTTGCGCTGGTGCCAACCTCGATGAGCCGGCTTCGTCTTGACAACGTGGTTTTCCGGCCGCTGAGCGAGGCGCCGAACATCGAGCTGCTGCTGGTCTGGTCCGCCGCCAATCTCAATCCCTGTCTGCAGAAATTCATCGAGCTGCTTGCGAGTACGCTTGCGAGTGCAACAGGAACCGCGAGGCCGACGAAAATCGGGGCAGCGGTGGCCGGCGAGGGCTCAGTTCAGCCCTCAGTGCTGCCCTCAGTGCTGCCTCCCGCGCCGTCTCAACGCCCCGCACCTGCCACCGCGCGACCAAGCCGGTCGTGAATCGCCTCCCAGGCGGGATCGTCCGGCAAGGCTTCCACCAGAATGCAGTCCGCCTGCAAGGCATCGGCCGCCCGCAGGCTGGCATACAACTCACGACCATAATCGGCCGCCGCAGCCGGCATGGCAAACCAGTGCAGGCCGTCGGCAGGTGGCGCAGTGGCAGCATGGGCCAATACGGCGACACGACCACCGGCCGCAGCCAGGGTCGTGGCAAAATTCACCAGCTGGGCGGCAGGAATGAGGCGCAGTTGCGTGCGCGGCGCATAGTGGGCAGCAAGCGCACCGGAAACACGGGGAGCAGGCGCTGATGCAGCCGAATCAGCCGCTGCGCCTGCATCGCCAGTCCTGCCCTGCCCAGCTGCGGCGCCGACTGGCACTTCAGCGCCCACTACCGCCGCAATCCGGGCAGCGGAAATCGCTCCCGGACGCAGGATTTCCACGCCACCACGCGACAGATCGACGATGGTTGATTCAATCCCCACCGTACACGGCCCACCATCAAGGATCAGCGCCAGCCGCTCGCCGAGTTCTTCCGCAACATGAGCCGCCGTGGTCGGACTGATGCGACCAAAACGGTTGGCACTGGGCGCCGCCAGTCCATCACCGAATGCGCGCAGCAGGGCGAGCGCCACCGGATGATCCGGCACCCGGAGTCCGATCGTATCCTGGCCACCCGTGAGCACATCGGCCACCCCGGCGGCACGTTGCAGGATCAAGGTCAGCGGTCCGGGCCAGAACGCGGCGGCCAGTGTGTGCGCCGCCGGCGGCACCGCTCGCGCCCAGTCGTCGAGCTGATCAGCGCTCGGCAGATGAACGATGAGCGGATGATCCGCCGGCCGGCCTTTGGCGGCAAAGATCTTGCTCACCGCAGCGGGATTGCGCGCATCGGCGGCGAGGCCGTACACGGTTTCAGTCGGCATCGCCACCAGTTCGCCACCACGCAACAGCGCCGCAGCGGCGGCAAGCTGAGTCGCATCGGCGGGGACGATCGGCGCAGCAATACGATCGGTCATGGGTGCATTTCCCAATTCAGCGGATCAATCAATCTTGTCAAAACGCATCCCGGATGCCGATCGCCGCTCGTGCCTGCAGCGCAGTGTTCAGCACCTGTGCTGCATCGTCGCCGGTGACGACGAAATGCCCCATCTTGCGCCCCGGACGAGCATGATGCTTGCCGTACAGATGCAGGCGCAGACCCGGTACCGCATGCAGCAGCGCCCAATCCGGCTCACGATACTGCCCTTGAGCGGTGCCGCCTTCGTACCACAATTCACCGAGCAGATTGACCATCACCGCCAGCGAATGCTGACGCGGACGAGCAAGCGGCAGACTGCACAGCGCCCTCACCTGCTGCTCATACTGGCTGACATCACAGGCATCAATGGTGTGGTGACCGCTGTTGTGCGGCCGCGGCGCCATTTCGTTGATCAGCAGGCAACCTTCGTGCACAAAAAACTCGACACCGAGCGTGCCGACATAGCCAAGCGCTTCCGCGACACGGCTGGCGAGCATGCGCGCTTCCTCAGCCAAGGCAGCAGCGCTGTGCGCCGGCGCGATGGTGAGATCGAGAATGCCGTTGCGATGGCGGTTTTCACCGGCAGCAAAACTTTCCACCCGGCCTTCGGCATCACGTGCCAGCACCACCGACAACTCGGCATCAAGCTGCAGCATCTTTTCCAGCACGCAGGCTTCGCCTTTGAACTGCTGGAAAGCGACAAGCGCTTCCGCCTGGTTGGCGACCCGCGCCTGGCCTTTGCCGTCATAGCCGAAACGCGCCACCTTGAGCACCGCCGGAAACAGCGCCGCATCGGCAGCGCGCAAATCTTCCTCGCTGCGGATGGCAGCGAACGGGCCGTATGGCAGGCCGTTGGTGGCGAGAAATTCCTTTTCATCGATGCGATGCTGGCAGACGGCCACCGCACTCGCGGCCGGGTGCACCGGAATGAACTTGCTCAGATAATCCAGCGTCGCTGCCGGCACGTTTTCGAATTCGGTGGTCACTGCTGCGCAGGCTTCGCCAAGTGCATCCAGCGCGGCGTAATCGTCGTAGTCGGCGCACAGATGACGGTCGGCGATGCGGCCGGCCGGACTGTTGGCATCGGGATCCAGCACCCAGACCTGATAGCCCATTTCATGAGCGGCCGCGACGAAAAAACGCCCAAGCTGGCCGCCGCCAAGCATGCCCAGCGTGGCGGGAGGAAGAATCGGAGCAACAGACATGGAAGACAGATCCACAACAGAGACGGAAGGAAACGAGGACAGGACGGCCGCCGTCAGTGGCCGCCGAGCCCGGAAAACAGATTGATCACCAGCACGCCGGCAACGATGAGAGCGATGCCCAG
The DNA here is from genome assembly GCA_034005275.1 of Thauera sp. Lineage (GTDB taxonomy): Bacteria > Pseudomonadota > Gammaproteobacteria > Burkholderiales > Rhodocyclaceae > Thauera. Next base: position 29,564 of record JAVEVA010000023.1, on the reverse strand, counting down.
CAAGGCAGGCAAATCGAGCCGCTGGCCGTACAGCAGAAACGCCACCAGGCTGATCAGCACGATGCCGATTCCTGACCACACCGCATAAGCCACGCCAACCGGGATGCTGCGCAAGGTCAGCGACAGAAAATAAAACGCGGCCGCATACCCACTGATGACGATCAACGACGGCCACAGCCGGGTGAAGCCTTCGGCGGCTTTCAGCGCCGAAGTACCGATCACTTCGCCGACGATGGCAAAACCGAGAAACAGCCAGGCAGTATTCATCCGGCGATCATTCCAGCGGCGACAATTCCATCGCCAGCACGCTCGCCGTCTGACGCTCGCGGAAAGCGGCCAATTGCGCCGCCAGTTCGGAATTCTCATTGGCCAGCAGAGCGACGGCGAACAGGGCAGCATTTGCCGCACCGGCTTCGCCAATGGCAAAAGTGCCCACCGGCACCCCTTTGGGCATCTGCACGATCGACAGCAGCGAATCCTGACCGGACAACGCCCGCGACTGCACCGGCACGCCGAGCACCGGCAAAGTGGTCTTCGCCGCCACCATGCCGGGCAGATGAGCAGCACCACCGGCGCCGGCAATGATCGCTTTCAGGCCGCGCTCGCGTGCCTGCCCGGCGTACTCGAACATCAGATCCGGTGTGCGGTGGGCGGAGACCACCCGCGCTTCATGCGGCACGCCAAATTCGGTGAGAATGCGCGCCGCCGCCTGCATGGTCGGCCAGTCGGAGTTCGACCCCATGATGATGCCGACCAGCGGAGGCTGGGTGCGGTAACTTTGTTCAACGCCCATCGTCGTCTCCCATGGCAATCTTCCGGTTCACAGTCGCTATGCGGTGCATGTCCGCTTCACCGGCCTTTTGCTGCGGTTCGTTCGGCCGCAACGACGGTATTTTCGAGCAGCATGGTGATCGTCATCGGCCCCACGCCACCCGGCACCGGGGTGATCGCTCCCGCCACCTGCTCGACCGCCGCAAAATCAACGTCGCCACACAACTTGCCGGCTTCGGCGCCGCTGCTGAGACGATTGATGCCGACGTCGATGACGGTCGCGCCCGGTTTGACCATGTCGCCAGTGACAAAGCGCGGCTTGCCGATTGCCGCGACGACAATGTCGGCACGACGAGTGTGAAACGCCAGATCGCGGGTTCTGGAATGGCAAACGGTGACCGTGGCGCCGGCATTGGTGAGCAGCATCGCCATCGGTTTGCCAACGATGTTGGAACGACCGATGACCACCGCTTCCGCGCCCTGGACTTCGATGCCGCTGCTGGCGAGCATCTTCATCACCCCATGCGGCGTGCACGGAATGAAAGCTTCGCGGTTCTGCGACAGGCGGCCGACGTTTTCAGCATGAAAGCCATCGACGTCCTTCCTGAGTGCAATCGCTTCGAGAATTTCGGTTTCATCGAGATGGCCGGGCAGCGGCAGTTGAACCAGGATGCCATGCACCTCGGGATCGGCATTGAGTGCGGCGAGCTGGCTCATCACCTCCTGCTGGCTGGCATTGGCCGGCAGATCGAAACGCAGCGAACGGATACCGGCTTTTTCGCAGGCAGCCACCTTGTTGCGCACATAGACCGCCGAAGCCGGATCTTCACCAACCAGAATCACCGCCAAACAAGGCCGCACCCCACGCGCTGCCAGCGCTGCTGCACGCTGGGCAATTTCGCCCCGAACCTGCGCCGAAAGCGCATTGCCATCAATGATGCGAGCCGTCATCGCTCAAGTCCCGGATAAAAGAGGGGTATTTTAGCGCAAGCGTGCCGCGCTTGTCAGACCGCCACCACAGCACGCATCAATTCGCGCTCAGCACTTGCTGCACGAGCTCGGCCAGTGAAGTAGCCCCCATCTTTTCCATCACATGGGCACGGTGCCCTTCCACGGTCTTGATGCTGATCTCAAGCGTATCAGCGATCTGTTTGTTGAGCTTGCCGGCGATGATCAGATCGAGCACTTCGCGCTCGCGCTGGGTGAGCTGCGCGAGACGGTGAGCGATTTCGGCCTGCTGCTGGCGACGACCACGTTCGTTGCGCTCCCGCTCCAGGCAGTGCTCGACCAGCCGCAGCAGTTCGCTCTCGCCGAACGGCTTTTCGATGAAATCGACCGCGCCCTTCTTGAGTGCCGCCACCGCCATCGGCACGTCACCGTGGCCGGTGATAAACACCACCGGTAAGGTGCAATGGCGCCGCGCCAGCTCCTCGAACAACTCCAGTCCGCTCATGCCCGGCATGCGCACATCGAGCAGCAGACAGCCGCACAGCGCGGCCACGTCGACCGCCAGCAGCGCTTCCGCACTGTCGTAACTGATCACCTGATAGCCCTTGCCCTCCATCATCCAGCTCAGCGAATCGCGCAACGCCTCGTCATCATCGACCAGATGGATCAGCTGGCCAGCCTGTCTGGCGAGCCCGGCGCTCATGCTGCCGCTCCACTGCGTGCTGCGCCGGGCTCGCCACTGAGCACGAAGGAGAACACGCTGCCGCCGTCCGGATTGGCATCGACCTGCAGCCGCGCATCGTGGAATTCGATGATCGAACGGCAGATGTTGAGTCCCATCCCCATCCCTTCCTCCTTGGTGGTGAAAAATGGCGTGAATAACTGGCTGCGATCCTCCTCGCTGATACCGTGACCACGATCGATGATCGCGATCTCCACGGCCTGCGGCCCCTGCCGGCGTGCGCGCAGGCGCAATTCACGCTGGGCGGGCAGCGCTTCGGCCATCGCATCAAAACCATTGCGCACCAGGTTGAGCACCACCTGTTCGATCATGATGCGGTCAGCAAACACCTGTGGCAGCTCCGCCTCGATCTCGGCCAGCAGGCGGATGCCGGTGCGACGGGCATCGATGTCGGCAAAGCCGAGCACTTCATCGAGCACTTCGCCAATCTGCACCATGCTGCGCTGCGGAGTGGTTTTCTTGACGAATTCACGCACCCTGCGCACGATCTTGCCGGCACGTTCGGCCTGGGCGCTGGCCTTCTTCATCGCCGCGAGCAAATCGGTCGCCTGCCACTCGCCTTCCTCCATCCGGCTCACGCAGCCGGCACAGTAATTGGCAATCGCCGCCAGCGGCTGATTGAGCTCATGCGCCAGCATCGACGCCATTTCGCCCATGTTGATCAGCCGCGAAGTGCGCTGCAGGCGCTCTTCCTGTTCACGAGCCACTTCGGCAATGCGCTTGCGTTCGGTGATGTCGGTGGCAATGCCCATGCACACCACCCGGCCGTCCACCCAGAGCGTGGCCTGCTCGCGGACGTGATACCAGCGCCCGGAAAACGGATGCTGCAACTCGCCATCGAACAGTTCGCAGGGCAGTTCGCCCGCCTGCAAGCCGCGTGGATCAAGCCGGTAATCGCCGCGCTCGGGCAAGGGAGCGGCAATCTGGCGCAGCGGCCGGCCGACCACTTCCTCGCCGTGCAACTGCTTGAAAGCGCGGTTGGCAAACAGCAGCTCATCCCCATGCGGCTCGGCGACATAGACCGCAGCATCGAGACCATCGAGCACGGCTTCGAAACGTTCTTCGGCAGCGAGCAGGCCGGCCGCCGAAGCAAGGGAAGAGGGATGGAGTGCGGGAACAGTCATGATTGATCAGGGCGCGGCGGGTATGATGTCGGAGCTCGTCATTGATCGATGCAATAGCGGGTCTTATAGTACCGTCATGGTGCCAGACCTGCTTGAATGATCAGGCCGCACGCCACCGAATTTTCGCCATCGCCTGTCCGGGCGCGGCGACACCCCACGACTGTCATGAGGAGAAATGCCATGGCTGGTATCACCACCCTGCCCCCGCAAACCGACACCGATGCACAGGAGACCAGCGAATGGATGGAGGCGCTCGCTGCGGTCATTGAACACGAGGGCCCGGAGCGCGCGCACTTTCTCATCGAGACCCTGATCGCCACTGCGCGCCAGGAAGGGCTCAACATCCCCTACTCGGCCAACACCGAATACATCAACACCATTCCGGTCGAGCAGCAGCCGCCCTATCCCGGTGATGCCGACATCGAAATCAGGATCCATTCCTACATCCGCTGGAACGCGATGGCGATGGTGGTGCGCGCCAACCGCGACACCAACGTCGGCGGTCACATCGCCTCCTTCGCCTCGGCGGCAGCGCTGTATGACGTCGGTTATTCGCACTTCTGGCACGCGCCTTCCGAACAGCATGATGGCGACCTGATCTTCTTCCAGGGCCATTCGATTCCCGGCATCTACGCCCGTGCCTACCTGCTCGGCCGTTTCACTGAAGAGCAGATGGACCACTACCGTCAGGAAGTCGGTGGCAAAGGCATTTCGTCCTACCCCCACCCCTGGCTGATGCCCGATTTCTGGCAGTTCCCCACCGTATCGATGGGCCTGGGGCCGCTGCAAGCGATCTACCAGGCCCGTTTCATGAAGTATCTCGCCAGCCGCAACATGATCGATCCGGCCCGCGCCGAGCAGCGCAAGGTCTGGGCTTTCCTCGGCGACGGTGAAGTCGACGAAGTCGAATCCCTCGGCGCGATCGGCATGGCGGCACGCGAGTCGCTCGACAATCTGGTGTTCGTCATCAACTGCAACCTGCAGCGGCTCGACGGCCCGGTGCGCGGCAATGGCAAGATCATCCAGGAACTCGAAGCCCAGTTCCGCGGCGCCGGCTGGAATGTGATCAAGGTGATCTGGGGCACGCACTGGGATCGTCTGCTCGCCCGCGACAAGAGCGGCATCCTCAAGAAGCGGATGATGGAATGCGTCGACGGCGAATACCAGACTTTCAAGGCCAAGGATGGCGCTTATGTGCGCGAGCATTTCTTCAACACCCCGGAACTGAAAGCGCTGGTGGCCGACTGGACCGACACCCAGATCTGGCGCCTGAACCGTGGCGGCCACGACATCTTCAAGATCTTCGCCGCCTACAAGGCCGCCAGCGAACATCGTGGTCAGCCCACCCTGATCCTGGCCAAGACGATCAAGGGCTATGGCATGGGCCAGGCCGGCGAAGCGATGAACATTTCTCACCAGCAGAAGAAGATGAACACCGAAGCGGTGCGCCGCTTCCGCGACCGCTTCCAGTTGCCGGTGCCCGATGACCAGATCGAAGCCCTGCCCTATCTCAAGTTCGAGCCCGGCTCGGTCGAGCAGAACTATCTCGAACAGGGCCGCGCCCGCCTTGGCGGCTATCTGCCGCAGCGCCGGCGCAAGGCCGATCCACTGGCGGTGCCGCCGCTCGACAGCTTTTCCGCCCTGCTGAAGGCTTCCGGCGAAGGCCGCGAGCTGTCGACCACCATGGCGCTGGTGCGCATCATGAACACCTTGTTGAAGGACAAGGAGCTCGGCCGTCACGTGGTGCCGATCGTCCCCGACGAGTCGCGTACCTTCGGCATGGAAGGCATGTTCCGCCAGTACGGGATCTGGAACCAGAAAGGCCAGCAATACGTGCCGGAAGACCATGACCAGCTGATGTTCTACAAGGAAAGCCAGACCGGTCAGGTGCTGCAGGAAGGCATCAACGAAGCCGGTGCGATGGCAGACTGGATTGCTGCCGCCACCGCCTACAGCGTGCATGGCGTGCAGATGATCCCCTTCTACACCTGCTACTCGATGTTCGGCCTGCAGCGCACCATGGACTTGTGCTGGGCGGCTGGCGATCAGCGCGCCCGCGGCTTCCTCATCGGCGGCACCGCCGGGCGCACCACCCTCAACGGCGAAGGCCTGCAGCACGAGGACGGTCACAGCCTGCTGCTGGCCAACATGATTCCGAACTGCATCAGCTACGATCCCTGCTTCCAGTTCGAAGTCGCGGTCATCGTCCAGGACGGCATGCGCCGCATGTTTGCCGAGCAGGAAGACGTGTTCTACTACATCACGGTGATGAACGAGAACTACGAGCATCCGGCAATGCCTGCCGGGGCCGAAGCCGACATCATCAAAGGCCTCTACCTGCTGCGCAAGGGCGAGGAAAACGACGCGCCACGGGTGCAGCTGATGGGCTCGGGCACCATCCTGCGCGAAGTGATCGCCGCCGCCGAACTGCTCAAGAGCGACTGGGGCGTGGAAGCCGATCTGTGGAGTGCCACCAGCTTCAACGAGCTGGCACGCGATGGCCACGAAGTCGAGCGCTGGAACATGCTCCATCCGATGGAAGAGCCGCGCCTGACTCATCTGCAGCAGAAGCTGGCCGACAGGAGCGGGCCGGTGATTGCCGCCACCGACTACATCCGCATGTTCCCGGAACAGGTTCGCGCCCAGCTTGAGCGCCGTTTCATCGCCCTGGGCACCGACGGTTTTGGTCGCTCCGACACCCGCGCGCAGCTGCGTCATTTCTTCGAAGTTGACCGCTACTGGGTGACGCTGGCTGCACTGAAATCACTCGCCGACGAAGGCAGCATCGGCCGTGACACCGTGGCGGCCGCAATGCTCAAGTACGAGCTCGACCCCAGCAAACCCAACCCGCTCTCGGTCTGAACCGGCAAGGAGACAGCAAGATGAGTGAACTGATCGAAGTCAGGGTACCGGACATTGGTGATCTGGACGCCGTGCCGGTGATTGAACTGTTTGTCAAAGTCGGCGACCGCCTCGAAGTCGATGACCCGATTGCCACCCTCGAATCCGACAAAGCCACCATGGACGTACCCACCTCGGCAGCCGGGGTGGTCAGGGAAGTGCTGGTCTCCGTCGGTGACCAGGTCGCCGAAGGCAGCGTGCTGGTCAAGCTCGAAGCCGCTGCGGCGGCTGCGTCCGCCCCGCCTCCCCCCGCAGGAGCGGCGCAAGCCGCGAACCCCTCCGCCGCAGAAACAGCACAAGCCACCCCCGCGCCAGCTGCACCCGTCCCCGCCAGCGCCGCCGCCGGCACCGTCGTCGATGTCACCGTCCCCGACATTGGCGACTTCGACGCCGTGCCGGTGATTGAACTGTTCGTCAAGGCCGGCGACCGCATCGAAGTCGATGACCCGATCGCCACCCTCGAATCCGACAAGGCCACCATGGACGTGCCGTCCACCGCCGCCGGAGTGGTCGAGGAAGTGCTGGTGGCCCTGGGCGACCAGGTCGCGCAGGGCAAGGTGCTGATTCGCGTCGCCACCGCTGGCGCTGCTGCGGCCCCCCCCACCATCCCCACCACCATCGCCACCATTCCCGCCACCGCCGCCGCCAGCCGCCCGACGGTCACCAGCGACCACACCCCGGCCCCACTGCCGGATGGCGCGCCCACCCTGAGCGCACCGAGCGCGGTGCCGCTCAGTGCGCCGCCACCGGCCATCCAGCTCGGCGGTCACATCCACGCCAGCCCTTCGGTGCGCGCCTTTGCCCGCCAGCTCGGTGTCGACCTGAGTCAGGTAAAGGCCACCGGTCCCAAAGGCCGCATTCTCAAGGATGACGTCACCGCCTTCGTCAAGGCAGCGATGACGAGCGGCGTGGTACCGGGCAAGGCTGCGGCAGCCGGCGGCGCCTCGCTCGGTGGCGGCCTCGATCTGCTGCCGTGGCCAAAAGTCGATTTCAGCAAGTTCGGTGAAGTCGAAGCGAAGCCGCTGTCGCGCATCAAGAAGATTTCCGGCCAGAACCTGGCACGCAACTGGGTGATGATCCCGGCGGTCACTTACCACGAAGACGCCGACATCACCGGTCTGGAAGCCTTCCGTGTTCAGGTAAACAAGGAAAACGAGAAATCGGGCAAGAAACTCACCATGCTCGCCTTCCTCATCAAGGCTTCGGTGCGCGCGCTGCAGGAATTCCCCGAGTTCAACACTTCGCTCGATGGCGACAACCTGATCTACAAGAAGTACTTCAACATTGCCTTTGCCGCCGACACGCCGCACGGCCTGGTGGTACCGGTGGTGAAGAACGCTGATCGCAAGAGCGTGTTCGAGATCGCCGCCGAAACGTCCGAACTGGCGAAGAAAGCGCGCGACGGCAAGCTCGCTCCGGCCGACATGTCCGGTGCCTGCTTCACCATCAGCTCGCTCGGCGGCATTGGCGGCACCTATTTCTCGCCGATCGTCAATGCGCCGGAAGTCGCCATTCTCGGCATCAACAAGTCGGTGATGAAACCAGTGTGGAATGGCGACAAGTTCAAGCCGAAGCTGATCCTGCCGCTGTCGCTCAGCGCCGATCACCGCGTCATCGACGGCGCGCTCGCCACCCGCTTCAACGTCTATCTGGCGCAACTGCTGGCGGATTTCCGCCGCGTGCTGCTGTAAGGAGAGCGCCATGAGCATGATTGAAGTCAAAGTGCCCGACATCGGCGATTTCGACGCCGTGCCGGTGATCGAACTGTTTGTCAAGGCGGGTGACCGCATCGAAGTCGACGACGCCATCTGCACCCTCGAATCGGACAAGGCGACGATGGACGTCCCGTCCTCAGCTGCCGGCATCATTCGCGAAGTGCTGATCAAAGTCGGTGACCAGGTGGCCGAAGGCAAGGTGCTGCTGAAAATCGAAGCCAGCGCCGACGCCTCGGCAGACGCGGCAGCGCCTGCTGCCAGCGCACCGGCGGCCGCGTCCGCTGCTGCTGCGCCGGCAGCGCCAGCGCCGACCGCCGCCAGCCACAGCGGCGGTGCCGATGCCGAATACGAGCTGGTGGTGCTCGGTGGCGGCCCCGGCGGCTATTCCGCTGCTTTCCGTGCCGCCGACCTGGGGCTCAAGGTGGCGCTCATCGAACGCTATCCGACCCTGGGCGGCGTCTGCCTCAACGTCGGCTGCATCCCGTCCAAAGCCCTGCTCCACGTTGCTGCAGCGATCGACGAAGCCGGCCATCTTGGCAGCAGCGGCATCCGTTTTGCCCAGCCCGAGATCGATCTCGAGGCCTTGCGCCAGCACAAGGAAGGCGTGATCAGCAAGCTGACCACCGGACTGGCGGGGATGGCCAAAGCGCGCAAGGTCGACATCATTCGCGGCTATGGCAGCTTCCTCGACCCGCATCATCTCGCAGTCGAGGAAACCAGCGGCAGCGGCCAGGGCAAGAGCGGCAACAAGCGGGTGGTGAAGTTTGCCCAGTGCATCATCGCCGCCGGCTCGGCGGCCGTTCATCTGCCTTTCCTGCCGGACGATCCGCGCATCGTCGATTCCACCGGCGCGCTCGAACTGCGCCAGCAACCCCAGCACATGCTGGTGATCGGCGGCGGCATCATCGGTCTCGAAATGGCCACGGTCTATTCCAGTCTCGGCGCCCGCGTCGATGTGGTCGAAATGCTCGACGGCCTGATGCAGGGCCCGGACCGTGATGCGGTCAAGGTGTGGGAAAAGCAGAACGCCGCCCGCTTCGATCGCATCATGCTGAAGACCAAGACCGTCGCCGTCGAAGCCAGGGAAGATGGCCTGTGGGTGACGTTCGAAGGTGACAACGCCCCTGCGGAAGCCGTGCGTTACGACCTGATCCTGCAATCGGCTGGGCGCAGCCCCAACGGCAACAAGATCGGTGCCGACAAGGCAGGCATTGCGGTGGGCGAGCGCGGCTTCATCGCGGTCGATGCCCAGCAACGCACCAATGTCGGCCACATCTTTGCCATCGGCGACATCGTCGGTCAGCCCATGCTCGCCCACAAGGCGGTCCATGAAGCGCACGTCGCTGCCGAAGTTGCCGCCGGCACCGCCCAGGGCAAGGCCGAACTGGCCCGCGCCGCCTTTGATGCCACCGTGATTCCGGGCGTCGCCTACACCCATCCGGAAGTGGCCTGGGTCGGCTATACCGAAGCCCAGGCCAAAGCCGAAGGGCGCAAGGTCGACGTCGCCCGCTTCCCGTGGGCAGCGAGCGGCCGCGCGATTGCCAACGGTGCCGATTACGGCTTCACCAAGTTGATTTTCGATGCCGAAACCGAGCGCATCATCGGCGGCAGCATCGTCGGGCCGTCGGCAGGCGACATGATTGGCGAAGTCTGCCTGGCGATCGAAATGGGTGCCGACGCCACCGACATCGGCAAGACCATCCACCCTCACCCCACTCTGGGAGAATCGATCGGCATGGCGGCAGAAGTTGCCCACGGCAGCTGCACCGACCTGCCCCCTCAGCGCCGGAAATAAGACGCACCCGGCATCCGGATCGGCCCGCCCAGTGCGGGCCATTTTTTGCCCCCGGTCCGGATTCAAACCTGAAAGCCTCAACAATGAACTTCACCCTGCGCGCCTGGCTGGATGCCAGCCGCCCCAAAACCCTGCCGCTCGCCTGGATGGCGATCCTGGTCGGCAGCTTGCTGGCCTTTCATCATGGCCGTCTGTCGTGGGCGGTGCTGGGCCTGTCGCTGCTGACCGCGACCTTGCTGCAGATCCTGTCCAATCTTGCCAATGACTACGGTGACGGCATGCGCGGGGTGGACAATGCCGCACGTCTCGGGCCGGTGCGGGCAATGCAGAGCGGGACGATCAGTGCGCAGCAGCTGCGCCGCTCGCTGCTGCTGGTGAGTGCGCTGTGCATGGCCAGCGGGCTGGGTCTGCTGTATGTCGCCCACCTTGATCTGCGCACCGTGCTGGTCTTTGTCGGCCTGGGGGCGGTGGCGATCATCGCTGCGCTCACCTACACCCTTGGCCGCAAGCCTTACGGCTATGCCGGACTGGGCGACCTGGCGGTGTGGCTGTTTTTCGGCGGTCTGGCGGTCACCGGCAGCTATTACCTGCACGGCGCAGCGCTTGAGCCCGTACTGCTGCTGCCGGCCAGCGCCTGCGGCCTGCTGGCGGTGGCGGTGCTCAACATCAACAACATGCGCGATCTTGACAATGACCAGCGCTGCGGCAAATTCACCGTGCCGGTGCGCCTCGGTCTCAAGCGTGCCCGCCACTACCACCTGCTGCTCCTGCTGGCCGCCTGGTTGCAATACTGGCTCTACCTGCTCAGCCGTGGTGCGGATCACCCCACGCTGTGGCTCGCCGGGCTCTTCCTGCTCGCCGCCTGGCCGCTCGCCCGTCACGCCCTTGCCGTGCGCCACGCCAGCACGCCAGCGCAGATGGCGCCGCTGCTGCCGGCCATGGTCGGCTGCGCCATTCAGGTCAACGGTCTGTTCGTCCTGCTGCTGGTGCTGTCCACCGTGCTGCGGCACTGAGACAGCACTCAACTGACACGAAATTCCGATCCTGCCCACCATGTCCATTCATACCGTTTTCCTCCCGCTCTGCCTCGCCGTGATGATGCTGGTAGTCGGCAGCAGCCTCGATGCCCGCAGCTTCCGTCCGCTGCTCGGCCAGCCACGGCTGGCGCTCATCGGCCTCGGCAGCCAGCTCCTGTTGTTGCCGCTGCTGGTCTGGCTGCTGATCCTCGTTTTCAAGCCCGCTCCAGCGCTGGCCACTGGCCTCATCCTCATCGCCGCTGCCCCCGGCGGCGCCACCTCCAACCTGTTCAGCTACCTCGCCCACGGCGATGTCGCGCTCTCGGTGGCGCTCACCGCAGTGTGCAGCCTGCTCGCCCCGTTGTGGATGCCGTGGGCGGTACAAGTGCAGCTCGGCTGGCTCGAGCTGCCGGCCGAATTGCAGCTCTCCTGGCAACAGTCCGCCCTGCAACTGCTGCTGGTTACCGCACTCCCCTTGCTGCTCGGCATGCTGTGGCGCCACTGGTGGCGGCAATGGGTGATCGAGCACGAACGCCGGCTCAAGAAACTGGCCGCCGTTGTCCTGCTGCTGATGATCATCACCCTGAGCTGGAGCAATCGCCAGCATCTGCACGAAGGCTTCAACACCCAGGCGGCAATGCTGGTCATCCTGCTTGCCAGTCTGGCACTCTTTGCCGGTTACCGCCTTGCCCTTGCGCTGCGCCTCGAGCCAGCAGCGGCACGCACGCTGAGCTTCGAGACCGGAGTGCAGAACGCCGGCATTGCCATGCTGCTCGCCTTCAGCCAGTTGCAGCAACCTGCTGCCGGCCTCACCGCCCTGCTCTACGGCTTGCTGATGAACATCCCCGCCCTCCTCACGCTGTGGGCCTTCCAGCGCAGCAAGCGCCAGCCGCAGGGCGCAGCAGCAATCAGCGCTGCTGGCGCGCCATCTTCATCACGCGCTCAATGAAAGCCGACTTGCCTTCAGCATAAGCCCGGCGATCCTCGCCGGCGCGCTCGGCCAGGCGCTGCTTGAGCGCACCATATTCGGCAGCCAGTGCCGGATGGCTGCGCAGATAATCGCGAAACAGCAAACGCTCCCAGCCCTCGTCCTGCGGCGGCAGACAGTGGATATGGTGAGTGCGACGACCCAGCGCATCACGACGGATGAACCACGCGTAGTCCACACCAGGACGCCCTGGGTCCTTCGCACGCCAGAAGTATTCATACCCTTCACCGGTCAACACCGGCGCAATCCGCTCTGCCACCGTTTCCAGCGAAGGGACTTCGAGCAGGATGTCGATGATCGGCTTGGCGGCCAGCCCGGGCACAGCCGTACTGCCGAAGTGCTCGATACGCCCGATCCATTCAGCGGGCAGCAAGCGACGCAGCTCCGCCTCCTCGGCGGCAAAAGCCGCTGGCCAGGCCGGATCTGAGGCAACAATCTCGACCGCCTCATGCGCCGCCCGCTCGGGCACTGACGCCGGCGTGGACGTTTTTCTGCTCATTTCTCCTCCGGGCAAGTCTCCTGCCGAGTTGCCATTGTGCCGGCAAAAACCGGCCGGCAATGATCGTTTGCCGCTCAGGCAAAGCTTGCCGGCAAACCGGCATTGCCGCTGATCAACAGATCGGAAAAATTTTTCGAAGCAAACAAAATCTTATAACCCATTGAAAAACAACAAAATAATCTCCTGATCAAAATCTGGCACGCTTCTAGCTTAAGGAAAGCCGCAGAGCCCGGACACGGACGATCAAAGTCCTCATAACAAGATTCGGGCGAGGTCAAACGAACATTCAGGAGAATCAAAATGGCACAGGTCATCAACACCAACATCCCTTCGCTCAATTCGCAGCGCAACCTTGGCGTTTCGCAAGGCGCGCTTGCCACTTCGCTGCAGCGCCTGTCTTCCGGCCTGCGGATCAACAGTGCGAAGGATGACGCCGCCGGTCTTGCCATCTCGGAGCGCATGAGCGCCCAGATCAACGGCCAGAACCAGGCTCGCCGCAATGCCAACGATGGCATCTCGCTCGCCCAGACCGCCGAAGGCGCCCTGCAGTCGTCTGCCGACATGCTGCAACGCATTCGCACGCTGGCGGTGCAGTCGGCCAACGCCACCAACTCGGCTTCGGACCGCAAGGCGCTCAATGACGAAGTCAATGCGCTCACCGCCGAACTGAACCGCATTGCGATCACCACCGAATTCAACGGCAAGAAGCTGCTCGACGGCTCCTTCACCTCGGCCGTGTTCCAGGTCGGCGCCAACGCCAACCAGACCATCACCGCCACCTCGGCCAACTTCACCACCACTGCTTACGGCAACCACCGCATCGGCGGTCTGGCCGCCACCACCACCGGCGGCCCGGGCGACCTCACCGTCGGCAGTGCTCCAGGCGCGGTCATGGCGCAAAGCGATACGCCGAACTCGGCGATCGTCGCCGGCACCCTGACCATCAACGGTGGCTACGGCTCGGCCGACGTCTCCTACGATCCGGGCACCAGTGCCAGCGCACTGGCGGCGAAGATCAATGCCCAGACCACTGCCACGGGTGTGAGCGCCACCGCGCGCACCGAAGTGCAGATGATCAACCTCCAGGCGGGCGAGTCGTACACGCTGAAGCTCGCTTCGGACAACGATGTCAGCCAGGGTCTGACCTTGTCCTTCACCATGGGCGACACCAGCAGTGCCGACGGCTACACCTCAGCGATCAATGCCTTCAACGATGTAGCGGCCAAGACCGGCGTCACCGCGCGCATCAATGACGCGGGTGACGGCATCGTGCTCACCAACGCGGCCGGCAATGACATCAAGCTGGTCAACTCTTCGGAAGCCGGGGTGGACTTCGACGTTGCCAGCAACACGCCCGCACCCTATACCTCGATCACTGCCGCCGGGGTACCCGGTGCAGGCGGCGGCGCAGACTTTGCCACCGATGGCCATGTCATCACCGGCCAGATCACGCTTGATTCGGACCGCTCTTTCAGCGCGGTCGATGATCCGGGCGGCAATCCGGGCGGCTTCCTGCTCGCCGGCGCCACCGCCACCGCGAGTTCGCTGCAGACCGTTGCCGAGATGGACGTCAGCACGGTGGATGCTTCCAACCGCACCATCGCCATGGTTGATGCGGCCCTGGCAGCAATCAACAGCCAACGCGCCAAATACGGCGCTCTGCAGTCGCGCTTCGAGAACACCATCTCGAATCTGCAGATCTCGGCCGAAAACCTGTCGGCATCGCGCAGCCGCATCCGCGACACCGACTTTGCCGCCGAAACGGCGGAAATGACCCGGGCGCAAATCCTGCAGCAAGCGGGCACCGCCATGCTTGCCCAGGCCAACGCCCTCCCCCAGCAAGTGCTGCAGCTGCTGGGCTGACAAGACAGGCTTCGAGCCACGAACCCTGTGCCTGAATGGCATTTTCACCCCGCCGGTGCGTGCACCAGCGGGGCTTTTTTCGTCTCATTCCAACGGCGATCGGCACGGCAAGCACGGCCGCCCCGCCGGCACACGCACCGGCACCGCCGCGCCCCATCGGTTAGAATGCGCTCTTCGTGACGCTGATTTGCACCGTCACTCCGCAACAGGATTCAAACATGAAAAGAGTGCGCGTCAAGCGTCGTGGCGGCCTGAGCCGCAGCGGCGAGCGATTGATCTGGCTGGCGAACGGGCTGTCGCGCTCGAGCAGCCGCATCGAGGATCTCTACTGGGAGCAGCAACTGCGCGTCGCGCTCGATGAGCAACTGCTCCAGCACGAAGAAGAAAACCTCAACGCGGTGCTCGACCATCTGTTCAGCGCCGATTCTCGCGCCTACGAAGAACTCGCCGATGCGATCGAATATCGCACCGAGTGCGCTGCCGGCTTCTTCCCCGACCACGATGTGGTCCTCATCGCCGCGCCGATCCTTGCCTGGTCGCGCTACCGCATTCCGGCCACTACCGTCCCGGCTGCGGTGCTTGCCAATCTGCGCGTGCACCTGCAGGCCCACGTCCTCGCTCATGATGCCCACCTTGCGCTGGCCGATTTCATCTTCAGCCCGGACCAGCTGCCGCAAGGCTATTGCGCCACCGCCGAATTCGTCCGCAGCATCGGTGCTGCCGCACTCGACAAGCATGACCTGCACATCGACACCGAAGGCATGGCCGAGACCACCCAGTTCCTCTCCGACACCCGCTATCTGCTCGGTGCGGTCGCAGTGCCACGCGGTCAGGCCCTGTTCCGCTGGCAGGAAAGCGACAGCAGCCGCGAACAGGCGCTGCAGCAATGGCGCAGCCAGGGTGGCGCCTGCCTGAGTCCGCTGTTTCCGGGCTGTGCCACCGAACTGGTGCTGCCGGAACCGTATTTCGCCGCCAGCCGTGCCGCCGACCGCGACAGCCGACCTTATTCGGTGCGCGCTTCGGTCGCCTATCTGGGCACCATGCTCGAAACACCGGCCACCAACCTGCAGGCGGTGATCGCCCCGTTCTGGAACCAGCGTCTGGAGGAATACCGCATCGGCTTCACCCTGCAGGACAGCGAACAGGTGATCCATGGTGTGGTCTGGCCGCTGCTCGGTGCCGAAGACGAGCAGACCGACATCAGCAGCCAGATCGACACCGTGTTGCGCGAATCCGGCATCACTGCCATCAGCCATCTCGATCAGCATTTCCCGCTCGAATACTGCGATGACTGTGGCTCGCCGATGTACCCTTCGCCCGATGGCGAAGCCGTCCATGTCGAGATGCCGGAAGATCACGTCATCCACATGCCCCAGCATCTGCATTGAACACCACAGCGAGCATCATCGCGGGCCAGCCCGGCCCGCACCGGAGGTCTGCATGACACGCAAGGTTCAGCACACGGAAGCCGAATGGCGCGCCCGGCTCGACGCGCAGCAATACCACGTCACCCGCGAACAGGGCACGGAACGGGCGTTCACCGGCAAATACTGGAATACCTGGGACGCAGGCAGTTATCGCTGCGTCTGCTGCGGCGCACCGCTGTTCCGCTCGGAGCACAAGTTCGATGCCGGCTGCGGCTGGCCCAGCTTCTGGACGGCCGCCGAAGCCGACAATATTGAAACTGCCGTCGACCGCAGCCACTTCATGGTGCGCACCGAAGTGCTGTGCCAGCAATGCGGTGCCCATCTCGGCCACGTGTTCGACGACGGCCCGCAACCCACCGGGCTGCGTTACTGCATCAATTCGGCATCGCTCGAACTGGAAACGGATGCTGCAGCCACCACTGCGGCCACCAAAGACCCGTCGTCCTGAAAGCTCCGTGGTGAAATCGCCAGCCCCGCAACCGCCGGGGCTGGCGCCGGATCACTTCAAGCCCGGTCACCCCTATCATCCATTGGCTGCTGCCGACTGGTTGAGCGAAATCACCTTGGTCTTGCCGATACGGTGAGCGTAGATTTCACGCAGGTAGCGCACCGCCTTCTTCACGCTGTCGCGCGACAGGCGGATGTCGTTGATCGAAATGAACTTGCTGCGCTCACCCACCAGCTCGCGGTACTTCTTCTCGTACATCGGCTTGATCGCATACCAGTTGGTATCGAGGATCTTGGCCGGGTTTTCATACTCGTTGAGCATCGCATCCAGCTGTTCTTCGTCAAACTGCTCGGCCATGATGAGTTCGATCAGTGCTTTGTCGAGGCTGTCGTTGTAGCGATAGGCGTCCCGGGCAAAGCAGCGCTTGATGTAAGCCACCACCAGGGTGAGGAAATCATCCGACAGGCAGGGACTCTTCACTACCAGCGTGGTCAGCGAGAGGTTGGCCGACGCACCGATCACCAGCGCGTAACGCTT
Organism: Thauera sp.; assembly: GCA_034005275.1. Classification (GTDB taxonomy): domain Bacteria; phylum Pseudomonadota; class Gammaproteobacteria; order Burkholderiales; family Rhodocyclaceae; genus Thauera. The sequence goes on along the minus strand of JAVEVA010000023.1, from coordinate 12,790 downwards.
GAGCGTGGTGTTGGGAAACAGGCTGTTGAGATGGCTCTTGAGCCGGTTGAGGTCGAGATAGGACAGCTTGTAGTCTTTCGGCAGCGAGACAATCGACACCACCGACGAGCAGTTCTTGAAAAAGTGCAGGTCACGCAGCACGCCAGCGTCGTAGCCGGAGTCCTTGTAGTCATCGAGCGCCTTGCGATAGCGATCCGCTTCGATCGGCAGCAGGCTGATGCCTTCGATCGCCTGGGTGTCCTTGTTGAAATGCGGCAGGTCGATCGAGCGGAAAAAGAGGTCGTCGATGTCCAGCCGGGCCGGTTCGCGCTCGAAGACCTTGAACTTTTCCGAGCCGGCGGCCACCGTCTGTTCGGCCACCACCGATTCCGCATACGCCACTGCCACCGGCCCGGCGAGGCTCATGAACAAGTCGTTGGCATCGAGGCGGATGGTTTCACCGATGTCGATGCCGGCGCGGCGAAAATAATCCTGATCGTAATCGGTGGTCACTGCCTGGGCAGTGAGAATGTTGAAGATCTGCTGCGAGATGTACTGATTGGCGTGCCGCTCCATCGCATTGACATCGTAATTGCGACCCTCGCTGGCATCATTGGCCTCCGCGTAGCGCATGATGTCGTTGGAAATCAGCATCATTGCGTTCCACGGCCGGATGCGCTGCATCACGCTTTCCTCGCCGCTTTCCTCGCTGTCGAAGTTGTAGGAAAAATCCCACTCTTCGGCGAGATACTTGCACAGCAGGCGGCCGGCATTGATGTGCAGCGCTTCGGAAATCTCGATGCGCTGATCGGAAATGCTCGGCAGGATGCAGATGCCGCTGGTGAAGATCGGCTCGAACACGAAAGAGTGACCGCTCAGGCCGTCATTTTCCTTGGTCTCGAACGTCTTGCGCATGTAGGAATACTGCTGCGCCAGACCGAATTCGGAAGCCATCCCCGAGCCGGTGCCGCCACCAGCACTGAAGATGAAGAAATACAGCCGCGACTGGTTGGCCTTGATGCCGCAGGAATCGATCAGATAGCTGTGGATGTACTGCCAGTCGGTATTGCTGAAGCTTTGCGTATCCTTGTTGAGGATGATCCGCCCCAGGTACTGGCCGAGAATCGGCGCATTGCCGGCACCACCCGCATGGACTTCCGACAAGTCCATGATCTTCATCTTGCTGTAGGAACCGAGCAGACCGCCATCTTCCGCCTTGCGCGAATAGCGGATGCGGCCTTCGATATCCTTGTCGAGGTCACCGAGCATCACCAGCGGCTCAACCAGGAACACCGGTCGATCCTTGCGCTGGGCACTGAGACGCAAGCCGTTGCGAATCCAGCTGCGCGAGCGGTTCTCCTTGCTCGCGCCGGCATCAACGGCAAATTCGTTGAGGTAGAACTGGCGGGCGTTATGCACCAGGCTGGCGACATCCAGCGCGATGTTCGAACCGCAGCGCCCGAGACCGATCAGGCAGACCGAGGGGAAAGACTGGCCATGGATCCGCTCGCCGTGCTCTTCACCGTGGGGGCGGGCAAACACCTGCTCGCGCAAGCCGTCGAGATTTTCGAGAATCCTGGCAATTTCCGGTTCGGTGAAATAACGGTAGGGCCCATCCTGTTCCGGCTGCCGGTGCGTCGGTCGGGCCGCTGACAAGGCCGCAGACGCGGACGCGGACGCAACGGCCATGCGAGTGACAATTTCTTCGTCTGCCGGAGTCAGATCGACATCCAGTTGGGCAACATCACTGAGATCGTTGGTAGTCATTGGCACCTTTGGCTGCTTTGCTCTGGTTATGCGGTCGTTTTTTTCGACAGCGCCAACAGTCGCGAACACGACCATCAGGCTGGCAAGGTGAAAGCACTATAAGCCATCTTGCCCGCACGGATTCAGCAGATCGGCCTCCAAGGCGACCAATGACAGGCTTTCGTGGCAAATTTCACACTTCAACCGTTCCCTGCCCGCCGCTCGCGTTCAGGGACGCGACGGACGGCGAGTGCGCTGCTTGCCGGGTGCGCCAGACGCGACCGATCTGCCTGCAGCGGGTTCGGGACGACGACGGCCCCGCTGGCCAGCACCAGCGCCAGCACGCTCCCCCCACGGCACCAGACAATGCGGACCATTGCCGATCAGCTCGCTGCGCCCCATCGCCTGCAGCGCTTCGCGCAGCAAGGGCCAGTTTTCCGGGTCGTGCCAGCGCAGGAAAGCCTTGTGCAGCTTGCGCACCTTGCCGGCGCGGGCAGTTTCCACCACTTCCGAATCCGCCGACACTTTGCGCAGCGGATTCTTGCGTGCGTGGTACATCGTCGTTGCCAACGCCATCGGCGTCGGCATGAAAGTCTGCACCTGGTCGAGACGGAAATTGTGCGCTTTCAGCCACAGCGCGAGATTGAGCATATCCTCATCCGTGGTGCCGGGGTGGGCGGCAATGAAATACGGCACCAGATGCTGCTTCTTGCCCGCCAGCTTCGAGTAATGCTCGAACATGCGGGCGAATTCTTCATATGCACCAATCCCCGGCTTCATCATCTTCGCCAGGGTATTGTCTTCGGTGTGCTCGGGCGCGATCTTGAGCAGACCGCTGACGTGGTGGGTGACCAGTTCACGCACATATTCCGGCGATTGCACCGCGAGGTCGTAGCGCAGGCCGGAACCGATGGTGATGCGCTTCACGCCCGGCAAGGCACGGGCCTTGCGATATAGCTCGATCAACGGCTGGTGGTCGGTGTTGAGGTTCTCGCAGATCCCCGGATAGACGCAGGACAACCGGCGACAGTTTTCCTCGATCGCCTTGCTCTTGCAGGCCATGCGGTACATGTTGGCGGTCGGGCCACCCAGATCGGTGATGTGGCCTTTGAAATCCGGCGATTTGTCACGAATGTCTTCGATTTCAGCAAGAATCGACTCGTGCGAGCGACTCTGCACGATGCGCCCTTCATGTTCAGTGATCGAACAGAAAGTGCAGCCGCCAAAGCAGCCACGCATGATGTTGATCGAAAAGCGGATCATCTCCCAGGCCGGAATGCGTGCCTTGCCGTACACCGGATGCGGCGCGCGGGCGAACGGACGGCCAAAGACGTAATCCATCTCCGGCGTGCTGAGCGGCAGCGGCGGCGGATTGAGCCACACTTCGCGCTGCCCGGCGCCTTCACCGTGCAGTTGGCTGAGCGCCCGTGCATTGCCCGGATTCGACTCAAGATGGAACACCCGCGACGCATGGGCATACAGCACCGGATCATCGGTCACCGCTTCAAACGACGGCAGACGGATCACCGTGCGCGCACGTTCGGCACGCCGGTTGGCCAGCCGCGCACCGGCAGGCACGATCCGCACCGGCTGGGCGCCGTCCGCCTGCGCTGCGCTTGGCGTCGGGCTGGCCGCGTACGGATCAGGATGCGCATCGATGCGACCCGGTAGATCGAGGGTGGTCGAGTCGATCTGATGCCAGCCATCCTCCGGCAACCAGCCCGGCCTGACCATGAAGGCGGTGCCGCGCAGGTCACGAATTTCGCCAATCGCTTCGCCCGCTTCCAGCCGCCGGGCGAGCGCCACCAGGGCGCGCTCAGCACTGCCGAACAGCAGCAGGTCGGCTTTGGAATCGACCAGCACTGACCGTCTGACCTTGTCCGACCAGTAATCGTAGTGCGCAATGCGGCGCAAGCTGGCTTCGATGCTGCCGATGACGATCGGCGTCCCCGGAAAAGCTTCGCGCGCACGCTGGGCGTAGACGGTGACCGCCCGATCAGGACGTTTGCCGGCGGCAGCGTCCGCAGTGTAAGCGTCTTCGGAGCGGATCTTGCGATCTGCGGTATAGCGGTTGATCAGCGAATCCATGTTGCCGGCGGTGACGCCGAAAAACAGCCGCGGCTTGCCCAGCACCCGAAACGGCTCGGCCGAACGCCAGTCCGGCTGGCTGATGATGCCGACCCGAAAACCATGCGCTTCCAGCAAACGCCCGACCAGTGCCATGCCGAAGCTGGGATGGTCGATATAGGCATCGCCGGTAATCAGGATGATGTCGCACTCGGCCCAGCCCAGCTGGTCCATCTCGGCACGCGACATGGGCAGGAAGGGTGCGGCAGAAACCTGACGGTCGCTGAGGATGGAAGTGTTCATGGCACGAAAGCGGACGGAGACGCAAAAAAGGAGGCAAGTCAAGATTGTACTTGGACTGCAGCCAAGAGGCTGGCTTGCCGCGAATCGCAGGGTTCCGGACAGGGCGACCACAAGGGCCGCCCCTACGGAAGGAGACGCGGCCAGCCCGCTGTTCGTGCGTGAAATACCGTAGGGGCAGGCCTTGTGCCTGCCCGGATGATCAAAAATCGCCAGCACCACACCAGAAGCCGCCTGACCGCCTGCCATGCTAGACTGCCTGCGCTTTTTCCTCCCCTCCCGCAATGCAGATCCAGCTTCTCATTCCCGGCCTGTTGTGGCCGGCGGCAACGCTTGGCAGTCCGACTGCCGGACTCCGCCTCGACGGTCTCGCCGCGCTGATTGGTCGTGGTCAATGGCAGCTTGCAGCGCCGTCTTCCTACCCGCATGCACTGCTCCGCCTGCTGGGCGCTGCAACGCCGCCGCCGGAACAGGATTTGCCGTTGGCGCGCTGGCGCCGGCTGGGCGAGGACGAGCTCTCGGCCCCTCGCAATGCGGATGCCCACTGGCTGTGCGCCGACCCGGTGCACCTCGCTTTCAACCGCGAACACCTGTTGTTGCAAGGCTTCGAACAACACGAAATCGGCCTCGACGAAGCGCGCAGCCTGGCGGCAAGCCTCAATGAAACTTTCGCTGATCTGGGGGAATTTGTCATCGCCACGCCCAACCGCTGGTATCTGCGCCTTCACCAGCCGGCGGACGCCAGTTTTCATGCGCTCGATGAAGTGATCGGCCGTCCGATCCGCCATTTCCTTCCAGGTGGAGAACAAGCCCGGCGGTGGCAGCGCACGCTCAACGAACTGCAGATTGTGCTGCACAACCACGCCCTCAATTCGCAGCGGGAAGCGGCCGGCCAGCGCAGCATCAACAGTCTGTGGCTGTGGGGCGCGGGCACGAACTTGAACGTATCCATTCCGACGCCGACCGACGGCAAACTGCTGCAAGCCAGTGATCCGCTTACCCGCGGCCTGTTGCGCAGTGTGGCGGCCAGCATTTCGCCACCGGATTACGCCCAGGCAGCCAGCAGTCCGGCCAGCCTGGTGATGCTTGACAGCGTGCTCGCGCCGGCACGCAATCTCGACCTGCAAGGCTGGACACAAGCCTTGCATCAGCTCGAACAACAATGGTTTGCGCCGCTTGCTGCCGCCTTCAAGGCCGGCAGCCTCCAGCGACTCGACCTGATCGCGCCCGGTGACCGGGCGACTTTGGTGCTCAGCCTCCAGCGCAGCGCACGCTGGAAGTTCTGGCGCCAGCCGCGCGCTTTTGACGACCTCCTGCGCGCCGCCGCACCCGCCCAGGATCTGTCGCAGTTTCCTGCTCCGGCCCCCCATTCTCCCGACTCCAGCAGCCATGCCCCGTATTGAACCCCGCTCCGCCTCCGAGCGCGCTTTCGCCCGTCTCGCCGACTCCGGCATCCACCCTCTGCTCGCCCGCCTGTACGCCGCGCGCGGCATCGAAGATGCCAGCGAACTTGACACCAGCTTGCAACGTCTGCTACCGCCGCAGGCGTTGCGCGGCAGCAGTGAGGCCGCCGAACTGCTTGCCGACGCCATCGAAGCCGGCGCACGGATGGTGATCATTGCCGATTACGACTGTGATGGTGCCACCGCCTGCGCCCTCGGCGTACGTGCGCTGCGAGCGTTTGGTGCCGATGTGCATTATCTGGTGCCCGACCGCCTCACCCTCGGCTACGGCCTCACCCCGGCGATGGTCGAGCTCGCCGCCCGCCTCGAACCGGAACTGATCATCACCGTCGACAACGGCATCGCCAGCGTCGACGGCGTTGCCGCAGCCCAGGCACTGGGCATTGCCACCCTGATCACCGACCACCACCTGCCGGGCGATGAACTGCCGGCAGCGGAAGTAATCGTCAATCCCAACCAGCCCGGCTGCAGCTTCCCGAGCAAGGCGCTGGCCGGCGTGGGGGTGATGTTCTACACCATGCTCGCCTTGCGCAGCGAACTGCGCGCCCGCGGCGCCTTTGCCGAACGCAAGGAACCCAACCTGGGCGAACTGCTCGACCTGGTGGCGCTCGGCACGGTCGCTGACGTGGTGGCGCTCGATCACAACAACCGCATTCTGGTCGCGCAAGGCTTGGCCCGCATCCGCGCCGGCCGCATGCAACCCGGAGTGCGCGCCCTGTTCACTGTCGCCGGCCGCGATCCAGCCCGCGCCAGCACCACCGACTTCGGTTTCATGCTCGGCCCGCGCCTCAACGCTGCCGGCCGTCTTGCCGACATGAGCGTCGGTATCGAATGCCTGCTGTGCGACGATCCCGCACGGGCGCTGGAACTGGCGCGCAGTCTCGATCAGCTCAACCGCGAACGTCGCCACATCGAAGGCGAGATGCAGGAAGAAGCGCTGCTGCGCCTCAGCACTTTCGATCCGGGCGCCTGCAGCGCAATCAGTCTTTACGAAGAAGACTGGCATCAGGGTGTGGTCGGCATCGTTGCCGGCCGCATCAAGGAAAAATTCCACCGCCCGACCATCGCCTTCGCCCGCAGCGGCGACGATGAACTGAAAGGTTCAGGACGCTCGATTCCCGGCCTGCACCTGCGCGACGCGCTTGATCTGGTGAGCAAGCGCCACCCCGAGCTCATCCTGCGCTTCGGTGGCCACGCCATGGCAGCCGGGCTGAGCATTCCTGCTGACCGCTTTGACGCTTTTCGCCGCGCCTTCGAGGCAGTGGTGAGTGAACTGCTCACTCCGGCCGAACTCGAACAGCGCATCGCCACTGACGGCCAGCTTGCTGCCGAGCATTTCAGCCTCGACACCGTGCGCATGCTCGAACGTGAAATCTGGGGTCAGGGCTTTCCGCCACCGCTGTTCGACGATGTCTTCCGCGTCGAACGCCAGCGCGTGCTGAAGGACAAGCACCTCAAGCTCGAACTGTCCCGCGCCGGCCAGCGTTTTGAAGCAATCCGCTTCAACCACGCCGACAGCGCTGCCGGCCAGATCCACGCCGCTTACCGTCTGGCGATCAACGAATACCAGGGCGTCGCCAGCGTACAGCTGATGCTGGAACATTTCGACAGCGCCTGAGCGCGACTGATCAGGCAAGAAAGGGGGCTGGATTTTTCGTGGGCTCGCGGCCATGCCCCGAGCAAGCGCACGTTGCAGCACCCGCGCCTGGAATCCGGATCATGGCCCCGGCGCTACAAGAAAAACCCGCCACTGAAGAAAGGATAGGCACCTCCTCAATCCCGCCCCACCCCGGCCTCGAAACGATCCAGCGTATCGGCAGCGACCATCCGCCCCAGTTCGATCAGCTCGGGCGCGCGCTGAAATTCGAAGAAGCGGCAGACCCGCTTCGGCACTTCGAACACCACATCGGGCGGGTAGCCGGCAATCTTGTAACGTGTCAGTGAAGCCTGCATCGCTTCGAAGGACAGGTGCACCAGCTCAAGCATGCTCGTCGGTCCGTTGTGGCTGGCCGCTTCTTCATCCGGCTCGCTGCTGCTCCACCAGCGTTCAAGCTTCAGGCTGTCGAGCCAGCTTTCCAGTTGCTGACGAATCGGCGCCGGACGCGACACCACCGGCAGTTCATAGCCATTGCTCTGGCTGGAGTTGAGATTGACCGCCATCACCAGATCACAGTGCGCGGCCACCACCGGATTGATCGGCAAAGGATTGAGCAGACCGCCATCGACCAGCACCCGCCCACCGCGGCGCGCCGGCGCAAACACGCTCGGAATTGCCGCCGAAGCCCGCATCGCTTCCTGCAAGCTGCCTTCCTGAAACCACACTTCCTGCTGATTTCTCAGATCGGTGGCCACGGCAGTGAATGGAATCGGCAGATCCTCGATCGCTACATCCTCGACGATTTCCTGCAGGCGGGAAAAAATGCGCTCACCACGGATCGCGCCGAGCTTGTCGAAGCCGAAATCGAGAAAGCGCAGCAGGTCGATATAGTCGATGCCCGACACCCAGTCGCGAAACGGCTGCAACTTGCCCGCTGCATACATGCCGCCGACGATGGCGCCCATCGAACAACCGGCGACACAGCGGATCGCATAGCCGCGCCGCTCGATTTCCTCAATGACGCCGATATGGGCGTAACCACGCGCGCCGCCGCTGCCCAGCACCAGGGCAACGCTCGCTTTCGCCTGCTTGGGTGCTGCTTGTTTGCGTTGGCTCATTTCATCCTGCACAAAGACACCCGCAGCAGACATTGGCCACAGGAAAAGGATTCAGGCGGCCACATCGATGCGGCTGCCGACTTCCGCCCGCTGCGTACTCTGGTAATGACGTTCAAGCTGGGTCTGACGCAGGGCAGCGAGTTCGCTGCTGTTCCCGGCGTCCGGACGCTCGCCAGTCTGTTCCGCCTGCCTGCCGGCAGATCCGGAACCGGCCTCGGCATCGCTGGCTGCCAGCTCGGCCCTTGCTTCAGCTTCCATCTGGCTCGCCTGTGCCGCCACGCTGCGATCCTGGCCGGAAGGTTCAGCCGGTGCCAGCGCCGCAGCGCGGATGGTCTGCGCGCGGCGGATGGTTTCCTCAGGCGTGCGCCCCGGCGAAGTGTCAATTCTCACTTCACCGCCAATGGCGTAATTCACTCCGTCCGGGCCGCGCTGATAGCTGAAGCTGGCGCCGGAAATGGCCAGCCCGCCTGCGGCCGCCAGATGCGCCTGCTCGTGGTCACGAACTTCACGGTCACGTGCCTTGAGCGATTCCAGTTCCTTGCTTTCTTCTTCGCTCAGCGCTTCGACCGACTGTCCCGACTGCCCACCAGCCTGCAGAGCTTTGGGCGCCTCTTCCGCCGCCGACGAAGCAGCCGCTTCATCCGCCGTCGCCTTCATCTGTCCGGCACGCGGCAGCGAGAACTGAACGCCGGGCGAAAAGGTGCTTGCAGAAATATCCATCGAGGCCTCCATCGGGCAGGAGTGCGCCAATCCTTATTCATCAAGGCTGGTCGATCATCATACGACCAATGCCTCAGGCAAGCAATCCGGCAGGCAATCCGGCAGGGCGATCGCATGAGCAAACGACAAACGCCCCTTTGTCAGGCAAAGCAGGGCAGAATTCCTGCCAATGAAAAACGGCTGGCGGGATGACTGCCCTTGCAGCGCAGGTTGCAGCACCAGCCACCACACCAACAGGAGAAGACATGACACAGGACAGCAGCAACGCCAGGGAGTGGGCACTCCTGCTCGAGGAGTTTGAACGTCGCCAGCAGCAAGCCAGGGCGATGGGCGGCGAAAACCGGCTCGAGCGTCGCCGTGAAGCCGGTTTGTGCAATGCACGCGAGTTGATCGCCCTGCTCTGCGACCAGGACAGCTTTTGCGAACTCGGCACCCTGGTCGGTGGCCACAGCTATCAGGGCGAAACCACTCAGCCCGCCGATGCACTGGTGGGCGGACTGGCACGGATCGATGGCCGTCCGGTGGTGCTGGCCTGCGAAGATTTCACCGTCAGCGGCGGCTCGATCGGTCACGGCACGGCAGCCAAACGGCTGCGGCTGGCGCGGCTGGCCCGTCAGGAACGCTGCCCCTTCATCCTCATCCTCGACGGCGCAGGCGCACGCGCCAGCAATGCTTTCGAACGCTATCCTTACGCGCCCAATGACTTGCAGGAACTGGTCAGCCTTTCCGGCGAAGTGCCGACCGTCGCGCTGGTACTCGGCTCCTCTGCCGGTCACGGCATTCTCAGCGGCGTGCTGATGGATTTCGTCATCGCGCTGGAAAATGCCAGCCTGTTTGCTGCCGGCCCACCGCTGGTCGAAGCCGCGCTCGGCGAGAAAGTGAGCAAGGAAGCACTCGGCGGCGCGCTGATGCACGCCCGCGAATCCGGCGTGGTGCACAACCTCGCTGCCAATGAGCAGGCCGCAGCAGCGATGATCCGTCGCTATCTGTCCTTCCTGCCGGCCAATGCCTGGGAATATCCGCCGCTGACCATCGTCGGCGAAGATCGTGGCCCGCGCCGACTGGATGCCATGCTCGACATCGTGCCGTGCAACAACCGCCAGGCTTACGACATGCGCAAAGTGCTGACGCTGCTCGCCGACCAGGGAGATTTTTTCGAATTCCAGCCGCTCTACGGCAATTCGCTGCTCACCGGCTTCCTGCGTCTTGGCGGAGAAGCCTGTGCAGTGGTTGCCAATCAACCGCTGGTGCTGGCCGGTTCGATCACCGCCAACGCTGCCAGCAAGGCGGCCCACTTCCTTCAGCTGGCAAATGCCTGGCACCTGCCGGTGCTGTTTCTCACCGACAATCCGGGCATCATGTCCGGCAGCAAGGCCGAACGGGAAGGCACTTTGCGTGCCGCCGCCCGCATGTATCAGGCCCAGGCCCGGCTCAGCGTCCCCAAACTCCACGTCACCTTGCGCAAGGCCTTCGGCTTTGGCAGCTCGCTGATGGCGATGAACCCTTTCGACCAGCAAACCCTGAGCGTCGCCTTCCCCGGAATTTCGCTCGGCGGCCTGCCGGCCGGCAGTGGCAGCAAGGCGGCCAAACTCGACGACGAACGCGCTGCGCAGCTGGCGGCGGCCGTTGCCAGTGGCGCGTGGATCACCGGCGACACCATGGCCTTCGATGAAATCATCGATCCACGGGAATTGCGCAACATTTTCCTGCACGCACTCCGTGTCAGCCGTCAGCGCCGCAGCCTCGCCGCAGCACCGGTCACGACCAGCGGCATCGGCTGCTGAGCAGCACACTCACTCCGGCTGGCGTGCCAGCGCCCACAGACTGAAGGCGGCAAAGCCGAGCACCAGCAGCCATTTGAGCGCGGCACAGCTGGCGCTGGCGAGATAGACCCCGGGCATGCCGAAGCGCGGCACTTCGGTCAGCCACCAGTGCAAGCTGTTTTCCACCGCATCGAAAGCGGCCGCCAGCGGTAACAATGCCGCCCCGCAGCGGCGCACCCACGGGCTCAGGCGCTGATAAAACGACACCCGCTGCACGCACAGCCAGCCAAAGCTGCCATAAGCAAGCAACAGCAGGCCATCGACCGGCAGATGGCTGCGATAACGCGCCAACTGCCCGGGCGACCAGACGTGAATGATTTCGCCAAAACCGCGCGGCGTGGCAATGAACTGCAGCGCAAAACCGCCCGGCTGCAGGGGCAACACCAGGGCAAGGATGATCGCTTCCAGCAGGACGATGGCAGCCGCCAGCAGGTAAAGCGGGCGCAGACTGCTGCGCCCCGCCTGGTTGATCACCGCTTTCGGCCCCTTCTGCAGCCCGTTTCTTCAGCCCTTTGTACCGGCTCAGGCCACCACGGTCTGCGCTTCGCCCGCTGCGCGGTTGTAAATGTGACCGAGGCGGTAGACGGTTTCACCCGCCGCTTCCAGGTCTTTTACCGCCGTGTCGGCATGTTCGGCGGCCACGATCAGCACCATGCCGATGCCACAGTTGAACACCCGGTACATTTCCTGCTGCTCGACCTGGCCGGCCTGCTGCAGCCACTGGAACAGCGGCGGCAGCGTCCAGCTGGTGGCATCAATGCGCGCGGTGAGTTCCTCGCGCAGGATGCGCGGCACGTTTTCGGTGATGCCACCGCCGGTGATGTGCGCCATGCCTTTCACCACCCCCGGCCAGGCCTGCATCAGCCCGAGCAGCGATTTGACGTAGATGCGGGTCGGCGCAAGGATGGTGTCGGCGAGGCTGCGGCCGTGAAAGTCGGCCTGCAGGTCAGGCCTGGCCACTTCGATGATCTTGCGGATGAGCGAATAACCGTTGGAATGGGCGCCACTTGACGCCAGCCCGAGCACCACGTCGCCGGGAAGGATGCGGCTGCCGTCGATGATGTCGGCTTTTTCCACCGCGCCAACGGCAAAACCGGCGAGATCATATTCGCCATCCGGGTACATGCCGGGCATCTCGGCGGTCTCGCCACCGATCAGCGCACAGCCGGCCAGTTCGCAGCCCTGGGCAATGCCTTTCACCACATCGGCGGCGGTATCGACGTCGAGCTTGCCGCAGGCAAAATAGTCGAGGAAGAACAGCGGCTCGGCCCCCTGGACGAGGATGTCGTTGACGCTCATCGCCACCAGATCCTGGCCGATGGTGTCGTGCCGGTTGAGCTGGAAAGCGAGCTTGAGCTTGGTGCCGACGCCATCGGTGCCCGACACCAGCACCGGCTCGCGGTACTTCTTCGACAGTTCGAACAAGGCACCAAAACCGCCAATGCCGCCCATCACCTCCGGGCGCATGGTGCGTTTGGCAAACGGTTTGATGCGATCGACGAGTGCATCACCGGCATCAATGTCCACACCGGCATCACGGTAGGAAAGCGGAGCCTGGGTGGCGGCGGAAGATGAAGGCTTGGATGCGCTCAAGGTGGGTCCTCTCTGGGTCAGGATTCAAGGGTCAGCATTCAGGGGTCAGGGTGCAGGAACAGCAGCTTGCGCCGCTGCGGCTAACGGACGGGAGCGGTTACAGGCTAAAATCGCCGGACTTTGCCGAGACAACCGAGCATTCGCGACCTCATCGGTCACCTCTTGCCCGTTGTCTACTCCCGCTATCCTCTCCGTGTACCGCTGCCTCCTGCACGATCCCGCCGATTTTACTTGAAATGAGCCTTTCCCGCGCCAATCGCATGCAGGCCTATGCCTGGACTGCCACCGCCTGCGCCCTGCTCGGCCTGCTGTGGCTGCTCGGGCCGATGCTGTCGCCGTTCATCATCGGCGCAGTGCTGGCCTATATCTGCAACCCGCTGGTCG
>JAVEVA010000022.1:7402-41292 GCA_034005275.1 Thauera sp. | reverse complement strand
ACTGTCTCGTCTTGTCTTTATCCCTTTCAAATCAGGGCATTCGTTCGAACCTAAAGAAGTTGCCAACTCTACTTACGGCTTCGTCTTAATCCCTTTCAAATCAGGGCATTCGTTCGAACGCGATGCTTCTGTCATCTTGGGCGCTAAAGCAGGTCTTAATCCCTTTCAAATCAGGGCATTCGTTCGAACAGCACAAACCATCATTGCAGAACTTCAGCAAAAGCGTCTTAATCCCTTTCAAATCAGGGCATTCGTTCGAACCGAGAAGCTGATCCGGGCAGTCATCCGTCAAATGTCTTAATCCCTTTCAAATCAGGGCATTCGTTCGAACGTATTATGGGGATTATTCGGGTTTGGAGGAAGAGTCTTAATCCCTTTCAAATCAGGGCATTCGTTCGAACATCTGGGACAAGGCCAATGAACTGTACGCAAAAGGTCTTAATCCCTTTCAAATCAGGGCATTCGTTCGAACGATCACGCGGCAAAACATGGATTTGCCACAATGAGTCTTAATCCCTTTCAAATCAGGGCATTCGTTCGAACGGCTAAGGCCTACAATTGGTGCCTCGATCAGGCGTCTTAATCCCTTTCAAATCAGGGCATTCGTTCGAACGTCAAGGATGCGGGTATCATCCTCGGCAATAGGGTCTTAATCCCTTTCAAATCAGGGCATTCGTTCGAACTGAAAGCGGAGAATGCAGCGTTGAAAGCGGAGAAGTCTTAATCCCTTTCAAATCAGGGCATTCGTTCGAACACAATGGGAGCGCCAACCGAGCCTCCATTATTGAGTCTTAATCCCTTTCAAATCAGGGCATTCGTTCGAACTTGCCACTGGCGGCAGCCCGGCGGGGATGCGCGTCTTAATCCCTTTCAAATCAGGGCATTCGTTCGAACCTGTCGTCGTCCGATATTGATTTGACTCGCATGTGTCTTAATCCCTTTCAAATCAGGGCATTCGTTCGAACACTGCGACCGTCTAAACCAACACTGCCCTGCGTCTTAATCCCTTTCAAATCAGGGCATTCGTTCGAACGTGGCGCAGCGCCATATAAGTTTGAGTGTCAAGTCTTAATCCCTTTCAAATCAGGGCATTCGTTCGAACCGCTGGTGCAGAAAAATAATGTGGAATCAAGCTGTTATCCATCCTGTCTCCGTGAGCGAGATTGTTGCGAGAGCGGATGATCACTTTAGCGTCCGTGTGTCTGATTTGGCGTCATCATAGCATCGACTGCTTGCCTGGAGCAGAATTTGCAGTGAGTCGGGTACTGAAAGCAGGGCGGTCTCTTCTGGTAGCCTGCTCGCGCCGAGGGTGTCGATGCTCATTTTTTCGGGTAGCTGGTATGCTCGAACATCATCGGTTTTTCGGTCGATCCGTTGTTCGATGTCTGCCATAAGGTGTCCCATTTTGGCAGAACTGCCCAAGAAGTAGAATACCGAGTATTGCACAGGTGTGGCTTGCTTGATGAGAAACCGATGTAGACGGATTAGACGCTTGGGGTTGCTGATGTCATAGGTCACCAACCAGCTCCGGGGTGCGTTCAGTGCCATGCTTCCACCTCTCTTGCTAAATGCCGTTTCAAGTCGCCAAGATGGAGCAGCAGGCGGTTTTCGTGACGGTTTGCCCAGGCTTCGAACAACCGGGCCGCGACAATGCCACTTTCGGTATTGGCGAGATGTCCACAATCGAGGTTTAGCTCCGCCCACAACAATGTCGCCAGTTCGGCTGCGAGATCCAGTTTGCTGGCGTTGAAGCCCCAATAGTGGCTATGCAAACCTTCTCGTTGGAGGCGGTCGACTGCGAGACCATGGGTCCAGGCTTGTGCATCAACACAGAAAATTACTGGATGGAAGCCGTTGTACACGTATTCGCGCTTTAGTTCGTGAAACTCGTTGCTGCTCAGTCCATGACCGGTTTCTGCTGCACGCTGGGCACAGGTGGTCAGTGTTTCCAGCCTGCGGCGTGCCAACCAGTTGCTGAAGCGACGCTGCCAATCGGCAAGTTCCAGATAGGTTTCGATCAAGGTGGAGAAGGGCAGTGACTGTGTTTGTCTGGGCTGAGTGTTGCCCAAAGCATGACCATGGCCGTCTACCCAGGTGATCGGGACGCCTTCGGTCATGCATAACGCCAAGGCCTGACCGCTCCAGTTAAGTTGACGGTTGCAGAGGATGCGGGCAATGCGGGCGATCGGAAAGCGTTGCTTGTCGATGCGTTGAGGGTTGGCAGCTGGACGCTTCAGCATCAGATAGTCCCTGCCAGCTTCCATATGCGCAGGTGCCTGGTTCATGATGTAAAGCGGCTTTTTGGAAGGAATGGCGGCAGTGGCATAGCGTTGGGCAATGCTAACCATGATCAGAACTCCTCTTCGTCATTGTCTTGTTCCAGCAATGGCTCACCTTCTCGGCGCAGTTGATTGGCGAGTTCCTGACAGCGCTGACGCAGCCATCGTCTTGGCAGAGAAGCGAATCGTTCCCATCCGGCATAAAAATGACCGCGCCCAGCTTTGCCCAGCAAGCATGCGCCCTTGTCACGGTTAAAGTGTTCGGGGCGAAGTTGGCCCGTGCTGAATTGCTGCCAGACCCATTCATCAGCGGAAGGGCGCAGCGCTTCGATCAGGTCGCAAGCGAGTGACTCTCGTCCGAACGCAGGCCGGTGGTAAAAACCGAGCAGCGGATCTAATCCTGCTCCGTGAGTGGCACGTACTGCCTCGAAGTGAAGCATGGTGTAGGCCAGAGAAAGGCAGGCGTTGACCGGATCGCGAGGTGGCCGGCGATTGCGTCCGGTGAAGTCAAGCGCAGGAGCGAACAGGGCGGTATAGCCGCCAAAGTAGGCTCGTGCAGCGCTGCCTTCCAGACCGCGCAGGCGGCTGATGGTGTTGCTTTCCTCTGATGCCTTGACAAGTGCATCAGCGATGCCTTTGCGTGCATCGAACAGTGGTTTGCGTGCGTCCGGACGGCGAGCTTCAGCTTTGGTCAGCAGGCGGTGCTGGCGACGCAATTTTGTCAGTACGATCTGACGCGCCCAGTTGTCGCAGAAGCTGGCATCCATCACTCGCCCAGTCTGGGCGAGACGAACAGCAGCGTCATTGTGGGCCGGACCAAGTACGATGGCGACCTGGCGGCTGATACGGGGACTGAGCAGGAGGGTACTGACACCTGCTTCAGCAAGTTTGATCAGTACGGATGAGTCCAGCCGGGTACGTGCGCCCTGAATTACGAGGCGATCAATCATGCGTAACGGGACCGTCTGGGTGCGGAGGCTATTCTGATAGAGAGCAAGCGCGCCGTCGGTGATGCGGATTTCCAGATCGGTACGATCAAGCAGCAGGGTAGCCATGGCATTCATCCTACATAGAAGTAGTCGGGATCGGCAGGCTTTGCCGCGACGCCCAAAGCGTAGGTGCGGGCGCGTGGATCAAGCCGAAGCAGAAAGAAGCGGTCTTCCGCCTCGTTCAGCAACAGCGACATGTTGTGCAGTAATTCACTGTGTTCGCTGCGACTGAGAAATATTTCATGAACTGATTTCTGCCCTCCAGTAGCGTAGCCACGGATCAGAGCAAGTGCGGCAGCACGACGGCGATTGTGGGCGATGTCGTAGGCGGCGAGGTAGGGGGTGCGCTGGGACATGATGCCTCCGGTGTGGTTTTCGTCGGTGGATGATTGGCGGTGAGGTCCTGTAGTGCTTGATCTTTCGGTCGTGTGAGTGAATTGTCGAACAAACGGTCTGCCTTAGGGTTGTCGGCAAGCTTGCGACGGCACGTGCTGGAGGGCCATGAAATGAAAAGTGCTGCGAGACGAACGCGTCTCGCAGCACTTCGATCAGGCTGGGGTGGGGAGCTCAGTTTGTCAGTTCAATGGCATTCGGAGACAGTGCGAGGCTGCGTGATGTGTTCGGACGTGTACCGCTTTTGACCAGTAGGTAAGGCGTGGCAGCCAGGCCAAGTTGTTTTTTCAGGGTTTTTTCGAGTTTGGAGTTGCTCTGCTCGAAAAATTCTTTTTCCATGCCGTCTTGCAGACGGATAGCTGCTTTTTCGTATGCGGCGGCATCAATGCCGACGATTTGCCGGTAGAGGTGCAGAAACTCTTCGGCATTGGCGTTGCGCCAGTTTTTTGGGCCGCGCTGTTCGCGGCTTTGTTGTGCCCACCAGACCAGCCATGCCAGCAGGGCGGGCGGGAGCTTCACGGGGGTGCCGCCGCAGGCCACCTGCCGTTCTTTGAGTGAGATGCGCAGATGCGGCGCTGCCAGACTTTTCTGGATGGCTGCCACGGTGTCGTTGTAGCTGGCACTGCGGTCAAGTAATTCGTTGGGTTGGCCATGACGCAGACGCACGACGGGAATGCGTGCGAGGGTGATGGTGGCGTCGGCGGTGTCGATGTTGCGGTTGTCGCGAGTGGTCAGACGTTTGGGTATGGCCGGTTTGAAGAAGAATTCGGGGTGGCTCTCGAACGGGCTGGAGACCAGAACGTGGGAGAGCTCGTCCTGCGGTCGAGCGAACAGCGAGAATGCATAGCCCAAGTAAAAGCCCATGGTTTTGCGTCCGCCGGCGATGGAAACGTGCAGTGCCGCTTGCTCGTCGCGGGTGAGTTCAGCCATCAGCGCAGTGATGGCGTCGGCCGCACTGGCGTTTTCCTCGGGTGTGCGGATGTCATCCAGCGCTTGACCGTTGCGATTTTTGATCACATGAATGGTGCTGCCATCAAATTTCGGAAGGCCCAGTTGAGGGTAGTCTTTGAGCAAGGCGTGGAATTGGCCGCCAACCGGGTGGAGCAGGGCGGTGCGCGCCTCCTGTGCGCCGGTGGCAGTGGTGAGGATGTGAACTTCGGTCGGGATGAATGTGCCCGTTCCGCTGTCAACCCCAAGTGCGTACAGGGTTTCGGTGACGATTTGCGGCGACATGCCGGTGACGGCAAGCAGAATGCGGCGGGAGTAAGCCTGGGGGCTGGATGGAGTGTTTGCCATGGCCGTAGGGTAATGAGTCAATGGGTTTTTGCTTGCAAAGGGTTTTGCGTAGGCGGCGCAGTTCAGCACTGAGCGCCGTGCCCTCGATGTATCCGCTCGGCCAGTTTGGGGCCTGTTGCCGACGATCGGCAGAAGCTGCGCTTGCATAGGGGGTATCTTCGTCAGGAGTGAGGCGTGACCCAGCGCTTGAGCCTTTCGGGCAGGTGGGCGATTTCGCTGCCGGATACGACTTCGATGTTCAGCGCGCGCGCCAGGCGCAGTTCCGGTTCGTTGAGCTTGCGGTAACTCAGCAACATGCCGCGTGTGCCAAGTCCGCCGATGCGGCGGCAATTTTCTGTGAGTTTGAACAGCGTGTCGTTGGCTTTGGGCGGTGCCGGCCTGTTTGCGTTGCCTTGGGGTTTGTCGATGCGTGCGGTTTTGCACTCGATGACGAACAAGCGATTGCGTGCCATGAAAGCAATGTCGAGTTCGTTCCGGGTGCCGCTGGATCCGTCGATGACTTCGAGGCCGATGGCCTTGTCGCGGATGCCGAGTTCGCCGGAAGCTTGCTGGATCGTTTGCATGGCGTACAGTTCCAGCCAGCCGCCCTTGACGAAATCGCGATCGTCTTCGCTGGCGAACTGGATGGTATCGCCTCGTAGTTTCAATGCTTGTGCGTCTTCGAAATAGCGCAGCAGCACATCCAGGCTGCGGCTGTCCAATTGCCCCTCGTTGAGCCTGACTGACAAGCTGCGTGCATTCTCTGCGCCCTGCACCAGATAATTGAGCGTACCGAGTGCATCTTGCAGGCTGCCGACCTGGGTGCACAGCGTTTGCAGGAGAACCTGCTGTTCAGGACGGGCATGCGAGCGAATGGGTTTGCCGGTGATTCCAAAACCATAGCTTTGCAGGTAATGCCTGAGTTTCAATTGCTGGTGCAGCGAATGTGGAGCAACGTCGTGATTTCTGTCGAGCCAGATGACCTGGTCGGTATCGGCATCGACATAGAACATGCGCCAGTCGCTGGCGTCCGCCACGGATTGAGCTGCAATCGACATCAATTTGGTGCCGCCTGTGATGTTCAGGAACACTTCATCGTTTTCGAGCTGTGTTGCCTGCTCGATGAGTTCTTCCTGTGTTCTCCGGAAGTGATGTTCGTCACTTAACGGCAGAAGCTCGACCTTGATGTTGTTTTCTTGAAGGACTCTTTTCAGGTTCTCCGCTTGCTTAGTCATTTTTTTTGTGACTACGAGCACGATTCTTTCGGGTTTTAGCGTTGGGTCGAGCGCTGGTAGTAGGTTGGCAGCGGCTTGGGCGGAAACGAGGCAGACATGGGTTTTCATGGTAACGAATTTCTCTTTGCAGGTTGTTTAGAGTTTGCGGATATTGAGCTGTTCTCCGGAGCGGTTTTTCAGAAGAGGTGGGGTGATTTAGTGGGTGCTCAATCCCCGGTCGGTGGTCGGATGCATTCGATGCTGAGCCAGGGCTTCAGGGCGAGCCATGGTCGGTCTGCGGTCAGTATCCGTGCGCCCAGCGTCCGGCAGAGCGCGAGGCAGGCACGGTCGCCGAGCGAGAGCCCGTGTGTGTGTGTGTGACGGTGCGCAGTGAGGCAGCCATCCGGGCTTGATCTGCGTCGAAAGCATGCTGCTGAAGCCCGAGAGCGTCGAGCGCTTGGTCGATCTCTGCCTGGCTCAGGTTCCAGTCGATCAGGCGGGTGATGACTTCGGTGATGTTGACGGTGCTGATGGCGGTTCCGGGCAGCACCGCAGCGACTTGCTCCGCGTCTGGCTCGGCGTTGAGCAGCGCCAGAACCGCAGAGGCATCGAGAACGATGTCAGCCATTGTCAGCCTCGTGGCGGCGCTCGGCAAGCAACTCGTGTCATCATAGGCATGATTTTCCAGGTCAGGCCGCACAGGTCTCCAGCCGGTAGCCGCCAAGTCCAAAAACCGTTTCCTTGCCGACGTGCAGCCATTGTCCAAGGTGTAGCAGGTCCCTGAATGGGGCCAGATTGCCACGAAGTTGAACAGGGCCGATCAGGCCACCCAGCGTCATTGCTTGACGCTGGCGGTTGGAGTAGCGCTCCCAATCGACCCAGTGCAACTGATCGGCATCCAGCGAGATGGTTTCGGCCTGTTGGGTCAGTGTGGGGAAATCCCACAGCGGAGTCTGGGTGCCGCAGTAGACGTCGTGCAGTAGTTGATGGCGCCGTGCCAGTCCGGTCAGTAGGGTGCGAGCATCCAGTTCGTGGACGCGGGCCGGCTTGTTCCGGTATTGCTGGCGTAGCGGCGTCCGAAAGTGCAGCGTGACCTGTTCGCCCAGTGATGGCGCCGGCGGCAGTGCGGCAGCCTGCAGCGATGGGCAGGTCTGGCCGCTTTGCCAGAACGGTGTGCTGCTGGCTTCCTGTTGTGCCGAGATCAGGGTGCAGGGTGCTTTGTGCTGCCCCAGGCCGCGCTGCATGGCGCGCTCGAACGCTTGCATGACGGCCGGCAGGTGTTGCCAGGCGCGGCCGATCAACACCAGGCTGAAGCGGAAATTGTCGTCTTGGTTAAGCTTGCGAGGCTGGTCGGCGCCCGGAGGTTCGATGACGTAGGGCGGGGGCATCTGGCTGAATTTTTGCAGGCTGTGTCCACTGGCCAGTGGCGGTGGCGCAAAGATTTGACAGTAGGGGCAACGCTCGTGCAGGGCGCAGGGCTGGCCTGACTCATGCGGTAGCAGTGCCAGCTCGCGCAGGGCATGGCCGAACGCACCGCGCAACATTGAGCCGGCATAGCGGGGCAGGTGCAGCGGAGCGTTGGCGCGGACGGTGAGGTGCAGGCGGGCGATGGGGAGTGTGGATGCTGCGATCACTTGGTTTCTATCCACGATTTGACCAGCAAGGTGTCCTGATAGTCGCCGTCTTTCTCTGGTTTCTTGGCCTGGGTGCTTTCCTTCCATTTCTTGGCGGCTTGCATCATTTCGCGCAGGCGAAGTGCAAGGTCACGTTTCATTTCACCGTGCCACTGCTCGGCCTTTATCGCGTTCTTCAATGCCGGGATTGCACCGAGATTCGGATCTTTGCGTGCGTCGAGGCATTCGCGGATGGCGCGGTCCACAGGAGAAAGTGCCTTCAGCTCGGCCTCGCGCTGACGTTCGCGGGCTTCGCGCTCGGCTTGTTCGTGGCGTTGAGAGGCTTCCTTGTCCTTGCGCGCCTGGATTTCCGGATCAGTCTGCATTGCGCCATAGCCGACGGCGGTTTTTGCGCCGAAACCCAGCCACGCGAAAGCATGTTTGAAGGCAGCGGTGAGCAGGGCTTGCCAACGCAGGTTTTCGGCCAGGTCATGGGCAAGGCTTTGTAGACGCGGCAGGTCGCAGCGGACATGAAAAGCGAATTTGGTGCCGGGGGGCAGAGTGAGAAAGCTGATGGGGTTGGGTTGGCCGCTGTCGTGTGGAGTGGTCCTGGCGCCGCTCGTGGCTTCGTCGTTTTGTTGATAGTAGTGCCCCTGGTGTGGGGTCATGATGTCTACCGCCAGGTTGGCGCCGGGGATTTGTGGCAGGGCGTCCCAAAAGCTCAGGGTTCCGCGCTGATGCTCTTTGTCGTGCTCATCCGTTTGTTTGCCGAATAGTGCGGTGATGGCGGTTTCGTTCCAGCCATGCGTTTCACCCCATTCACCCGATGTCAGTTCGCGTGCGGCTTGACGCAGCACGCCCTTGATACCGCTGCCGGACAAGTAAGGCAGGCCATAGGGATTGAGAAAGGCGAAGCCGTTTTCCAGTGGATGCTCATTGCCCAGACCGGTGGTGAAGGGAGCGGTGGCGATGGCGTCGAACGTGAGAGTGTTGGCAGTGATCTGGGCAAGTTGAGTTTGGCGGAGGGCGATTTCTTTCATGGCTTCCTCATCGTTGGCATTGAGTTTGCCAACGGCCTTCAGCGCCGGAACTTTGCTTTCCTTGCCGATGCTGAAATCAGGCTGCCATGCCGAGAAAAACATGCCGAAGCGCAAGCCCGGCGATGCGGTACCGAGGTCTTTGCCTTGCAGGTAGGCGGGGACGAGTGCGGGCATGTCAGTTTCCCTTTTCGACGCGCGCAGCGGCCATCTGGCGCAGCCATTTGAGCCAGGCGAAGGCTTCGGCGTTGATAGCCTGGTAGTCGGCGGGTGATGCAGTGCTCATCAGCGCTTGCATGAAGGGGGCAAAATCTGCGCCTTTGGCGAATACCCTAGGGAAGCGGGGTGCCAGCCAGCTACGCAGGTGGCCGGCGACTTCTTCGGCATGGCGTGTCTTGTCCTTCCTCCCCTTTTCATGGCAGAAGGCCAGTACCTGCATCAGCCCACTGTTCATGATGAGTGCGGGTAGACCTTTGGCGAAGTTGACGTGATCCCTGGTGTATTTCTCGCAAGCGATCCAGGCGTTCTGCGCGCGCTGCTGTTCCAGTGTTGGTGTCATGATTTCAGCCCTCCACCTTGGCCACCACCAGCCCGCGTCCGGTGGTGGCGTCGCCGCCGATTTGCAGCAGCCGACCGTCGATCAATTGCTTGATCTGCTCGAAGACGGTTTCGGCGGGCAGTTCTTCGTCCTTGCTCTTGCCGGTGCGTGTCTGGCTGGCCATCAGCGGGGAGATCAGCAGTGATTCGGGTGGCAGGTTCTCGGTGTAGAACAAACCGCCCTCGTCGGCAGTGCCGGTTTTTTCGTTGATGCGTACATGCGGCTCGACCAGCATGGCGTGTTCGGCGAAGTAGCCAAAATCGGTGTCGGAGAGCACGACCAGATCGGAGGCCAGTTTGTTGCGAAAGAAACTGTGGCTGTCGCTTTCGGGCAAGGCACGCCGGGCGAGATCGGCAGCGATTCTAGCAACAGCTTCTGATGCCTTGGCGCGGTACTCGAAGGCTTCCAGGTGCAGCTTGTCGTCCGAGAGCAGGGCTGGATTGCAGAACAGGCAGGCACCGTCATCGACGTTTGGAATCTGCCAGTCGGCCTGTTTGCCTGTGAGCGCCAGCAGTCGCTGTGCACGCGCCAGCGCTTGCGGGCAGGTGGCGTGGACATAAGCGCCTTTCAGGCTGCGCACGGGTAGGGCGATCAGTTGCGCATCGCCAAAGCTGACGGCGCCAGCATGCAGCTTGCTGCTGTTAGAGTCCGGTCCGAGCAGGCGGTCGATGTCATCGCGCTTGCCGCCCAGACTCTCGTAGCTATGCCGCACCGCGCCCTTGATGCCGCTGCCGGCAAAGCTGGGGTGGCGAGTGTGGCGTTCGCGCTGGATGGGGTTGTCGATCACGTCGACGGCCTGGCCCGCACCCATGTGGACGGGGCTGACGGCGTAGAGGAAAACAGCGGATTGTTTCTCGAACATGGTTGAGTGTCCTGATGGGAGTCGATTCAGAAATGGGCAAGACTGAAGCGGTTGAAACCTTCGGCGCGGCGTGTGGCATCTTCGCAGCTGGCGCTCCACAGGCCGTGTGCGACAAGCTTGCGCAGGGCCTCTGGCTCGGCCTGCAAGTCTTCCAGCCAGTACACGCTGCCGCTGGGGGCGAGGCGCTGGGCAGGTTTCGGCTGCCAGCGCGCCAGATCCCAGCCGGAGACGACTTCGCTGCGCGCCACGCTGGCGGCCACCAGCCGTGCTTTGACGCCATGCAGGTCGAAGCGGAGAGCGTTGCCTTCTTGCGTGCAGCCGTTGGGTAGCCAGCCTTGGGCAAACAGACCTGGGCTGATGAGCACGAGGCGACAGCGGCCTTGCTCTGCGATGGCGGCGTAATTCGGTTCCGGCCACTGGATCGCGGCGCTTTCGATGTGGGCGGCGCGGCCATCGCCGCCCAGACGCAGCAGGCCGGTGGCGGGCGGTGTTGCGCCGCTGATAGCGGCGACAAAGCCCACGCCGGGCTTCATTGCCACGGCGCGGTTGGTGAACAGTTTGCCGTCTTCGGCGCTGCGCGTACTGTTGTCCAGACCGACACCGACGCGTTCGTCCATGCTCCAGAGTTTGCCGGCATGAATCAGATCTTCGCTGGGCACCTCTTGCCCGCACAGGTATTTCTGCCAGCCGCCTTGCTTCAGCCACCAACCGCTGGCGGCCTTGCTGCGGCCCGCCTGTGCCAACACGGGTAGCAGTGGCAGGGTGCTGGATGTTTCGATCCCGGAATGGATCCTGGTGGGGGTGAGCCGGTGCGCATGTGCCTTGTCCTGGTTGTTTTCGTCCGCTGTGATGAATAGGTCGGCTGGCGGTGCGACAAGAATTTCGACCGTGTCATCCACGCGCCATGCCACCTGGAAGGCGTGTAGCACGAAGGTGCCAGGGTCTGAAGGCGTGCCCAGCTCGGCGTGTGCGGCGTCCCCCCGGCCAAAAGCGGCCAGGTCGATACCTGCGTCGGTCAGCATGCGCGAGCGGATAGCCCCTGCGGCCACCGAGGGCCAGGGCGGCATTACGCTGTCGCCGTAGCTGCCGGGCTCGCCAAAGGACTGGTTGCCGCGCAGGAACAGCACGTCCAATGGCGTGATGAAGCGGGTGGTGTTGTCGGGTGTCGTCATGAGCTTTCCTTGGCGGTGTTGGCGGTATCGCCATGGCTGCTGCGCACTTCGCGGGCAAGGAATTCTGCAATGCTGATGAAGTTGCGCAGCCACGAGATGCGCTTGCTGAGGGGCTGCGTCAGCGCCAGGGTCGTCAGGCGCTGCGCCAGTGGTTCGGCTTGCTGCCCGGCGTTGCCCCGGGCCTGCCGCGCAAGCTGGTAGGCCAGCAGGGTTTGCAACATTGCGCCGTCGCCTTCGGGCTGCGGCAGTTCATGGTCGTTCAGCCATTGCAGTGTGTGATAGGCAGCGCGGCGCGACACGCCCTCTGCTTGCAGAAAGTTGCGCAAGTCCTGCAGTGCGTGCAGCGGCTCGCCCCACTTCGCGGTGAGCCGCAGCGCGCCGCCGGAGCGTTTGACGATGGTGATGGAGAAGGCATCGCGCCCACCCTCGTTCTTGGCGCGCTGCTCTGCCGCGTGCAGTTCACGACGCACGGCTGCCAGGGGGGCTTGATGATGGGCGATGACCACGCCACAGGAAGCGGTGGCCTTGCTGCCCATCATCCGCATGAGTTTGCCGTCCAGGTAGGCAAAACCGTTCTTGCAATGCAGGCCTTTGCGGTCTTTTTGCAGATCACCCCAGTCTTTGTTTTGATCCTCGGGTGTGACGCCGGAATAGACATGGCGCAGGCGCTGCATCGTCGACAGCAAGTCGGCTACGGGTAGCATGGCGAACACATCGTCGCCGCCAGCGTAGATCAAACGGCCCAGGTGTTCACGCTCCACCACATGACGCACGACAGTGAGCGAGAAATCGTTAAGAGCGCCCGAAATGGCCAGATGGCGGTTGGGCGACAGAGCGCGTTTTTGCTGGCCGTATTGGCTGATCTGCGGCTGGCTCTGAGCGTGTCTGTCAAAGCCTGTTTGCACCTGCGGGTGGAAGCTGTCGCGGTAGCTGATGGCGTAGTCGTCACCGCCCGACAGCCACGCGCCCATGCGGTCACCGTCCATTAACAGCAGGCTGTAGTAGGTTTCCAGCCGGTCGTCATTCTGGTTTTCGCGCACGCTGGCCAAAGTTTGGCGCACGGCGCTGCGGATGAGAGCAGCTTCGGTCTCGCTGATGCTTTCATCGTCCGCCAGATCCAGCAGCGCGGGCAACAGAGCTGCGTTGTTGAACTGCTCGGGCTGAGCTTGGCGCATCAGGCGGCGCGGCAAGGCTGTCCTGTCCAGCTGCTTGGCATAGCGCTCCAGCCTGCGGCTGAGTTCGGGCGTGCACTGACCGTCGTGTGCCAACCACTGGTCGAGCTGGTGTGCCAGCGCCATGGTATGGGTGGAGACGACGAAGCGACCAATGCTCTTGTCGTCCAGCGCCTTGCCAACTTCTCTTGCAAACAGCGTGGGCCACAGGCGCTTGATGGTGGGCAGCGCGCCGAGGTGTTCGCCCTTTTTGGCCCAGGCAGGTCGCTTGGCTGCGATCTTCGTCCACAGCGTGTCAGTGCGACGCCCAGCGGGCAGATGCAGTTGTGCGGCATCCGTAGTCAGCCATTCGGTTTCCCCACTCAGAGTGCAACGCCAGCCCTGTTGCTGGATTTGCGCAAAGGGGCGTACGGTTTTGGCGGCAGCCAGGGCGCGCTCGGCCAGTTCATGGACTGCAGGGTAGAGCACGCCGGGGTTGGGGGCGAAGAAGGTGGATCTTTTACCTGCATCATCCAGTTGCAGTTCTTTTTGCAGCAGCTTCCAGGCAGGTGTGCCAAGAAAGCCCGGCTCACCGTTGCCGCCGAAGAAGGGCCGCATGGCCTGGGACAGTTGCGTGGTGTCCAGATTGGTTTGCCGCTCTTTGTTGCCGATGCCGATCAGCGAGAACGGTACGGCAGCCCAATGCACTTCGGGGAAGTCTGCGAGCTGCTCGCGCATCTGCTGATGGCAGTGCAGATCGCCACCGTTATCAAGATCCGCTTCTTTCAGCAGTTCCGCCAGCACGGTTTTTCCCAGGTCTTGCAGCCAGTCGCGCACGGCCGTTTGCACCTGCCCGGCAATCGCACTGGCCTGGCTGGCGGGCACGACGGCGACGAAACGGTTGGGCAGTGCGGCGGCAAACAGCGGGTTGGCGTCGGTGCTGCCCTTTTGCCAGTCGCAGCTTTCAAAGAACTGCGCGGGCAGGCTGCATTGGTCGCGCAACCACAAATCTACCTGCGGCACGCCGCGCAGACGCGGAAACAGGATGGCATCCGGTCCGAGCTGTTCGCAAACAGGTTTCATGGCCTCCCACGACAGCCGCGCCAACAGGTGCGAGCCAGCCCAGAGGTCTTCCATCTTGCGGGCAGTGGAAATGAACGATTGCACTGGGCCAATGGCGAGGGTCAGCAACGCGGCCTCGCCATTTTCGTCTGCGGCGAATGCACCGGAAAAGGCGCTGGTCAGATCGAGGTGATCCCAGATGGAGTGATCGGGTACGCGTGTGTCGGCAGGCAGCAGATTCCACAGGGAACCGAGCGTGCCGTTGTCGTTTTCTTCGGTCAGCTCAGGACCGAAGCGCCAGAGCGTAAGCAGGGTTTTGCGCCAGTCCTGTGCCTCCGGTGTTTGTGTGCTCAGTGCCGCCAGCAGCGCTGAAAGATGGTTGAAGTTGCGTTGTTTGATGTCATCAAACTCGGTTTCTTTTAACGTCCCGAGGTCGTATCGCTCTGCGGTCAATGGGTGAATCAGCACCGGCTTGTTCGTCCAGCGCACCTGCGCCCATTGGGCAACCTTCAGCGTTTTTTCCTCGCCACGCTTGGTCGTGACGGTAATTTCCTCCACCGGCCATTGCGGACGGTCTGCCGCCGCCGCCCACCAATCGGCGCGCTGCACATGGCGGTAGATGGCTGCCGGAATGCCCTTCTGGAACACGGTGCGCACCAGCGCCTCGTCGTTGTCCGAATCGACGGCGTTGGTGTCGATGGCATGAAAACCGAGCAGGCGCGTCAAGGCACGGCTGGTGCCGTTTTCGTGGCCAGCGGGGTCGCGCAGCAGCACCAGGGCCTTTTCTGCCGGGTCGTGCAGACGGGCGGCGACTTTGGTTTGCCAGAGGGTGTTGAGGGTGTCGGTCATGGTGTTGGCTCAGGGCTTGCGTGGCGAGAGGTTTTGCATGGCGTCCAGCGTGTCGCAGACGGTTCGCCAGGCAGCATGCAGGTCTGACGCAGACATGCGCTGCCCGCTGTCCTCGGGGATGTGATGCGGCATGGCAAAAATGCATACCTTCAGAGCATCACCGTTGGGTATGATTTTCCAGCGTAAAGGACTCGGCATGCGACCGGCTGAAGCAAAGCCCAAGGCGCGGCGCAAGTCCTTGCCGTTGACGCCTTTGAGGCTGGTGCGTATATGGCGTCTTTCTGTGGCAATAAAGCGCATGGCTCTGTCCCAGGTTTTGAATATTTCCTTGCTATACCAGACACACGGACCGCGTTGGTCTGCTGCCAGCGACATGGGCCAATCGCTGTTTAGGCAGTCATCGAGAGGGCGGGTGTAGCGCTGAATTTGAGTCGGCGAGAGTGGCGTGACATCGTCAATATGCAGCGCGCCCCAGCCGCCTCGGCTGCGGCTGCCCAGCAAGCCAAACTGGCTGATCAGGGCGATAACTTCATCGATCCTCAGTTGCGACGCTTGGTCGCCACGTACCGCCAAACGCAGCAAGCGGATGCTTTCCTTTGCTGGTGTTGCCTGAATGCCCGAGCGGTCAGGCAGCCCAGCCCGTTTGGCAAGGCCAAACCAGGCGTAACTGGTGTCGAGTGAGGTCGGCAGTGGCGCTACACCTGCCTGGCTGCCAAGTGGCCAACCATTTGCTGTAGTGCTATCGGCGGTGTCCAGTCGAATGCGGACGGTGCTTTGGCGAGCGCTGGTTTGAACCTGCTTGCCATTTCGCTCGAAAGAATCATCCCCCAGCCACGCATGCCCAAACAATAAGCCTTCGGCGCGGCGCATCTCGGTCACGTCGACGATGAAATTCTTGTCAGCTGCATACGCCACCCGCCACCACTGACGCAGCAGCGCCTTGATGGGCGGTGTCCGCCATTGCGCCTGCTGGCTGGCGTTGCCGAGAAAGGCGGGGGAGTTGAAAACCAGCCGGTATCGGCAGTGTTGGTATTTGTTGGTTTGCATCATGGTGTAGGGCCACGTCCGGTAGTAAGTGTCATCAGGGCTGGCAGGGTGACAATGTGAAATAGATGTTGAGAGGATAGTCGGAACTGAAGCTCATGCCGTGATGGCAAGCTTGCGAGTGTGACCTAGTTATCATTTCAGGCATCCTTTGCCAGGGTTGATCGAGTGTCATCCCGATGCTGCGTGTCACTGGACCAGAGGAAGAATTTCGCGCACGCTGAATTCCTGCAGGCGGGCGCCGTATTGTTCCAGTTCGTCGGTGCCCAGTTCGCGGCCACGGGCGTAGGCGGGCAGTTCGAGGGCGAGGTGAAGGTAGCGGCCGCCGCAGGCGCAGACGCGGGTGGCGAGTTGTTCGGCGATCGCCGCATGCAAGCGCTCATCGACCCAGGCCGGCAAATTGCCAAAACAGTTGTTGAGCAACAGCGTCAGCAAAGCGACTTTGCCGATTTGCATACCTTCTTTCCGGCACACCTTTCGGCCTTCGGAATCAGCACATAGCCCATCTGTGTGGCTGCAGGCTGGCAAGAAAAGCCGGCAGCTTGGGCAATGGCGCCGCCAGTTGCTGCGGTGCATGCCAGCGTGGCTTGCCGTTGTAGAGCACGATCGGCAGCACTGGAGGCAGCAAGCCGCGTGGCTTGATCTGGCCCTGGCGCAGCAGGTCCTGATACAGCAGGCCGACATACACCAGCAGACGCAGCGCCATGAAGCGGTCAGTCTTGCGCTGGAGTTCAATCATCGTTCATGCAAAACGCCGTGGGGGTGATCAAGGAATGGGGTTAACCCAATTTTCCACTTCGAGGGCGGGGACGCGCGTGAATTCCGATACGTTGTTGGTCACCAGCACCAGGCCTTCGCTGCGCGCATGGCCGGCAATATGGAGATCGTTCACGCCGATGGATCGCCCCTGTTTCTCCAGGGCTGCGCGAATGGCGCCGTAGTGCTGGGCGGCCTTGAGGCCATAGGGCAATACATCGAGGCGGCTGCAGAAATCCTCAATGGCGAGCAGATTGTCGCTGACGCGGCTGCTTTTCTCTGCGCCATGCAACAGTTCCGCCAGCGTAATGGAGGAGATCGCCATGCGGCTGGAATTGGCGTTGAATACCGACAGCACCTCAATCGGGCGTCGTTTCAAAACGTAGATGACGATATTGGTGTCCAGCAGATAGCGCAGCATCAGAGCGTTTCCCGCTCCGACTGGTGCTGGCTGGCGCGCTCGGGCATGAAATCGTCGCTGACGGCCGAACCTTCCAGAAAAAAGCTGTCCCAGGACTGGCCGAGTGGCGTGATGATGCGCTCATTGCCTCTGGCGCGTACTTCCACCTTGTGAACGCCTGCGGGCAAACGCACATCGAGAGGAAGCCGCACGGCTTGTGTGCGGTTGTTGGTGAACACGGTACCGATCGACATGGCTCGCCCTCCCAAAGATGTATATCGCAAGTGTATATAGCGGTGCACTCGGCGTCAAATTTCGGGGCAGGGCAATCGCATGAATGTTGTTGTCGTTTTCAATCAACAATAAAACCAGTTCGGGTTTTGTCCGAGCGCGACCGTTCAGAAAAACAGCGTCTTGCGCTTCGTCGTGGATTCGGGACCATGCTCCGAGCAAGCGCTGCTGGTCTGTCGTGTAGGGGCGGGTTTCAAACCCGCCCCTACGGCCCCAATCCCTTTGAAGTCAGGGTTGTCGTTCCGATATATATATTTTTTCTGGGAAAACATTTACTAATCAATGTCATGCAAGGAGGTTTCGGGACAGAATCGTGTTTTCAGAAATGGCGTGGCGTGAAGGGGAAGCGATCAGGCGGCAAGACGGTAGCCACCGAGGCCTTGGGAGGCGAGTTTGCCGACGTGCAGCCATTGGCCCAGTTCGAGCCAGGGCAACAGTGGTGCGAGTTCGCCTTCCAGCACCCAGCGGCCGAGGGCGCCGCCGATGGGCATGTTGCGCTGCTGGCGGCTGGAGAAGCGGGTTTCGTCGAGCCAGTGGAGCTGGTGGTGGTGCTGGAGGCTTTCGGCGTGGCGGACGAGGGCGGAGACGTCGGGGATCAGCGCGGGCTGTCCGGCATGGAATTCGGCCAGCAGGCTGATGCGGCGCAGCAGGTCGGCGATCAGCTTGCGCGGGGTGAGGGCGGTGATCGGCACCGGCTGGCCTTGCTGCTGCAGGCGCAGCGGGGTGTAGAACTGCAGCGTGATGCGTTCGGTGGCGGGAGTGCTGCGCGGCAGCGGGTAGCGGGTGGGGTGATCGGCAAGGGCGTGGTTGCCGCTTTGCCAGATGGTCTGCCAGTGGTCGCGCTGCGGGTCGAGGGCTGCAATGGCTTGCAACTGGCCGCGGGCGCGGGTCTTGCTCAGTCCGCCCTGCAAAGCCTGGCGCAGAGCGGCGGCGATGAGGGGCAGCTGCTGCAGGGCGTCGCCGAACAGGACGATGTTGAATTCGAGCACTTCGCCGATGGCGATCTGGCGGGCGCCCAGTGGCGGTGGTTCGATGACATAAGGGTTGGGAATGTGGCTGAAGTTCTGCAGGCTGTGCTGGGTCGGCGCGGGCGTTTCAAACACCTGGGCGTAGGCGCAAGCGCTGCGTTGCGGGCAGGCATCGCAGCGCGGTGCGCCGGTGGTGCAGCTCAGCGCCCGCAAGTGGGCGCCGAACTGGCCGCGCAGCAGCGAGCCGGCATATTCGGGCAGGCGCAGCGCGGCGTGCATGCTGAAACGAAAACGATAGCGGGCGAGCGGTAGTTCGACCATGCGTCGAGCTCACGGATGAGAGTGGTCATGGAAACTCCTGAGTTTTGAATGGATGTTCAGCGGCAGCGCGCGGCGACTTCACGCACGCTGAATTCCTGCAGGCGGGCGCCGTATTGTTCCAGTTCGTCGGCGCTCAGTTCGCGGCCACGGGCGTGGGCGGGCAGTTCGAGGGCGAGGTGCAGGTAGCGGCCGCCACGGGTGCAGACGCGGGCGGCGAGGTGGATGGGGAGGGTGCCGATCACCAGGTCGCCGGGCAGGATCTGTTCGGGGTCGAGGTGATCGCACTGGCGGTCGATTGCCAGCCCCTGGCGCTGCGCCCATTCGATCGCGCCGGGGTGGCGGCTGACAAACCAGTTGCGGCAGGAAAGCGGCGGGCGGGAAATTTGCAAGACTGGGCTCCGGTTCGGGTTGAGGACGTATTTATAGGTCATTGTCGCCGCGGAGTGGGGGATGACAAGCTTGTGATGGGGGAGGGGGCGCAGTGATTTGCCGATGCGGCCTGGGTCAGCAGGTTGGTCTGGCTGGGCTGGCAGCGATTCTTTCTGTCTGATTGGCAAGAACAAAGTGATTGACGTAACATACAGACATTGAGTGGGGGGGAGGGATGATGACGATTGCAACGATGAACAGCCGCACGTTTGCGCGCGACGCGGCGCTGGTAAAACGCGCAGCGCAGCAAGGGCCGGTCATCATCACCGAGCGCGGCAAGCCGGCTCTGGCGGTGTTGAACATTGAGGAGTATTACCGCCTGACCGGGCAGGTCGGCGGCCCCAGCTTGTTGCAGGCGATGCAGAGCGTTGAGGCGCCCGCAGGGGTCGTGCTGGAACTGCCCGGGCGGATGGGGGCGGCAGCGCTGCAAGACCGTGTTCCTGCGCTGGATGATGGAGCGGGCGATTGATGTATCTGCTCGATACCAATGTGCTGTCGGAACTGCGGCCAGGCAAGCCGCGTGCGGACGAGCATGTGCTGGCGTGGGCGGCGAGCGTAGCGCTGGGGGCGCAATATGTGAGCGTGATTGCCTGGATGGAGCTTGATATTGGCGTTCAGCGGCTGGAGCGGCGCAGTCCGCCGCAAGGACAGGGGCTGCGCGCCTGGCTGAATGGTGTGCGCAGCTTGTTTGCCGAGCGCACTCTGGTCGTCGACGATGCGGTGACGCAGCGTTGCGCGCGCCTGCATGTGCCTGATCCGGCTCCGCCGCACGATGCGCTGATCGCCGCTACGGCTCTGACGCACGGGTTGACGCTGGTGACGCGCAATACGGCGGATTTTGTCGGGATGGGGGTGACGGTGCTCGACCCTTGGGAATGGGATGGCTGAGGCAAGGTGAATGCTTGCGGGGTGGCGCCTTGCCTGAGTGAGTGTGATCAGGCAGGAAGCATCTTTCGGTTTTCGTGGGCTCCGGCTTGTGCCCCGAGCAGAGCAATCGCATGAATGCCGTGTGCTTGTCTCCCTCCCCCCTCGCGGGGGAGGGCCGGGGAGAGGGGGTGCCCGGCAGGGCATCAGGCCGGAAATACACCGTGATCGATGAATCAGCTTGCGCTGCGCCGGATCGTCATGGAGCGTTCGCCAGACAACTGCGCCAGACCATGGCAGATGCCGAGCGCCAGGCGGACTTCTCCCCCTCTCCCCCGGCCCCTCTCCCGCGAGGGGAGAGGGGAGTTTTGCTCTGGAGATGTGATAAAGAGACAGCTCCCGCGAGGGGAGAGGGGAGTTTTGCTCCGGAGATGTGATAAAGAGACAGCGCCCGCGAGGGGGAGTCCTGGTCCTGGAGGTAACGACAGCAGCATTCATGCGATTGCCCTGATACCCCGGCACCACAAGAAAAGTCCGCGATCACAAGCTCATCATTTCTTCAAATGCGCGCTGAGTTCTCCCACCAGATCCATCTGGCGGTAGTCGCGTTCGGTGAAGCACCATTCGCCGTCGATGAGGGCGAACTGGTCGTGGTAGCGGCCGCTGACGATGACTTGCAGCGGCAGTTGTTCGGTGGCTTGCAGGACGGTGTAGCAGGAGCGGCAGCTGGCGCGGGTGCCGTCGGCGTCGAGCTCGATGATCGGGTTGGTGATCAGGTGGCGGGTGCGCAGGGTGCCGCAGGGGTAGATGACCAGGATGCGCTGCCAGAGGGCGAGCAGTTCGTCGGCATTGAGCGGCTGGGAGCGGCCGGTGTGGATGCGGGCGTGGCGGAACATGGCGGCGGCGTCTTCGAGCCGGCCCTGGTCGATGGCTTCGCCGTAGCGGTAGAGCAGTTGCGGGATGGCGGTGTAGGGGTCGGTGGGGGGCATGCAGGAGCTCCGGAATGAAAAACGGGTCGCTGCGGACAGCGACCCGTTGAGGATACAGAACTGGCGGTGAGCCTGAAGCGTCAGACGCTCAGTTTCAGACCCTGAGCCCGGCGAGCATGCCGGACTTGACCGCGCCTTCGATGTAGCCGAGCTGGGCGCCGTCGCCGACCTGGGTCACCGGCACGCCGGCTTCTTCGAGGCTGCGGGCGAGACGATCGTCCGGGCGGGCGCCGACGGCGAGCACCACCGATTCGACATCGAGGCGCTGGCGGTTGCCGTCGGCGTCGATGTATTCGATGTTCTTCTTGTTGATCGCTTCGATCTTGACCTTGGTGTGCAGGGCGACGCCGTGTTCGCGCAGGGCGTGGAGCACGCGCCAGCGGCGGACGATGGGCAGTTCCCAGCCGAGGTCGCGGCCTTCTTCGAGGATCACCACTTCACGGCCACGGGCGACGAGGAATTCAGCCAGTTCGATGCCGACCAGGCCGCCGCCGATGATGGCGACTTTCTTGGCGAGCGGCATCCACAGCCGGGACAGGTTCTGGATGGCGTCGGTGCTGTCGGTGACGCCGACCAGGCTGCCGGCTTTCATCATCGCGCGCTGGGTGAGTGACAGCTTGCGCTTGGCGATTTCTTCGGCGCGGTCATCCGTCATCAGCCGGCGCAGTTCGTCGCCGGACCAGACGTGGTTGAGTTCGGCACCGGGGATCGGCGGCGCGTTGCGTTCGGCGCCGGAGGCGACGATCACCGACGTGGCACCGATTTCGCGCACCAGCTCGGGGGTGGCGACGGTGTTGAGGCGGATGTCGATGTCGAGCTTCTCCATCTGGGTGGTGAGGAAGTCGAGCAGGTTGCCGTTTTCGGTATAGGCCAGCGCGGCGAAGAACAGCGTGCCGCCAAGACGGCTGCTGCGTTCGATGAGGGTGACCTTGTGGCCGCGGATGGCCGCTGCGCGGGCCGCTTCCATGCCGCCAGGGCCGCCGCCGACCACCAGCACGTGGCCGGGACGCTCGGGCGGGGCGACGACGATTTCGCTTTCGTGGCCGGTGCGCGGGTTGACCGCGCACTTGACGCGCTCGTTGATGAAGATCTGGCTGACGCAGGCGTAGCAGTAGATGCAGGGGCGGATGTCTTCCGGGCGATCTTCCATCAGCTTGTTGGGCAGCTCGGGATCGGCCAGCAGCTTGCGCGCCATGGCGACGAAGTCGCACTGGCCGCCGCCGACGGCGTTGTCGGCCACTTCAGGCTCGAGACGGCCGACGGCGATCACCGGCACGGTGACGGCGTCCTTGATTTCAGCCGCCCACTGCAGGAAGCCGGCTTTCTTCTGCACCAGCGGCGCTTCGGTGAAGGCGACGGCCGAGCTGTTGTTGGCGTAGGCGGAAACGCTCACGGCATCGCAGCCGGCGTCTTCGGCCATCTTGGCGAAGACCTTCGCTTCTTCGAGGGTGATGCCTTCTTCGAAGCGCAGTTCGTAGGCGTCCAGCCGCAGCCATACCGGGTAGTCGGCGCCGACGCGGGCGCGCACCGCAGCGATCACTTCGAGCATCAGGCGGGCGCGGTTTTCGAGGCTGCCGCCGTATTCGTCGTCACGCTTGTTGAAGTGGCGCGAGAGGAAGCCGGAGATGATGTAAGTGTGGGCAGCGTGGATTTCGACACCATCGAAACCGGCACGCTTGGCGCGATCGGCAGCGGCGGCGAACCATTCGACCATCTGGGCGATGTCGGCCTTGTCCATCACGCGGATCTTGATCGGCGGGGCGCCGGCACCCTTGGAGGGGCGGATGAAGCTCGCCAGTTCCTTTTCGGTGAGCATCGAGAACATGTCGGTCTGCTGCGCCGGCGGCATCGACGGCACCCACAGTTCACGGCCTTCGACCAGGTCGCGCACCGAAGTCTTGCCGGCGTGCTGGAGCTGGATGGCGATCTTGGCACCGTGGAGGTGGACGCGATCGGTGATCCCTTTCAGTCCGGGGATGAACTTGTCGTCGGACAGGCCGACCTGGTAGGGCTCGGCAGTGCCGTGCGGGAAGGCGATCGCGCCCACACCCATGGTGATCAGGCCAACGCCGCCACGGGCACGTTCT
Organism: Thauera sp.; assembly: GCA_034005275.1. GTDB lineage: Bacteria > Pseudomonadota > Gammaproteobacteria > Burkholderiales > Rhodocyclaceae > Thauera. The sequence continues at coordinate 18,649 of JAVEVA010000022.1, read as the reverse complement.
TCGTAATAGGCCTGGATGCGCTCGCCGCAGGTGCCGTCGGCTTCAGCGTAGTTCGAACCCATCGGAGCCATCACGATGCGGTTCTTGACTTCCATCTTGCCGATGCGGCCGGGACGGAGGAGGTTGTCGAAATCACCCATCTGGCTTACCCCTTGGTGAGAAAATCAATGCAGCTGCGGTTGAACAGTTCGGGATGCTCGACCTGTACCCAGTGGCCACAGCGGTTGAGCAGCAGCATGCGGGCGTTGGGCGCGTTCTCGATCACTTTCAGAATGCCGGCGTGCGGGTTGAATTTGTCGTTGGTGCCCCAGAAGCCGAAGATCGGCGCCTGGATCTCGTGCAGGCGCGAAGTCATGTTCGGCACCAGCATGGTGGAGAACAGATTGGCCGGTTGCAGCGGGGCGATCGCCGAACGTTCGTTGATGATTTCGTCGGTGAGCAGGCTGGGATCGAACACCTGCAGGCTCATGACGTGGCGCATCTGCTCGGGCCCCATCGGGCCTTTGGCGAAGGTTTCGACCATGCGCAGGATGCCTTCCATCTGGAAGTAGACTTCACGCTCTTCGACCCCGCCCGGCGCCATCAGAATCAGCTTTTCGATGCTGTCGGGGTGGGCCAGTGCCTGGCCGAGGGCGATCGCGCCACCGAGCGAGTTGCCGAGCAGGGTGACTTTGCCCAGACCGAGTTTGTTGATGAAGGCGTTGAGGTTGGAGACGAAGAAGTCGAGGTCGTAGTTGACGTCGGCCGGCTTGTCCGAGCGGCCGAAACCGGGCAGGTCAAGGACGATGTTGCGCAGGCCGGCGGCGGCAAAGGCGGGATAGTTGCCCTTGAAATTGCTGTAGCCGCTGGCTCCCGGACCACTGCCGTGCAGCCAGATGACGGTCGGGCCTTTGCCGACGTCGAGGTAGTGCAGGTTGAGGCCGTTGTCGAGCTGGACAAAGTGGCCGAGCGGGATGGGAAGTTCGGAAGTCAGCATGTGTGGTCTCCTGCTGGATGGGGTGTGGTGGCGCAGTGCCGGTGATTTGGAGGCTGAGATTTGGAGGCTGAGAGTCGGGAGGCTGAGAGTCGGAGGGCGGTCAGTTGCTCGCCGCAGCCATGGTGCGCAGATGGCGACGGTAGGCGGGAATCGCGATCAGCAGGCACAGCGAGGTGATGACGTAAATGGTGATGCTGCTGGCCAGCGCGTAGCGCAGCGCTTCATTGCCGTGCTCGGTGGCGAAGATGTCGCTCAGGGTGCCGACGATGAGCGGACCGAAGCCGACCCCGATCAGCCCCATGCCCATGACGAAGATTGCATTGGCCTGCGCCATTCGTGCGGGGGGAAACATGTGGGTGATGGCGCCGAAGCAGGGTACCGACCACCAGGTGCCGAAAAAGGCGAAGCCGAGGTAGAACACGAACGCCTGGGGAATGGCGAAGCTGCCAAGGGCGAAATCGTTGCCGGCCGGCCAGAGGAAGAAGGCCAGTCCCAGCGGCACGCTGAGCAGGCAGGCGATGAGCGGGACGCCGAGCTGCCAGCCTTTGTCGCGGACGACCATGCGATCGGTGACCACGCCGCAGGTGAGGGTGCCGACGGTGGACACGAAGCCGCCCGCCAGGCCGAGCAGCAGGCCTGCATTTTTCATGTCCATGCCGTGGGTGCGGATGAGGAAGCTGGGCGACCAGGTGCCGACCGCGTAACCCATTGCGGCGGCAGAAGCGCCGGCGATGACGATGAGCAGAAAGGCCGGGGTGGCGGACAGTGCGCGTATGGTCTGCGCCATCGATTCGTTGGCCGCACTGGCGTCAGCGGGCGTCGGTGCCGGGCGTGCCGGCGCGCGCACGGTAAACCACATCAGCAGGCCAAGGATCACCCCCGGTGCGCCGATGACCAGGAAGGCGGTGCGCCAGCCGTAGACCTGGGCCATCCAGCCGCCGAGGCCGAGACCGAGCACCGCGCCCAGGCTGGGGCCCATCAGGAATACCGACAGCGCGCGCGAGCGGCGCTCAGGCGGATAAAGCTCCGACACCATCGCTACTGAAGGTGGTGTGCCGCCGGCTTCGCCGATCGCCACGCCGATGCGGAACAGCAGCAGCATGGCGAAACTGGTGGCAATGCCGCACAGCATGGTCATCGCACTCCAGACGATGCAGGACAGTGCGATGATCGGCTTGCGGCCGATGCGGTCGGACAGGCGGCCGAGCGGAAAGCCGAACACGGTGTAGAACAGCGCGAAGGCGAGCCCCGACAGCAGACCGATCTGGGTGTCGGAGACGCCGAATTCAGCCTTGATCGGTTCGATCAGGATCGAGATCACCAACCGGTCGATGTAGTTGAAGACGTAGATCAGCGCCAGCATCGCCAGGGCGTAGTGGGTGTGCCAGGTGGTCTGGTAGGGGCTGCGGCCTGCGGTGGCGTTGGGGGTCTGGCTGCCTGTGCTCACAAGCGGTCTCCACAAATGTTCTTGTTCGGCAAGGACAGGATTTCCGGCGATGGAAAGCCTTTCGTGCCCGTATGAGTCCGCTATCCTCGTTTCGGCTCTGTCCTCCTGCATCGTCCGTTCAGACGAAACTTCCTGTCGTGGCAGGGCATTAGTCTTAGTGGACGATGTTGGGCGGGGGGTTCGCGACAAAACTGCGGCCAGTATCGGGTTGGCCCGGAGTGCAGCTTCGCCGCCCGGAAGCATTTCGATTCACGCTGACTCAAACAGCACTTCCAGAACGTAAACAGGAGATGAGCATGAGCTTTGCAGGCAAGGTGGTATTCGTGACCGGTGCAGCCCAGGGCATGGGGCGCGCGATTGTTGAACATTTTGGCGCCAAGGGTGCCCAGGTGGTCGCGGCCGACATCAACCAGGAAGCGGCGGCTGCGGCTGTGGCCAATCTGGGTGCCAACGGTCTGGGAGTGGCCTGCAACGTGGCCGAAGTTGCCGCAGTGAAGGCGGCGATGGCCGCCATCAAGGAGCGTTTCGGCCGTCTGGATGTGGTGGTCAACTGCGCCGGTATCGGTTCGGTCGACGCTTTCCTCGATACCCCGGACGAGAACTGGGCGCGGGTGATCGGCGTGAACCTGACCGGTTCCTTCCTGTGCTGCCGTGAAGGCGCACGGCTGATGCAGGAATGCGGCAGCAAGGGCGTGATCCTCAATGTGTCGAGCACCGCAGCGATGTCGGGCGAAGGCCCGAGCCACTACTGTGCTTCCAAGGCTGGCGTGATGGGCCTGACCCGCAGCATCGCCCGCGAACTGGCGCCCACCGGCATCCGTGTGAACACCATCGTCCCGGGCGCGACCAATACCCCGATGATGGCCGGCATTCCTGACGAGTGGATGCAGTCGATGATCCAGGCCATCCCGCTTGGCCGCATGTGCGAGCCGGAAGAAATTGCCCGCGTGGCCGCTTTCCTCGCCAGCGATGACGCCAGCTTCATCACCGGCCAGAATATCGCCGTCAACGGCGGCATGGCCTTCATCTGAACGGAAGCCGAATCCGATGAGCAATCAACTTCCTGCCGACCTGCTGGCGCGCATCGATCGCCTCGAGTCGCTCGACGCGATCCGCCAGCTGGCGGGCAAGTATTCGCTGTCGCTCGACATGCGCGATCTCGATGCCCACGTCAATCTGTTCGCGCCCGACATCCGCGTCGGCCGCGAGAAGACCGGCCGTGCGCACCTGAAAGCCTGGGTCGATGACACCTTGCGCAACCAGTTCACCGGTACTTCGCATCACCTTGGCCAGCACATCATCGAGTTCAGCGATGCCGATCACGCCACCGGCCTGGTGTATTCGAAGAACGAGCATGAGTGCGGCCCGGAATGGGTGATCATGCAGATGCTGTACTGGGACGACTATGAGCGCATCGACGGTCAGTGGTTTTTCCGCCGCCGTCTGCCGTGCTACTGGTATGCGGTCGATCTGAACAAGCCGCCGATTGGCGACATGAAGATGCGCTGGCCGGGGCGTGAGCCGTACTACGGCACTTTCCACGACCTGTTCCCGTCGTGGAAAGAGTTCTGGGCCGAGCGTCCGAACAAGGATCAGCTGCCGGAAGTGGCAGTGCCGGCGCCGGTGGAAGGCTTTCTTGCCACCATGCGGCGTGGTGCCGCTGATCCGCGCATTCGCGTGCGCTGAAGGCGGCAATCTGCGGCCTGAACTGTCCGATCAATCACTTTGCAGAACAATTGGAGAGGCAGATGTCTGCATCCGGATCTGTGCGTAGTGCGGCGTCAGGCCGCAAGATTGTCTCGCGTGACGAGACCCAGGCCAAGCTCGATATTCGTTCGCGCGCGGCCGCTGAAGTCAAGCCCAGTGCGCTGTACACCCTCGCCGACCGGGTCGAGGAGCAGGCAGCGCGCCAGGGCGACAAGGATTTCCTGATCTACGGCGACGAGCGTTACAGCTACGCCGAAGTCAATGCGCGCGCCAACCAGGTCGCGCATGCCCTGCATGCGCAGGGTCTGCGCTGCGGCGATGTGTGTGCGCTGGCGCTGGAAAACCGTCCCGAGTTCTTTTTCTACTGGTTCGGCCTCGCCAAACTGGGGGTGGTGACCGCAGTCATCAATACCCAGATCAACGGCCGTCCGCTTGCCCATGCGCTCGAAGTCACCAATGCGGTGGCGGCAGTGGTGGGCGAAGAGTGCGTGGCCAACTTCGCACTCACCGAAGAACGGCCGGCGCTGCCGATCTATCTGCTTGATGATGCGGAAAAGCCTGGCAACGAGCAGGACAAGGTGATTGCGCGCGCCAACATCAGTGCTGCGGTCGCCGCCGCTTCGCGTGAGCAGTTTCCGCGTGAAGGCCGGGCGGCGGTGCGCGCTGAAGAAACCATGCTGCTGATCTTCACTTCGGGCACCACCGGATTGCCGAAGGCCGCACGCTACAGCCACATGCGCTGGATGTCCTCCGGCGATGTGATGGTGCCGACCCTCAATGCCGACAGCAGCGATGTGTTCTACTGCTATCTGCCGCTCTATCACGGTGCGGCAGCCACTTCGGTGACGTCGACCGCCTTGAAGGCCGGAGCGTCGATCGTGCTGCGACGCAAGTTCAGCACGCGCGAATTCTGGACCGACGTGCGCCGCAATGGGGTGACGGTGGTGCAGTACATCGGCGAGATCTGCCGTTACCTGCTCAACGCGCCCGCTCAGGACAATGATCGCGACAACTCGGTGCGTTGCATGCTGGGTGCCGGTCTGACGCCCGAGAGCTGGGCACGCTGGGTCGAGCGTTTTGGCGATGCGCAGATTTTCGAAGGCTGGGGGGCGACCGAAGCCAATGCCGCAATCATCAACCTGGATAATTATCCGGGTTCGGTCGGTCGCGTGCCCTACTGGGACAAGACCAATCTGCGTCTGGTGCGCTACGACGTCGAGACCGACACCTACCCGCGCGACGAAAACGGTTTCATGATCCTCTGCCAGCCGGGTGAAGTGGGCGAGGCAGTGGGTTTCATCGTCGATCACCCCGAGATCGGCGGCGGCCGTTTCGAAGGCTATACCTCGCGCGAGGCGACCGAGAAGAAGATCCTGCGCAATGTGTTTGCCGAAGGTGACGCTTACTGGAGTTCGGGCGACCTGCTGCGCTATGACGAGGAAGGTTATTTCTACTTCGTCGATCGCATGGGCGACACTTTCCGCTGGAAGAGCGAGAACGTGTCGACGTCGGAAGTTTCCGACGGGCTGGCGGACTATCCCGGCATGGAGCTGATCAACATCTACGGTGTGCAGGTGCCGCAGCATGAAGGTCGTGCCGGCATGGCGGCGATTGTCATGCAGCCGGGTCAGGTGTTCGATCCGAAGCGCTTCTACGAGCTGACCGAAGAGCGTCTGCCGCGCTATGCCGCGCCGCAGTTCGTGCGGGTGTCGGCCGCTGCCGACCTGACTGCCAGCTTCAAGCTGCGCAAGGTCGACCTGCAGCGCCAGGGCTATGATCCGACCGCTTTCGATGATCCGCTTTATGTGCGTGACGAGAAGGCCGGCACCTACCAGCCGTATTCGGCAGAGGCACTGCAGAACGCCGGTTTGCCGCCTTTCGAGGCCTGAGCCGGAGCGGCTTGCAGCGCCGCCTGCGCCAAGCCGGGCGCCAGCTCCCAGAAGGGGCTGGCGCCCGTTTTCGTTGCATTGCCCGCTTGGCCGGTGCCTGGCTGGGCTAGAATGGATCGCTTGATCAGTCCGAGCTGTCCAGATGCGTATCCTGCTTGCCGAAGATGATCCTGTAATTGCCGACGGCATCGTGCGTGCGCTGCGGCGCAGTGGCTATGCAGTGGATCACGTCGATCATGGCGCGGCGGCCGATGGCGCGCTCGGGGTGGAAATCTTCGATCTGCTGATTCTCGATCTGGGCTTGCCGCGGCTTGATGGCATCGAGGTGCTCAAGCGGCTGCGCGGACGCAAATCGGCTTTGCCGGTGCTGATCCTCACTGCCCAGGACGGCATCGAGGATCGGGTGCGTGGGCTGGACGCCGGCGCCGATGACTATCTCACCAAGCCTTTCGCCCTGCCTGAACTGGAAGCGCGCGTGCGGGCGCTGACCCGACGCGGCACCGGCCAGGCGCGCTGTCTCGAGCTGGGCGCGCTGTCCTACGACCAGGCCGACCGGGTGGCGAGGCTGGATGGCGAGGTGCTGGAGCTGTCGGCGCGTGAAGTCGGCTTGCTCGAAGTGCTGATGCTGCGCGCCGGCCGGCTGGTGAGCAAGGATCAGTTGGTCGAACATCTGTGTGGCTGGGGGGAAGAGGTCTCGAGCAATGCGATCGAGGTCTATGTCCATCGCCTGCGCAAGAAGCTCGAGCATGGTAGCGTGCGGATCGTCACCGTGCGCGGGCTTGGTTACAGCCTGGAAAATGGTGATGTGGCGGTGGCGACGAAAGGCTGAAGACGGCGCCGATGGGCAGCCGAATTCGCTGTTTGGCGAGATTCTCGACTGGCTGCTGGCACCGCTGCTGTTCCTGTGGCCGATTTCGATCATCGTCACCTATCAGGTCGCCGGCAATATCGCCAACCAGCCGCATGATCTGGCGCTGGCCGACAATGTGCGTACCTTGTCACGTTTGCTGAGTGTGCGTGATGGTCAGCCGGTGCTCGATTTTCCCGCTGCGCCCCGCCTGCTGTTCCGTTCCGATCACGATGATGTGCTTTATTTTCAGGTGGTGGCACTGGATGGCTTTGTCCTGCTTGCCGGCGATGAGGAGATTCCGCGCCCGGGCCGCCTGCTGAAGTCGGTCGGCGAAGAGGTGCTGTATCGCGACGAGCTGATTCATGGCGAAGAGGTGCGGGTGGCCTGGAGCGTGGTCGAGCTGGCGGACGCTTCGGCGGTGCTGGTGCAGTTGGCCGAAACCCGCAACAAGCGCAGCGCGCTGGCTTCGAGCGTGGTCACCGGCGTCTTGCTGCCGCAGTTTGCGATCATTCCGCTGGCGGTGCTGCTGGTGTGGGTCGGGCTGTCGCGCGGGATTGCGCCGCTGAGCCGCTTGCAGGGTCTGATCCAGCGCCGTCGGCCGACCGATCTGTCACCCGTGGCGCCGGCCAGCGTGCCGGAAGAAGTGCGGCCGCTGATCATTGCTTTCAACGGCATGATGGGCCGGCTGGAAGAGAACCTGCAGGCCCAGCAGCGTTTCATCGCCGATGCTGCCCACCAGATGCGTACCCCGCTCACCGGACTCAAGATGCAGGCCGATCTGGCCTTGCACGAATCCGACCCGGTGGAACTGCATCGTTCGCTGGTGCGGATTGCCGAAAGTACCGACCGTGCCGCGCACTTGATCAATCAGCTGCTGGCGCTGGCGCGTGCGGAGTCGAGCTTCGAAAAGCTGTATGTGGTCGAACCGGTGAGCCTGGAGGGGCTGGTCAATGAAGTCGCGCTCGAGCTCTATCCTTACGCCCAGCACAAGGAGATCGATCTTGGCGCGGAAGGTGAATGCGCCGGGTTGTGCATCGAGGGCAATCCGGTGCTGTTGCGCGAACTGATCAAGAATCTGGTTGATAACGCGATCAAATACACCCCGCGACGAGGACGGGTGACGGTGCGCACCTGTTTTGACGGTCAGCCGGTGCTGGAAGTGGAGGATAGCGGGCCGGGGATTCCGCTTGCCGACCGCGAGCGGGTGTTCCAGCGCTTTTATCGGGTGCTGGGCAGCGGGGCGGATGGTTCGGGGCTCGGGTTGCCGATCGTGCGCGAGATTGCCGAGCTGCACCGGGCGGTGATCAGCCTGCATGACCCCGCTGGTGGGCAGGGTGTGCTGATTCGTCTGAGTTTTCCGCTACCGGGTCGGGAGGCTGGATTTGCCAGCTACGGTGGGCCCGAGCAAGTGGCTTGAGGCAGCGGGTGCAACACGCGCATTCATTTGCTCTATTGTTCGATGTGATTTTTTGTTTTTGTAAGGGCCGCGTAAGTCAATGCGCCTAACTTCTCCCTCAGCCGCGAATCGGTTGCTGATGCGATCGCTGGTGGTATCGATAATGAAACGAGGAGGGAGAGATGGAAGACGTCACGGTGGCGAAAATTGTCGCCAATCCAAAATACCAGCAGCTGGTGAGCACCCGCTCACGCTTCGGCTGGACGCTGGCAGTGATCATGCTGGTGGTGTATTACGGCTTCACTGCCATCATTGCCTTCGACAAGGAGCTGTTTCACCAGCGCCTGGGCGAAGGGGTGATGACGCTGGGGATTCCGGTCGGTTTCGGGATCATCCTGTTAACCATCATCATCACCGGCGTCTATGTACGTCGCGCCAATACCGAATTTGATGCCTTGACCGATCAGATCGTCGAAGAGGTGAACAAATGAGCCGCCTGCAAGGACAAATCGGTTTCGGGCTGGCGCTGGCCCTGCTGTCCGGTGTGGTGGCTGCCGCAGGTGGCGACCTTGGTCAGGCTGAAAAGCAGGCGACCAACTGGACGGCGATCATCATGTTCGCCATCTTTGTCGCCGGTACGCTCTACATCACCAAGTGGGCGGCAAGCAAGACCAAGTCGGCGGCCGACTTCTACACTGCCGGCGGCGGCATCACCGGTTTCCAGAACGGTCTTGCCATTGCCGGTGACTACATGTCGGCTGCTTCCTTCCTCGGGATTTCGGCAGCGGTGATGGTCAGCGGCTTCGACGGCCTGATCTACTCGATCGGCTTCCTCGTTGGCTGGCCGATCATCATGTTCCTGATGGCGGAAAAGCTGCGCAACCTGGGCAAGTTCACCTTTGCCGACGTGGCCGCCTATCGCTTCAATCAGGCACCGATCCGCGCGTTCGCAGCGTCCGGCACTCTGGTGGTGGTGGCGTTCTACCTGATCGCGCAGATGGTCGGTGCGGGCCAGCTGATCAAGCTGCTGTTCGGCCTCGAATACTGGATTGCGGTGGTCACGGTGGGCGTGCTGATGATGGTGTATGTGCTGTTCGGTGGCATGACGGCCACCACCTGGGTACAGATCATCAAGGCAGTGCTGCTGCTGTCCGGTGCGACCTTCATGGCCTTCATGGTGCTGATGAACTACGGCTTTTCGCCTGAGCAGCTGTTTGCCGCTTCGGTGAAAGTGAAAGCCGATGCCCAGATGGCGCTTGGCAAGTCGCCGGAAGAGGCGGGGATACTGGCACAGGCGATCATGGGACCAGGCTCCTTCATCAAGGATCCGATCTCGGCGATTTCCTTCGGCATGGCGCTGATGTTCGGCACCGCTGGTCTGCCGCACATCCTGATGCGCTTCTTCACCGTGCCCGATGCCCGTGAAGCGCGCAAGTCGGTGTTCTGGGCCACGACCTGGATCGGTTACTTCTACATCCTCACCTTCACCATCGGCTTTGGCGCGATCGTGCTGGTGTCGACCAATCCGAAGTATCTCGAAGTGGCTGGCGGCCTGATCGGCGGTGGCAACATGGCTGCGGTGCACCTGGCCGATGCGGTGGGTGGCAACGTTTTCCTCGGCTTCATGTCGGCTGTGGCGTTCGCCACCATTCTGGCGGTGGTTGCCGGTCTGACCCTGTCCGGTGCTTCGGCGGTGTCGCATGACCTGTACTCGACCGTGTTCAAGAAGGGCAAGGCCGATTCCGCTGCCGAGCTGCGGGTGTCGCGCATCACCACCCTTTGCCTCGGTGTGGTGGCGGTGCTGCTGGGGATTGCATTCGAGAAGCAGAACATCGCCTTCATGGTTTCGCTCGCTTTCGCCATCGCGGCTTCGGCCAACTTCCCGGTGATCTTCCTGTCGGTGCTGTGGAAGGACTGCACCACCCGCGGTGCGACCATCGGCGGTTTCATCGGCCTGCTCACTGCGCTGGTGCTGACCATCGTCTCGCCGTCGGTGTGGGAAGCCACGCTGGGCAACCCGGCCGGCTCGGCGCTGTTCCCCTACACCTCGCCGGCCCTGTTCTCGATGACTGCGGGTTTCCTCGGCATCTGGCTGTTCTCCATCCTGGACAACAGCGCCCGTGCCAAGGTTGACCGTGCCGGTTATCTGGCTCAGCGCGTGCGTTCGGAAACCGGGATCGGCGCAGCCGCCGCATCCGATCACTGAGCGCTCATCGCAGCCTGAAGCTTGATCTGAAACCGGCGCCAGCCTGTCTGGCGCCGGTTTTTTGATTGTTGACTTCCCGTATTCAGATTCAGAGGCTATAATTCGCCGCTTCAGTGGACAGGTGGATGAGTGGTTGAAGTCGCACGCCTGGAAAGCGTGTTCAGGGTAACCCCCTGACGCGGGTTCGAATCCCGCCCTGTCCGCCAGCAGAATTCTTGCCTTGGCTCCCTTTCTCCCGTCCGGGCTGCTGCTTCGCCCCGGACTCATCAGCCCCAGTGCGTATGCTGCTGCCGGGCTTTTTATCTGCCAAACATGCCAGACAGTCTGAGCCGGTATTCGCTTGAAGAGCTTGAGCGTCTGCTTGCCGAAATCATCCGCACCATCGAGCAGCGCGAACAGGCTGCCAGCACGCCGCCGGTTGTCGACCTTCCGGTGGCTGAAGTTGCTGCAGAACCGGCAACCGCGCTGGCAGTCGAAGCGGTAGTATCTGCTGCGCCTGCGCCAGTTTCCGCGCCGGTGCCGCTTGCCGAACCTGATCCGGCTCCTGCTCCCGCTCCTGAAGAAGCCGCACCGGTCGTGCGTTACGTCCATCCTGCCAGCCGCAATCTGAGCTGGTCGGGCGAAGGCCCGGTGCCCGACTGGGTGACGGCTTATCTTGCCTATGGTGGCTCCTGGAGTGCGATGGAGTATGCGGCCGAGCAGTATCTGGAAGGCATTGCCAAGCGCAAGGCGCTCAACTGGCCGCCACCGCGCAACCGGCGCTGATGGTCGGCGCC
>JAVEVA010000022.1:0-7302 GCA_034005275.1 Thauera sp. | reverse complement strand
GCGAGTTGACCGCGCACTGAGAGCAAGCCGAGAGCAAACTGAGCTTTCCCCGATTTCGCGCTTTTTTGCCGGCAACCGGGCCTGATCGGACTGCTATCATGCGCCCCATGTCTGCAGATCAGAAACCTGCTCCTGCGCGCGCCTTGCTGGCGTTGCTGCTGCTGTATGCCCTGATGTTGCCGGTAACCGCGATGGTGCCGGTGCTGGCGGCGTTCACGCTTGAGCGCTACGAAGGGCTGAGCCAGTTTTCCGCCCACCTGTTCATGTCGGCCAGCATGCTTGGCGCCTTGCTTGGTGCCCCGTTGGCCGGGGTGCTGTCCGACCGTACCGGCGAGCGCAAGCGGCTGGCGATTGCGGCCTTGCTGGTCAATGGTGTCATTTTGCTGCTGCTGGCCTGGGGTCTGAAAAATGCCTTGCCTTATGCTCTGGTGCTGGGCTTGCGTTTTGGCGAAGGTTTTGCCCACATGGCGGCGCTGTCCTTGCTGATGACCCTGGCGGCCGAACAGGTCAGTCACCGTGGTCTGGGCGCACGCATGGGGGCAGTGGGGGCGGCGATCAGCCTGGGCGTGGCCACCGGTGCGCCACTGGGCGGCTGGCTGGGCACTATCGAGCCCTTGCTGGTGCCGGCTGCAGGCGGGTTGCTGTCGCTGCTGCTTGCCGTGCTGGCAGCATTCAGCCTGTCGGCACAGGCGCGCGCGCGCGCGCGGCTCGATTTCTCTGCCTTGATCAACGAATTGCGTCAGCGCAAGCTGCTGCTGATTCCGCTCGCCTTTTCCTTTGCCGATCGTCTGACTGTTGGCTTCATCGTGTCGACGCTGGCGCTTTACCTGCGTTCCCAGTTGCAGTTCGAGGCCGGTCGCATCGGGCTGGTGATGGCTGCTTTCCTGATTCCGTTTTCCTTGCTGACCTGGCCGGCCGGCCATCTGTCACGCTACTGGTCGCCGCTGTCGATGCTGATCAGCGGCAGCATCCTGTATGGCGCTTTTCTGGCGGCGCTGGTGTTCGTGCCGGAGGGCTGGATGTTGCCGGCGATGATTGGCGGCGGCGTGATCGCCGCGCTGATGTATGCACCTTCGCTGCTGCTGGCGGCCGAATATGGTGGCGAGCGTTGCCGGGCGAGTGCGCTCGCCGCGTTCAACATGGCCGGTTCGCTCGGTTTTGCCCTCGGTCCGCTATTGAGCGCCAGCCTGCTGGCCGGCTACGGCCAGCTGGTCGCCGATCCCTATCCGCTGGTTTTCTTCAGCATCGGCATGGTCGAAGTGGTGCTGGCCTTGCTGGTGCTGATCTGGTGGCGCCGTCAGGGAGCCGCAACGCAGCACCGGTCGCCGACGCTTGTCCGCTAAACTGGGCGATGTGAGCGTTTGTTCATTGTCGGAATTGGAAAAGGAGTGATCATGCATTCCGCGCCCGAACTGGCCAGCCAGATTGAAACGCTGCGTTCGCCGCCGCAGGTGTACCTGCGTTTGCGGACATTGCTTGAACAGGCCGATGTTGCACTGGATGAACTGGCGCGGCTGATCACCACCGATCCGGCGCTGACCGCCAGTGTGTTGCGAATGGCGAACAGCGCGATCTACGGCCATCGCGGAAAGATCGACAGTGTCCTGCGAGGTCTGCAACTGCTCGGTGTCGAGCGTGTTCATGGACTGGTGCTGGCGGCAGCGCTGGAAGCCAGCTTCGCCACCATCCGTCCGCCGGCGTTTGATGTGCAGCGGTTCTGGCGCACCAGCGTGCGCTGTGCCTTGCTCTGCCGGGCGTTGACCCGGGCGCAGCGCGAAATGGCCGAGCAGATGTTCATTGCCGGGTTGCTGGCCGACATTGGTCATCTGGTGATGTGTGCGACCGTGCCGCAGCTGGCCCGGCAGGCGAGGGTGGAGGCGCTGACCCGTGGCGAGCCCCTCCATCTGGCCGAGCGTCGTATCGTCGGCTGCGACTTTGCTGAAGTGGGCGCTGCACTGCTGAGCCAATGGGGTGTGCCGCAGCAGTATTCGACCCTGATCGGAACGCAGACCCTGCCGCGTCTGGCGGGTGAGCACGTGCTGGCCGCGAGTGCGCTCGAACTCGCCCGCTGTGTTGCGGAAGCTTGTGAAGAAGAAGGCCTGGATGGTGACGATTTTGCCGAAAGGCTGCTTGCCTGCGTGGTACGCAGCGAACTGGCCTGGCCGGAAGGCGGGCAGGAAGCAATGCGTTCCCTGTGTGAGGAGCTCGAGCCTGACGTGCAGGCCTGGTTGTCGATTTTCAGCCTCGCACAGGCGGCCTGAAGTGCTTCGTGTGCGCAGCGCAGGCGAAGTGAAAATGCGGGCAGTCGACGGGAAAATGATGGCAAAACAAGGGTTTGCAGCAGATTTTTAGCATACTAGATATAGTATTCAATAATTTCCTTGCTACTATTGACTTTTGTAACTTATTGATTTTATTGATAATATATTTTTGATTTATTGAGTGTTTCGCGCTATTCTTCTGCCCGTGTTCCAATTTGCCGACAACAGGGGAGAAAGATGAGCGAGGTGACGCGCGCAGCAGGCAAGGCAGTGCAGAAGGCCACGGCCGCCAATTTGCCGATGCAGGAAATTTCCGGCGAAGTGCTGGTGGAAAAATACGCCAAAGGTGGCGAGCAGACGGTGACGGAAGTGCGCCAGCGCGTTGCTCGGGCGCTCGCCGCTGCGGAAGCCGAGGACAAGCGCGCGTACTGGGAGGCTCGTTTTCTCGAAGCCCAGGAAAAAGGTTTCGTGCCTGCCGGGCGCATCAACAGCGCAGCCGGTACGACCCTGGCGGCGACCCTGATCAACTGCTTCGTCCAGCCGGTGGGCGATTCGGTCACCGAAGCGGTTGATGGCCGGCCCGGTATCTACACTGCCCTTGCCCAGGCGGCGGAGACCATGCGTCGTGGCGGCGGTGTCGGCTATGATTTTTCCTCGATCCGTCCCAAGGGTGCGCTGGTCAAGGGTACGGCGTCGAATGCTTCCGGTCCGGTGTCCTACATGCGGGTGTTCGATCGCTCCTGCGAGACGGTCGAATCCGCCGGTGCCCGTCGTGGTGCCCAGATGGGCGTGTTGCGCTGCGACCACCCCGACATCGAGGAATTCATCCACGCCAAGGATCATGGCGATCTGAGCAACTTCAACATCTCGGTTGGCGTCACCGATGCCTTCATGCAGGCGGTTGAAGCGGATGGCGAAGTCGAGCTGGTGCATAAGGCCGAACCCACCGCCGAACTGAAGGAAGAGGGTGCTTACCAGCGCGAGGACGGGCTGTGGGTGTATCGCAAGCTGGGCGCCCACGTGCTGTGGGACCAGATCATGCGTTCCACTTATGATCATGCCGAACCGGGCATCCTGTTCCTCGATCGCATGAACCAGGACAACAACCTGTATTACTGCGAAACCATCGAAGCGACCAACCCCTGTGCCGAACAGCCGCTGCCGCCTTATGGCTGCTGCTGCCTGGGTTCGATCAATCTCACTCCTTTCGTCACTGCGCCGTTCACCGCTGAAGCCGGCTTCGACTACGAAGCTTTCGGCAAGGTGGTCGATGTGTCGATCCGCATGCTCGACAACGTGCTCGAAAGCACTCACTGGCCGCTCACCCAGCAGTACGACGAAGCGCAGGCCAAACGTCGGGTCGGGCTTGGCTTCACCGGGCTGGGTGATGCGCTGATCATGCTCGGCAAGCGTTACGACGGTGAAGAAGCACGCGAAGAAGCGCGCAAGATCGCTGAATTCATGCGTGATCGCGCCTATCTGGCGTCCGCCGAGCTGGCACGCGAACGCGGTGCTTTCCCGCTGTTCAATGCCGATCTCTACCTGTCCGGCGGCAATTTTGCCTCGCGGCTGCCGGCAGCGATCAAGGACCGGATCCGCAAGTACGGCATCCGCAACTCTCACCTGCTGTCGATCGCGCCCACCGGCACCATCAGCCTGGCGTTTGCCGACAATGCTTCCAACGGCATCGAGCCGCCGTTCTCCTACACCTATACCCGGCGCAAGCGCATGGCCGATGGTACTTTCAAGGAGTACGCAGTCGAAGACTACGCCTGGCGGCTGTACAAGCATCTCGGCGGCGACGTCGAAGCCTTGCCGCCGTCCTTTGTCACTGCGCTCGAAATTTCTGCCCAGGCTCACAAGGACATGGTTGCGGTGGTTGCGCCTTATGTCGATACCTCGATTTCGAAGACGGTCAACGTTCCGGGAGATTATCCTTACGCCGATTTCGAAGATCTCTACCTGACCGCCTGGAAAGCCGGCCTCAAGGGTCTGGCGACTTATCGCCCCAACAGCGTGCTCGGCTCGGTGCTGTCGGTGACGCCGGCCACCGAGCAGAAGCAGCCGCATGATGTCGAGCTGTCCGACGCCAACCGCCGCCTGTCGATCAAGAGCCTGCCGGCGCCGGTGCTGTCCAGCCTGCGCTGGCCGGGGCGTCCCGACATGCCGGACGGCAACATGGCATGGACCTACATGCTCAATACGCCGACCGGTGATTTCGCCCTGTTTGTCGGCCAGTTCGGCACCAATGGCGGCACTTTCCCGTTTGAAGTGTGGGTGAACGGCGCTGATCAGCCGCGTGGTCTCGGGGCGGTGGCGAAGACCCTGTCGATGGACATGCGCGCCAATGATCGTGGCTGGCTGAAGCTCAAGCTCGATGCGCTGGCCCGCACCATCGGCGAGCGCCCGTTCGAGATGCCTTTCCCGCCGCATGGCGAGCGCAAGCTGTTTCCGGGCACGGTATCCGCCTTTGCCCAGGTGGTGCGTTACCGCTGTGAAGCGCTCGGCGTGTTCGACCGCGAGGATGAAGTCAATCCGGTGCTCGACACCTTGTTCAGCCAGGACGAGCCCAAGACCGGCACCGATGGCACGCTGTCGTGGACAGTGGACATCCACAACCCGGCCACCGGTGAAGATTTCGTGCTGGGCCTGAAGGAGATCACCTTGCCGGACGGGGTCACCCGACCGTATTCGATGTGGTTGTCCGGCAACTATCCGCGCGCGCTCGATGGCCTGACCCGCATTCTGGCACTCGACATGCGCGTCATGGACCCGGCCTGGATCGGCATGAAGCTGCGCAAGCTGCTTGATTACCCCGAGCCGCTGGGTGATTTCATGGCTTTCGTGCCCGGCACCCGTCGTCAGCAGAACTACCCCAGCACGGTCGCCTATCTGGCACGTCTGATCATCCACCGTTACGCGATGCTCGGCGTGCTCGACGAGCGCGGTTTCCCGACCCGCGAGATGGGGATTCTCGAATCACCCCGTGATGGCAGCGAGCCCAAGCTGATGCAGGGCGGCCTGTGCAACGAGTGCGGCAATCACACCGTGATCCGCAAGGATGGCTGCGATTTCTGTACCGCCTGTGGCGCGGTCGGGACTTGCGGTTGACGCTGCGGAATGCAGCCCGGTGCCGAGTGCCGGGCTGCCACCGGGAAAGCGGCGGTCGTCCGCCATGGCCTGTTGCAGCCGGAATGAGGGATTGTTCCTTGTTTTTCAGCGGCACTTGGCTGAGAATTGCCGGCTTGTCCTGACATGAGCAGGCTTCTGGCCTGTCACCGACCTGCAGCTGTGACTTCTTCCCTGTCCTGTCCCCAGTGTTCGTCGTCCAGCCTGCGCCATTCGCGCTGGACTTCACGCGAGGAGAAACTGGCCAACCCCGGCATGCAGGTGCATCGCTGCCAGGCTTGCGGTCATCGTTTCGTTGCCGCTTCCACGGCCTCTGTTCCATCTCGTCCGGAGAAAGCCGTCGCCGCCCGGCCTGCAGTCTGGCTGGTCGCGCTGTTGTTGCTGGGGATGATGCTTGGTGTGGCGTTGATGCTCTGGCCGGAGGCGGATGGCGGGCCGGAGCCGCTTGCCAGCCAGCCTGGTTTGCCGGTGCCGCAATCGGCTCTGTTGCTGGCGGCACGTGAAGGTGATGTCGATGCGCAATATCGTCTCGGCCGGGCAGCCTTGCTTGATCCGGCCCGCTCGCGTGAAGAGGCCGATGAGGCAGTCGGCTGGATTCGCCAGGCGGCCAATGCCGGGCACCTGGGGGCGATGATCCAGTTGGGCAAGCTCTATCGCAATGGACTGGGCGTGGCGCAGAACTACAGTCTTGCTCATAAATGGATCGTGCAGGCGGCGCTGGCCGGTGATGCGGAAGGGATGCTGGAGCTGGGACGCCTGTATCGCAGCGGGATTGGCGTCGAGCCGGATCTGATCCAGGCTTATGTGTGGTTCAACCGTGCAGCGGCAGCCCACAATCTGGAAGGTGCGCACGAGCGTGACAATGTTGCGCTCAAGCTGAGTGTGGATGAACTGAAGCGGGCGCAGGAAGCTTCGCTGGGCGAAGAAGAAGGGGCGGAGCAGGGCGAGCCTCGGTTTACCTCCGAGCCTGCACCTGTGCCGGAGCCTGCCTTGCCCCTGTCGCTTGCCGAGCCGCTGTCCGCGCTGTCGTCGGCTGACAGGACGGCACTGGCTGCACCCTGAGACCGGCCGTGCTGCGCGTACTGAGCTGGAACATCCAGTGGGGACGTGGGGCCGACGGCCGGGTTGATCTGGCACGCACCATTGCGGCAATCCGTGCCTGTGGCGAGCTGGATCTGATCTGCCTGCAGGAAGTAGCCAGCCGGCTGGCTGGCTTGCCGGGTGGCAAGGGGAGTATCGAGGGGCAAGGGACCGAGGGGCAGGGTACTGAGGGATTCGATGCTGAGGAGGCCGAAGATGGTCTGGCCATCCTGAGTGCCGCTTTTCCGGAGTTTGCCGCCATCTGGGGGCCGGCGCTTGATCTGCCGCGTGTGGACGGTGCTCGGGCCGGTTTCGGCAATCTGTTGTTGTCGCGGCTGCCGGTCGGCCAGGTCTGGCGTCATCAGCTGCCGGCGCCGGCCGATCCTCTGGTGGCCGGCATGCAGCGCGCCTGCATCGAGGCGGTGGTCGACACCGCCAGCGGCCCCCTGCGGGTGCTGACCACTCATCTCGAATACCATTCTGCCTTGCAGCGCGCGGCGCAGATCGAAGCCTTGCGCGGCTTGCAGGCGGAAGCGGCGGCGCAGGCCGTCCTGCCGCCACGGCCGCCAGGCAAGACTCCCGCCTTTACGCCCTGGCCACGGCCGGCGCGGGCACTGCTGTGCGGAGATCTGAATTGCGAGCCGCATGGCGCCGATCATCGTCGTCTGCTTGAGCCACTCGCCGCCGGATTGCCGGGATGGCGTGATGCCTGGCAGCACAGCCATCCCGGACGCCCGCATGCGCCCACGGTCGGGCTGCACGGCGCGGAATGGCCGGGGCGACGCGTTTGCTGTGATTATTTCCTGGTCAGCGCTGGTCTGGATGAGCAGCT
>JAVEVA010000105.1:0-8918 GCA_034005275.1 Thauera sp. | reverse complement strand
GCGAACTGGACAAGCTCATTGGTCGCGGCTTCAGTTATCACGACATCGTGATACTTTCCCCTCGCCCGTTCAAAGAGTCATTGGCCTCATCCCTGTCGCCCGAATGGCGTGCGCTGGTTGCCAGACTCGACAGTGCATCTCCCCGCAGCGCAAATCGCAGCTTCGTAGGTTTCGCCGAAATCAACAACTACCAGGGGCTGGAAAGCGAAGCGGTCATCCTGATCGATCTGCCGCCACCCGGCACCGTCCCCGAGCTGCGCCCGCTTCACTACATCGGGATGAGCAGAGCGCGCAGCGCATTGAGCATGATCTGCATCCCGCCTGCGTGATCGCAGAGGGCTACGTCGGGTTGACTGGTTGTCCGTTCAGTGCCGGGCAGCAGGGCCGTTGACCAGATCGCGCACCAGCTGTGGGTCGGAAAGCAGCAGCCGGTAACCGGCATCGTGATCGTGCGGAGGGTCGGTTGTCTCGGCCGAACAAGGATTCCGTTTCTCCGTCGTGCTGATCAAAACCCGTCCACCGGCGCATGGCCGACGATGTCGAGCTGCTCGTTGAGCAGGGCAATCCATTCCATGGCCTTGCTGCTGACCAGAGGCAGATAGTGCAGCTCGGTGATGCTCAGGCCGGTGTCGGCGATGGCGGTGTGCAGGGCGGCCGCGTCTTGCGGGCGGCGGGCGAGCAGTTCGCTGAGTGGTCTGGCGCGTGCCTGCATCGCAGGGCGGGCGCTGTCCCACGGCAGCCACCAACCGGGGCGCATGGCGGGGGAGAGCCCCTGCATGCCTTCATCGATGCTGCGCAGAAATTCCTCGCTGTCTCGCGGCGGGCGGAGGTTGACCTGCTGCACGCCCCACCAGGGCAGGCGTTGCAGCGCGGGGGGCGCAAGGGCGAGGTCTTGCAGTTGTATTTCGTTGGCGGTGACGACCACTAGACGGTCGGTTTCGAACGCCAGCACGACCGGGCGCGCCAGCCACACGCTGTGCATGCCATATGCCAGTGCAGCAAGCTGGACGAGGCCGATGAGAGCAAAATCCAGCGTGCGCTCACGGAGCGATTTGCGCGGACTGGCAACAATCAGGGTCAGCAGCGGGCCGCACACCACGTCCACCACCAGGATCAGCAGATAAATCCCGGCCACCCCGAGCATCAGGCGATAGGGAGCGGGATACCACAGGCCGAACACCAGCGCTGCCGTCAGCAAGGCGACGGCGAGGGAAATGAGGAAATGCCAGCCGGCAAAACGGGCGGCGAATTTCAGGCGGTGAGGTGAGGGCAAGGGCATGATCTGGAAGGCTGGAATGCGATCGCCAGGGAGGAGCGCCGCGTTAATTGGTCTACGGATTCATCCGGCGAAAGAGTGATCGGCATTCATGCTGTCTGGACGCACAAAAGGGGCCGAAGCCCCTTTTGTTTGTTGCTGCTTGTAGAAGTGGGGGGTGACTCCCACTTCTATATCTTTTTTGTTAGGTGCGGCACTGAGCAGGAGCGTACTGAGCAGGAAGTGTGCCGAGGTCGGCAGACCCTCCTGCGCCTGCAGTGGCGTTTTCGGGCTCGGGACCGGCGGTTGCGCTATTACATTGCCAAGCAACCGAACCATCAGGTGTTTCCCAAGGGGTAAGAACCAAAGTCTCTTGGTCGATTTTGGCGTTGGCATTTGCACCATAAGTAGCCGTGATCACTCCCTCTGCAACGTCTACTGATTCAACATATTGTCCATTTGTATCCGTAGCGTCTGCACTCATTCCAGCACCCTCACGGTCTGCCGGCCATGCTCCCCGGTTAATGAATGTTTCGGCAACGGCAGCTTTGGCGCCAGACATCAAAGTCAAGCCTTCAGAAGCTTGTGAGCGGATCGTGTAATCCTGATACGCCGGCAGCGCCACCGCAGCCAAAATACCAATAATCGCGACCACGATCATCAGTTCGATGAGGGTGAAACCTTGTTGCATCTTCTTCATGACCATCCCCTTGCGGAAAAGAAACCACTTGAAAAATCCTGACGCTGCTTGATTCGATCAGCGCCGCGTGGTCTTCTTTCAGCAGGAAGCGTGCCAGCCTGAAAACAGTGGTTTTTGACGCAAAAATGGCGGTGGCGCAGCTCCTTTTCCTCGTTTGTCGCATTTTCGCCTGTGCCATGGGTGTGGCCTGCCTGGCCAGACGTGTGCCATCTTGGTCTGGCACACGTCTCTACTGGATTCCGGGCTCTGCCCTGACGGGCAGCCCCGGAATGACGGTTTCGATGCAGCACCCAACCCCAACAACTGTCTATCCCATTTGAATTAATGCTGTTAGCATGATCGCGTCCTTGTCACCGAGTCTGCGCCATGCCGCACGATCACGATGCCGGTTACCGGCTGCTGTTTTCCGACCCACGGCTGGTGCGCGATCTGGTGTGTGGTTTTGTCGACGACCCCTGGGTGCAGCAACTCGATTTCGATACCCTGGAGTCCGTCAACGGCCACTACGTCAGCGAAGACATGCGCCAGCGCGAAAGTGATGTGGTCTGGCGCCTGCGCAGCGGCGAGGACTGGCTCTATCTGTATCTGCTGATCGAATTCCAGCGCAAGAATGATCGCTTCATGGCGCTGCGCATGATGGTCTATGTCGGTCTGCTGTATCAGGATCTGCTGCGTCAGGGCCAGATCCAGCCACGCGGTTTGCTGCCGCCAGTGCTGCCGATCGTGCTCTACAACGGCAAGCCGCGCTGGCGCGCGCCGCAGCAACTGGCGGCGCTGTTGCCCAAGCTGCCGGCTTTCCTTGCCGCTCTGCAGCCGCAGATGAGCTATGTGCTGGTCGATGAAGGTGCGGTGCCGCAGGATCGCCTGCTGCAACTCAGTCACAATCTCGCCGCCATCCTGTTCCGCCTCGAGCAACCGGCGGCGCCCGAGGCGGTCGAAGCGGCAATGGAGGATCTGATTGCCGCGACCGCTGATGAGGCTTATCAGCCGTTACGCCGCACGCTGGGCATCTGGCTGCGTGCCGCCTTGCGCAGGAACCCGAAATATCCGATCCTGCTCGATGAAGTGGATGATCTGGGGGAGATGAGAACCATGCTGTCAGAATCGATCGAACAATGGGCCAGGGATTTCCGCGCCGAGGGCTTGGAACAAGGTCTGGAGCAAGGGCTGGAGCAAGGCTTGGAGCAAGGTCTGGAACAAGGCCGGGAACAAGGCATGCAGCACTTGCTGTCCCGGCTGCTCCGTCGCCGCTTCGGCAATTTGCCAAGCTGGGCCGAACAGCGTCTTGCCGCTGGCCGTGCAGCAGAACTGGCCAACTGGTCAGAAGCGGTGCTGGATGCGGCCACGCTGGAAGAAGTGTTCAACGGCCCTGTTGCCCGGCACTGAGCGAGCGTCTGTTCGGAGATCCGAGCTTCCAAAAACGAAGTATCGGTATCGCAGTCAGGGCGACCACAAGGGTCGCCCCTGCGGGGGCGGCGCCCCGCTGGTGTCCCATGTCAAAGTTGCCCTGTTCGGCATCCACCTCTGCCACTCGGCGGCATGTTATTATGCACCGTCTTTGTAACACAATAGAGGGCAACGGCATGGGCGAAGCCACCTTTACCTTCAGGGTCGATGAGGCCCTGAAAGCCGAATTTTCCACCGCAGCGAAAGCTCGCGACCGCAGCGCTGCGCAGCTCCTGCGCGATTTCATGCGTGACTTCGTGCGACAGGAAAACGAAGTCGTTGCGCATGATGCCTGGTTCCGTCGCCAGGTACAGATCGGTCTGGACTCGGCCAACGCAGGGGAAATCATATCGGCAGCTGAAGTGGAAGCCGAAGCCGAAGTCTGGCGGGTTGAAACGCGCCGGAAAATGGCCAACGCTGCTACATCGTGAAGCTGGTTTGGACACGGACGGCACACGCCGACAGAAAGAAAATACGCGAATACATCGCACAGCACGCGCCAGCGGCTGCGCTGGCCCTTGATGAGCTGTTTTCAGAGAAAGCCGGCCTACTGACCGGTCATCCTGGTTTGGGCCGAACTGGTCGCGTTGCCGGCACTCGCGAGCTGGTAGTGCATCCGAACTACATTCTGATTTACGATATGGCTGGCGATGCGGTACGCATTCTGCGTGTGCTGCACGCGGCCAGACAGTGGCCTCCAGGCTAGTCGGCCCAGGATGTCCCGGGCGTAGGTGCCTGCGGGACGCTGATCGGCAGATGTGCGCCCCATCTCGTGCAATTGGCTACGCAGCGATTCCGGCAGGTAGAAGCTTGCGCCCGGCTGGTAGGCCTCAAGGAAGCGAGCCTGGTAGCCTACGGGGCGGCGATGCATGAGCGGGAGTCGAACCTGGTCACGGATCGCCGCTCCTTCTGGGGATACCGGAACATGGAGCTCTGTATCGCCTGCTGTGGTGGTCTGTGTGACGGAGCTGCTGGCTGACCAGTCTTTGCAGGGTGCGACGATTGGGCTTGTTTTCTCAACTCGGTGTATCAATTTTCAATCGGCAACCCGTGTCAATTTACATCCGGCAGTGACACCTGCCCTCTCGTCAGTGGCAAGTTTTCTTGTGGTGCCGGGGCTATGTCCCGGCTTGCAGGCGCGGGTGCTGTAACGAGCGCTTGCTCGCGGCATGGCCCCGAGCCCACGAAAATCGAAAGAGCCGTAGCCCGGATGCGCTGCCGCTTATCTGCGCAAACTTGAGCGCAGCCGGGTGTCGAGCAGCAGGTGGCCGACGATGTCGCGGCTCCGGGTGCTGACCAGCTCGTTGTCAGTGCGCCGTTCCAGCGCTGCGTGCAGTTGCTCGCGCCTGGTGTCGTCAGCCTGCTCCCGCCATAGCCAGCTGGCGTAGCGTTCGAGGAGGTAGGCAGGCGGGTGGGCGCTGGTCTTGCTGCGTTCCTCGAAACGCAGTTCGGGAAAGTATCCCCATTGATAGAGCAGGTTGAACAGCTGGTAGACATCGTCGGCGCCTTTGCTGCCGACTGATCGGCGCTCCAGGCCGAATTCGTCCTGCAGTTCGCCGAGCAGACTGTCGCTGCGATCGCAGTACAGTGCCAGATAGACGTGGCCGCGGCTGGCGCGGAGCACTTTGCGCAGCATGGCGGTGCTCGAAATCGCCGGGCTCATGTAGAGGAAGACCAGATCGAAGGCCTGCTCCCAGCCCAGTTGGGCAAGATCGATGTTCTCCCAGGCCGACTGGATGAGTTCGCTGTCCTGCGAGAGCGGGCCGAGCTGGCGCAGCTTGTCGCGGGTATGGGCGATCATGTTGGCGGAGATTTCGACGCCGCTGATGCGGGCGCCGTGGCGGGCGAACTCCAGCAGATGACGACCGCCGCCAAAGCTGATCTCCAGCACGCGGCTGCCTGCGAGCTGCAGCCGTTGCTGCACAGTCTGCAGGGCGAGGTCGTCGGCGCTGACGGTAAAGCTGCTCACTTCGGCGGCGCGACGATCCCAGAGCTGTTCGCTGTACTGCAGATCAGGGTGCTGGGCGTCGAGCTGTTCGCTGAACCAGGTGTTCAGATCGATGACGTGGGGGCTGTTGCCGGGCGGTTGCATGAATGCTTGTCCTTTTGAGTCGGTGATGCAATTTCCGTAGCCCGGATAAGCGCCAGCGCATCCGGGAGAAACGGTCCGCATCCGCAAGCGTTTTTTCGTTTTCACCAAGACTGAACCCCGGATGCGCTGGCGCTTATCCGGGCTACAGCTTTACAGCAGCGGTGCCAGCCAGCGCGCCGCTTCGTCGATTTCCATGCCGCAGCGTCGGGCCCAGTCTTCGAGCTGGTCGCGGCCGATTTTGGGGACGGCGAAGTAGTGGCTTTCGGGGTGGGCGAAGTAAAAGCCGCTCACTGCTGCCGCCGGCATCATGGCGTAGCTTTCAGTGCCCCGCGTCTGCAGGACAGCCAGTGCGCCGGAGCGAAGCCAGCAGAAAAATTGGCGGTGCAATCTCTCTGCCCGGCAAGGTGCGGCGCCCCGCTGGTGTCCCATGTCAAAGTTGCCCTGTTCGGCATCCACCTCTGCCACTCGGCGGCATGTTATTATGCACCGTCTTTGTAACACAATAGAGGGCAACGGCATGGGCGAAGCCACCTTTACCTTCAGGGTCGATGAGGCCCTGAAAGCCGAATTTTCCACCGCAGCGAAAGCTCGCGACCGCAGCGCTGCGCAGCTCCTGCGCGATTTCATGCGTGACTTCGTGCGACAGGAAAACGAAGTCGTTGCGCATGATGCCTGGTTCCGTCGCCAGGTACAGATCGGTCTGGACTCGGCCAACGCAGGGGAAATCATATCGGCAGCTGAAGTGGAAGCCGAAGCCGAAGTCTGGCGGGTTGAAACGCGCCGGAAAATGGCCAACGCTGCTACATCGTGAAGCTGGTTTGGACACGGACGGCACACGCCGACAGAAAGAAAATACGCGAATACATCGCACAGCACGCGCCAGCGGCTGCGCTGGCCCTTGATGAGCTGTTTTCAGAGAAAGCCGGCCTACTGACCGGTCATCCTGGTTTGGGCCGAACTGGTCGCGTTGCCGGCACTCGCGAGCTGGTAGTGCATCCGAACTACATTCTGATTTACGATATGGCTGGCGATGCGGTACGCATTCTGCGTGTGCTGCACGCGGCCAGACAGTGGCCTCCAGGCTAGTCGGCCCAGGATGTCCCGGGCGTAGGTGCCTGCGGGACGCTGATCGGCAGATGTGCGCCCCATCTCGTGCAATTGGCTACGCAGCGATTCCGGCAGGTAGAAGCTTGCGCCCGGCTGGTAGGCCTCAAGGAAGCGAGCCTGGTAGCCTACGGGGCGGCGATGCATGAGCGGGAGTCGAACCTGGTCACGGATCGCCGCTCCTTCTGGGGATACCGGAACATGGAGCTCTGTATCGCCTGCTGTGGTGGTCTGTGTGACGGAGCTGCTGGCTGACCAGTCTTTGCAGGGTGCGACGATTGGGCTTGTTTTCTCAACTCGGTGTATCAATTTTCAATCGGCAACCCGTGTCAATTTACATCCGGCAGTGACACCTGCCCTCTCGTCAGTGGCAAGTTTTCTTGTGGTGCCGGGGCTATGTCCCGGCTTGCAGGCGCGGGTGCTGTAACGAGCGCTTGCTCGCGGCATGGCCCCGAGCCCACGAAAATCGAAAGAGCCGTAGCCCGGATGCGCTGCCGCTTATCTGCGCAAACTTGAGCGCAGCCGGGTGTCGAGCAGCAGGTGGCCGACGATGTCGCGGCTCCGGGTGCTGACCAGCTCGTTGTCAGTGCGCCGTTCCAGCGCTGCGTGCAGTTGCTCGCGCCTGGTGTCGTCAGCCTGCTCCCGCCATAGCCAGCTGGCGTAGCGTTCGAGGAGGTAGGCAGGCGGGTGGGCGCTGGTCTTGCTGCGTTCCTCGAAACGCAGTTCGGGAAAGTATCCCCATTGATAGAGCAGGTTGAACAGCTGGTAGACATCGTCGGCGCCTTTGCTGCCGACTGATCGGCGCTCCAGGCCGAATTCGTCCTGCAGTTCGCCGAGCAGACTGTCGCTGCGATCGCAGTACAGTGCCAGATAGACGTGGCCGCGGCTGGCGCGGAGCACTTTGCGCAGCATGGCGGTGCTCGAAATCGCCGGGCTCATGTAGAGGAAGACCAGATCGAAGGCCTGCTCCCAGCCCAGTTGGGCAAGATCGATGTTCTCCCAGGCCGACTGGATGAGTTCGCTGTCCTGCGAGAGCGGGCCGAGCTGGCGCAGCTTGTCGCGGGTATGGGCGATCATGTTGGCGGAGATTTCGACGCCGCTGATGCGGGCGCCGTGGCGGGCGAACTCCAGCAGATGACGACCGCCGCCAAAGCTGATCTCCAGCACGCGGCTGCCTGCGAGCTGCAGCCGTTGCTGCACAGTCTGCAGGGCGAGGTCGTCGGCGCTGACGGTAAAGCTGCTCACTTCGGCGGCGCGACGATCCCAGAGCTGTTCGCTGTACTGCAGATCAGGGTGCTGGGCGTCGAGCTGTTCGCTGAACCAGGTGTTCAGATCGATGACGTGGGGGCTGTTGCCGGGCGGTTGCATGAATGCTTGTCCTTTTGAGTCGGTGATGCAATTTCCGTAGCCCGGATAAGCGCCAGCGCATCCGGGAGAAACGGTCCGCATCCGCAAGCGTTTTTTCGTTTTCACCAAGACTGAACCCCGGATGCGCTGGCGCTTATCCGGGCTACAGCTTTACAGCAGCGGTGCCAGCCAGCGCGCCGCTTCGTCGATTTCCATGCCGCAGCGTCGGGCCCAGTCTTCGAGCTGGTCGCGGCCGATCTTGGGGACGGCGAAGTAATGGCTTTCGGGGTGGGCGAAGTAAAAGCCGCTCACTGCTGCCGCCGGCATCATGGCGTAGCTTTCAGTGAGTTCCATGCCGATGCGTTCGCGTGCGCCGAGCAGTTCGAACAACGGCCCTTTCACGGTGTGGTCGGGGCAGGCCGGGTAGCCGGGCGCGGGGCGGATGCCGCGGTACTCTTCCTTGATCAGCGACTCGTTGTCGAGTGCTTCGTCGGCCGCATAGCCCCAGCATTCGCGGCGGATGCGTTCGTGCAGCCATTCGGCGCAGGCTTCGGCGAGGCGGTCGGCGAGGCCCTTGAGCATGATGGCGTGGTAGTCATCGTGGCTGGCTTCGAATTCGGCGAGTTTGGTTTCGATGCCCAGGCCGGCAGTGACGGCGAACGCGCCGATCCAGTCCGGCACGCCCGAATCCTTGGGCGCGACGAAGTCGCTCAGACACCAGTGCGGCTTGCCGGTCGGGCGCTCATGTTGCTGGCGCAGGCCGTGCCAGACCATGGCAAGGCGGTCGCGTGCTGCGCTGGTGTAGATTTCGATGTCGTCGCCGTCCGAATTGGCGGCAAAAAGGCCGAACACCGCCTTCGCCTGCAGCCAGTTGCCGGCGATGATGTCTTTGAGCATCGCCTGACCGTCGGCGAACACGCCACGGGCGGTTTCACCAACCACTTCATCGTCGAGAATGTCCGGGAAGCGTCCGG
>JAVEVA010000021.1:0-42328 GCA_034005275.1 Thauera sp. | reverse complement strand
CGCCGTGCGCGTTCGATGGCCAGCGCAGTTTCACGCTCAAGCTCCATGCCACGAACGTTGATGCCGCCATCGCCGCGCACTTCCTTGTAGTTGAGCCCGACCACCGGCACCAGCTGCTGCCTGGCCATACTGACCAGAACCGGATGCTCCTGACGGCAGGCGACGCACCAGGAGGCCCACACATTGAGCAACCAGACCTTGCCTTTCATCTCATCGAGACTGAAGCGGGCCTCCGGTTGATCAAGCCGGGCAAGATTGAACGTCGGCGCGTCCTTGTCGATCAGCGGTGACGGCACTTCACGCGGATTGAGCTTGAGACCGTAGGCCAGAAAACCGGCCAGGCCGATGAACAGCGCAAGGGGAATGAGAAATTTCGCTTTCATGCACAGACATCCATCAACTCAGGCGACGCGCTGCGCAGCCGGCAGCTTTGCATCACGGGTGGCAAGACGGCGATAGCGGCGATCGGCAACCGCGAACAGCCCGCCCAGGCCCATCAGGGTACAGCCCAGCCAGATCCAGCTGATGAAGGGCTTGTAGTACAGGCTGACGATCCAGGCGCCATCTTCAACCTGCTCGCCGAGCGAGACATACACGTCGCGGAAAGCACCGATGTCGATCGAAGCTTCAGTCATCGGCATGCCCTGGGCGCGGTAGAGACGCTTTTCCGGATGCAGCAGGGCAACCTCCTTGCCATTGCGCGTCACCATGATGTGGGCACGGGCCGCATCGTAGTTCGGGCCGTCGATTTCTTCGACACCCTGCATGGTGAAGGTGAAGCCAGCCAGTTCGGCGTGCTGGCCCTGCAGCATCTTGACGTCAAGATTGTCATCCAGACTGCCGACCATGGTGACACCGATGATGAAGATGCCGACGCCGAAGTGGGCGAGCCACATCCCCCACCACGAGGCCGGAATCTGGCGCAGACGCTGGCCCATGGCAACGCCGGCACGCTCACCGAGACGCTGGGCAAGCAACTGGAAGCTGGCGAGCACCACCCACGAAGCAAGGAACAGGCCGAGCACCGTCCGCCAGCTGATGTGCCCCACCAGCCAGGCGACGCCGACGGCAATGACTGCACTGGCAACCAGCGCCGGTGCCAGCTTGCGCATCCGCCGGCCGAGCTCGTCATCTTTCCAGCGCAGGAAGGGGCCGATCATCATCAGCACCACCACCGGCGTCATCAGCGGAATGAACACTGCTTCAAAGTAGGGTGGGCCAACGGAGATCTTGCCCATGCCGAGCGCATCGAGAAACAGCGGATACATGGTGCCGAGCAGCACCGAAGCCGAGGCCACGGCGAGCAGCACGTTGTTGCCGAGCAGCGAAGTTTCGCGCGAAATCAGCGTAAAGCTGCCACCACCACTGAGCTTGGGCGCGCGCCAGGCGAACAGCAGCAGCGAAATGCCGATCACCAGCACCAGCAGGCCAAGAATGAACAGGCCGCGCTTGGGGTCGGTGGCAAAGGCGTGGACACTGGTGATGACGCCGGAGCGGACGATGAAAGTACCCAGCAGCGACAGCGAGAAGGCGCTGATCGCCAGCAGGATGGTCCAGCTGCGGAAAGCACCACGCTTTTCGGTCACTGCCAGCGAGTGGATCAGCGCCGTACCCAGCAGCCAGGGCATGAAGGAGGCGTTTTCCACCGGGTCCCAGAACCACCAGCCGCCCCAGCCCAGTTCGTAATAAGCCCAGCCCGAACCGACCGCAATCCCGGCGGTAAGGAAGACCCAGGCCACCGTCGTCCACGGCCGTGACCAGCGCGCCCAGGCGGCATCCAGCCGGCCGCTGAGCAAAGCGGCGATGGCAAAGGCAAAGGCCACCGAGAAACCGACATAGCCCATGTAGAGCAGCGGCGGATGAATGATCATCCCCGGATCCTGCAGCAGCGGGTTGAGGTCACGCCCTTCGGCCACTGCCGGCAGCAGACGCTCGAACGGGTTGGAGGTCACCAGCAGGAAAGAGAGGAAACCGACGCTGATCCAGCCGAGCACACCCAGCACACGGGCGACGAAAGCTTCGGGCAGATTGCGCGAGAACACGCTCACCGCCACCGTCCACAGCGACAGCGACATCGCCCACAGCAGCAGCGAACCTTCGTGGTTGCCCCACACGCCGGTGATCTTGTACATCAGCGGCGTGTCGCTGTGCGAATTGACCGCCGTCAGATGCACCGAAAAATCGCTTTCGATGAACGCCCAGGTGAGACAGACGTAGCTCACCACGATGAAGAAAAACTGTCCCTGAGCGGCCGGGCGGCCGACCGCCATCAGCGTGAAACGGTTGCGGCTGGCGCCCACCATCGGCACCACCGCCTGCACCACGGCGATGACCAGCGCGAGAACGAGGGCAAAATGTCCGAGTTCGGGAATCATGTCACTGGCTCACGGTTGTGGCGGCTTTGCTCGCCTGTTCGACAGCATGGGCCGCCTCGGGCGGCATGTAGTTCTCGTCGTGCTTGGCCAGCACTTCGGAAGCGCGGAACATGCCGTTCTCCTCCAGCCGGCCCTGCACCACTGCGCCCTTGCCTTCCTTGAACAGATCGGGGAGCGTGCCACGGTAGCTGACCGGAATGACCCTGGCTGTATCGGTGATGACGAAATCAACGGTCAGGCCATCTGCCGAACGCTTGATCGAACCTTCTTCGACCATGCCGCCAACGCGGAAAGTCTTGCCGATCGGCGCCTTGCCTTCGGCCACTTCAGACGGGGTATGGAAGAACACCAGATTCTGCTGGAAGGCGCTCAACACCAGACCGACTGCCGCCACCAGCAGGACAACGCCGCCGCCGATCAGAATCATTCGCTTGTGCCGTGCTTTCATTGCTCTTCCTCCGTGGTCGCGAGCCTGCCGTCGCGTCTGCTTGCCGAATCCCTGCCCATCGCCCGCTGCCAGCGCAACAGGCGGGTCATTGTCTCACCGCGCTGGCGCAGCACCAGCACGATTTCAATCGCGATCAGGGCGAAAGTGAGGCCGTAACTGCCCCAGACGAATATTGCTGCGCCGCCCATGTCCCAGAACTGCGCCCAGCTTTCCCACTGCATCAGCGCTGACCTCCCTTGCCTGCTGCCTGTTCATCGAGGATGGCTGCCACCCAGTCGGTATGGCGCTCGCGCTCGAGCACCATCGCCCGTGCCCGCCACAGCACCACGGCAATGGTGTACATCCAGGCAGCGAACACCATCACCAGCATGCCGGCAAACATGATCGCCGCCATCGACGGCGCCTTGGTGACGCTGACCGAAGCGCCCTGGTGCAGCGTGTTCCACCACTTCACCGAGAAATAGATGATCGGCACATTGACGGCACCGACGATGGCGATCAGCGCGCCGGCACGGTCGGCACGGCGCGGGTCCTCGATCGCCCGGGTGAGCGCCATGAAGCCGAGATAAAGGAACAGCAGCAGCAACTGCGAAGTGAGGCGCGCATCCCACACCCAGTAAGCGCCCCAGGTCGGCTTGCCCCACAAGGCACCGGTCCACAAGGCGACAAAGCAGAACATCGCTCCGGTGGGCGCCAGCGCCTGGCTGAAAATGAACGACAGGCGGGTGTTCATCACCAGCCCGATGATCGACCACAAGGCCATCACCAGATAAACCAGCATCGACATCCAGGCGGCCGGCACATGGATGAAGATCACCCGATAGACCTGGCCCTGGGTGGCATCGGTCGGTGCGACGACAAAAGCCAGCCACAGGCCGATCAGCGTCAGCACGGCGGCGAGCGCGGCAAACCAGGGAGCAAGACGGCCGGCCAGGCGATAGAAATTATGCGGCGCGGCAAAGCGGAACAGACTGGTACTGCTGGCGCTGCCAGCAGAGCGTTGCGAAGACTTCATCGTTTGCTGCTCTTGTTATCGGTCATATCCTGCCCTGAATGCACGTCCAGGGTGTCGTGCTCGGAGCCACCCATCAATCCATCGAAATCCGCAGGGCTGCCACGCAAGCCCACGGTGCCAGCGCCAGCGCACCCGCCAGCCCACCACCCAACAACAACAACTGCGCTGCTGCACCGACACCGGAAAGCTCGGCATCGACTGCCCCGGCACCAAAAATCAGCACTGGCACGAACAAGGGTAACACCAGCAGCGCCAGCAACATGCCGCCGCCCCGCAAACCAAGCGTCAGGGCAGCACCAACCGCTCCCAGCAAGGCCAGCACCGGCGTGCCCAGCGCCAGACTGGCAATCAGCACCGGCAAAGCTTCGACCTCAAGATCCAGCAGCAGGGCCAACCCCGGCGCCACCAGCACCACCGGCAAACCGGTGGTCAGCCAGAAAGCGACAATCTTCGCCGTCACCCACAACACGGCCGCCTCGCTAGACAGCAGAAGCTGCTCCAAGGTTCCATCAACATGATCCTGGGCAAAGATCCGATGCAGCGACAGCAGGCAGGACAACAGCGCCGCCACCCAGACGACGCCGGGTGCAATGGCGCGCAGCTGGTTGGGCTCGGCGCCGACGCCGAACGGAAACAGGCAGACGACGATGACAAAGAAGGCCAGCGTCACCAGCACATCGGCGCGACCACGCCAGGCCAGCAGCAGATCGCGACGCAAGACAGCGACAAAGGTACTCAGCATGCAAACGCTCCGACATCGAGCACCCGCGGGGGCTGAGCAAACGGCGCATCCTGGTGAGTGGTGAGCACCACCATGCCGCCTTGCGCACAATGCGCATCGAGCACCGCCGTCAAGTCGGCAACCGCCGCCACATCGAGCGCGGTGAACGGCTCGTCCAGCACCCACAGCTGGCGCTGGCTGGCGAGAAACAAGCGCGCCAGGCCGACCCGCCGGCGCTGACCTTGCGACAGCACCCGTGCCGGCAGATCCAGCTGGCGCCCCAGCCCGATGCGCTCCAGCGCTGCCACACAAGCGGCGGCATCCACCTGATCCCCGGCGGCAGCGCAGGCGAAGTGGAGGTTTTCCAGCGGTGTGAGCAGGTCATTGAGCGCCGCAGCGTGGCCGAGGTAGCACAGCGCACGGTGGAATGGCTCACGTGCCTGGCGGATGTTGTCGCCTTGCCAGCGCACTTCGCCCGCTTCGGCCAGCGCCAGGCCGGTGATCAGGCGCAGCAGGCTGGTCTTGCCGACACCATTTGAGCCCGCCAGGCGCAGCAGCTCGCCCGCCTCCTGCCGGAACGACAGGCCGCGGAACAGCAGGCGATCGCCTTTCAGGCAAGCGAGTTGTTCAACTTCAAGCATGGGGCAGGATTGAACCACAAGCGCGCCTGTGGTGGAACTGAAATTGCTTCATCAAGCAGATGCAGGCCGCTCATTGCAGCGAACTGCGGACAAAAAAACAGCCGATGCCCATTACGGACACCGGCCGCTGTTGCATACTGCGACGTACCGCGCAGCAGTCGTCTTACCTCGGCAGTACCAGACGCGACATGTAGTCGCTCACCGCCTTGAGGTCATCATTGCTGTAATGCTTGATGATCTTCACCATCTTCGGATTGGCATTGCGACGCTCGCCATCACGGATGATGCTCGCTTCCTTGTACAGGTAAGCATAGTGCTGCTGAGCCACCAGCGGATAGAACTCGGCAGCATTGCCTTCGCCGTTCTTGCCATGACAGCTGGCACAGTCGTTGTCGTAGAGCTCGCGGCCCTTGGCAAGATGGTTGCCACTGCCCTTGCCGTTCTCGGTCGAAATCGGCAGCTGGTTGAGATAGGCCGAGATGTCGGCCACATCCTCCACCGACACCACCCAGTCACCGACGAAGGGATGCATCTTGGGGTTGTCACGGCGACCGGAGCGGACGTCGATCATCTGCTTGATCAACACCGAAGCATGCTGACCGGCCAGATTCGGGTAGATGGCATCGGCACGGCCGGAAGCATCCGCCTGGTGGCAGCCCTGGCAGACTTCGTAGGCAATCTTGCCTTTCTCGATGTCGGCCTTGTGGGCAAGGGCGGCATCCTTTTCCTTGTCGGGCTGATTCCAGACGTAGTCGGCAGACTCGATGCCGGGAGCACGCGGCTGGGCATCAGCCTGGGCAAACGCGGCACTGCAGCACAGGGCAAGCAGACCGATTACAGGCAGTCGAACGTTCATTTCTGGGCCTCCAGGCTGGCGATGTATTCAGCCACTGCACGGGTCTCGGTTTCGCCGAGCCGGCTTGCGACCGTCTGCATCAGACGCTTGTCATTGGTACGTCTGCCATCGGCAAAACGCTCCATCTGGTCAAGGATATAGGCCGGATACTGACCGGCAAGACGGGGATAGCGTGCGTTGCCGACACCATTCGCGCCGTGACAGCCGATACAGGCCGGCACACCCTGATCAGGATTGCCATTTTCGTAGATCCGCTGACCGGCAGCAAGCATCGACGGGTCATCGACCTGCCCCGGTGCTGCTGTTTGTGTTGAGAAGAACACCGCCGCATTGGCCATGTCTTCCGGACTCAACTCATCGACGATCGGTCGCATGACTTCGCTGTCACGACGGCTGCCGGCGAAATCCTGCAGTTGCTTGAATGCATATTCAGCGTGCTGGCCAGCGATCTTGGGGAAAGCATCGACCAGGCTGTTGCCGTCCGAGCCGTGGCAGGCGACACACACTTCGGCCGCCAGCGCACGCCCTTTTTCCGCATCGCCCTTGACCTGGGCGAAGCTCGGGCCAGCAGCAAGCATCAGGCCCGAACAGGCCGCAAAGACGGCTGCAATTGTCTTCATTCTCATTTTGCCTCCTGTACCGTGGCCGGACCTGAGCGGTCCGGCTGCGGGGGATGATTGTCTGCTTAGAGCCTGAACTGGAGCATCAGGCCGATCAGGTTGGCGCGGTAGGTCTGCGGACCTGCATCGAGGATCACGCCCACCGGCAGGGCGGTACCCGGTGCGTTGACCGCAACCGGATCATCCTGCAGACCATCGTAGTGCCAGTCACGATACTTGCCATACTCGTGGCGGAACAACAGTCGCGCGGAAGCCGTCTTGTTGATCGGGAACAGCAGGTTGGCTTCGAGCACGTTCTGGGTATTGACCAGGTCGGGGAAGCCGGCACCGGCTGCAGCACGTTGGGCGTCGGTCAGGTTGGCCGGTGCGTCGTAACGCATTTCGGTACGGTTGCGGGCATAGGTATAGCTCATGTCGAACTTGACCATGCCGAAGTCGTGACGCAGACCGAGACCGACGGTGTTGCCGTAGTCCTTGTGATCAAGCTCCCAGAAGTTCTGCGCCACCCACACTGCCCCGGACTGCGGACTCTGGCACAGCCGTTCGGCATTTTCCGGCGTGATCACCCCCATCGAAGTCATGGTGCCGAGCGTACAGCCCACACCGCCACCGCTGGGCAGGGCGCGCTGGGTCAGGTTGCCACGCTGGTAGGAGTAGTAGGCATACATGCTGCTGGTCGGGCTGTACTGCCAGTCGACATCGAGGTTGAACCAGTTCTGGCGCTGCTTGCCACCTGCACCACGCCCATAGTCCGAACTCGGATAGCGAGTCTCCTTCATCTGCGCCGACAGGCCGATGTCGAGATCTTCACGCGGCATGTAGTTCAGACGGGCATTGATGGTGTTCTGATTGCGGTCGGCAAGGTCATACTTACGCATGCCGCTGTTCATGTGCACCACCCACGACTGCACGTTCGCGCCGTCGGCCTGAGGCATCGGCACGATCGAACCGCTGACGAAGTTCGCGTAGGGATGGTGAGTCTGGTAGCTGCTGCCGCGACGACGATCGTGGGCGACCGACAGACGCATGGTGATGTCATCGAGGCTGCGGTTGACGTAACCGAACTTGAACTTGTCTTCCCAGGTCTTGTCGCGCTCACGATGATCGCGATGATAGGTCTCACGATCGTAGGCCGCATTCAGGCTGGCCTTGTCCAACCGCCAGTCGGCAGTCAGGCCGGTGTTCAGCTTCTTGTAATCGAACGGAATGCTGCGGATCGGGATGTTGCCTGCGGCAGTGGTGTTGGCACCATACAGCATCGACAGCGCACTGCCGTTGTTGAGCATCCGCCCCCACACGCCATCGCATCCGTAAGCACTCAAGCCGCCCGACTCACCGTCACCCCGGTTGATGTATTCAGCGTTCGGATTGCAGGCGAGGAAGCCACCCTTGTTCTTGGTTTCGTAATAGCGCGCCTTGGCCTTCACGTTGAGGCGATTGGTTGGATTGAGCGACAGACCAAGGTCGATCAGGCGAGTATCGATGCGCGAATCGGCCGACTTCTGGCTCAGTGAATCAAGCGTGTTCCAATTGGAACCGTTCACGTTGGTCGGGCTGAGACCTTCATAGTGGGTCCATGGAATCAGCTTGTCATCCTGACGACTGCTGCCGACCGACACCACGGCGGTGAAGCGGCCGTTCATCAGTTCGGGCAGCTTGCGCGCGTATTCGCCCTTGATGTTGTAAGCCTCGTTATCCGGGTAAAGATCGAAGCGGCCGGTCTGGTACATGCCGGCGCTCACCCCATCCATGCCGGCACCGGCGGCACGCAGCGGGGTTTCGAAGGTGAACGTGTCGATCTTGTTGCGGAACAGCGATGCCGAAGCCTGCAGATTGAAGCTGTTGAGCCGGTCGTTGTAGTACAGGCCGCCGACGATGTCGTGGGTCTCGTAGTTGATCGGCTCGATGGTTTCCATCGAAGCCTGACCGCCACCACCGCCCCACACCGAGCCGAAGGGACGCGCGCCTTCACGCTTTTCCAGCGAGTAGCTGGCAAACAGCTTCAGCTTGTCGGTGAGATTCATGTCGTAACGCAGACCACCTTTCTTGCGTACCAGACCAAGTTCGGTATTGGCGTTGGCTTGCGCTACGGCTGTGATCGCCGCGTTGTCAGCAGCGTTGTTGCCCGTGCCACCCGGAGTCAGTCCGGGCTTGAGGGTCAGATTGCCACTCCCCGGATTGGTCCACAAGTTGCGGAAGGAGGTGGTGAACACGTGCGGCGTTTCGTTATAGAAAGCCTTCAGGCGCCAGTCGTTGTAGCGGCCAAAAGTCGCGCCGTAGAACTGGTCATTGTGATCCACCCCACCACCGACGATCTCGAAGTAGTGGGCGCTATCCTTCTTGTTGGCCGAGACGCCGAAAGCGTTGAGGTAGCCACCATTGCTGACGTCTTTATAACGCTTGAAGCCGTGAGCATCGCGGTCACCGGTCGCCCGCATGAGGCCGAATTCGACAAAGCCGAAATACTCCCAGCCACCTGCGGAGCGGCTGATGCGGTCGGTCGGCACCCGGGGTGCCTGGTAAAGCTGACCGGTTGGCGTGCGCGACGGAATCTCGTTGCCGTTGAGGCCATCGACATCGTAGTCGCTGCCATAGGTCAGCGGATTGATCGGCGCCAGGTTGAGCGCATTGCCCAGCGAGGTTTCCTGACCGACGGCAGAGTCGGCCAGCGCCGCCTCCATCGTCATCATCGACAGTGCTGCCCCCACCACCAGGCTGAGGGTGCGCAGCTGGGGACGCCCCAGCTCGCTTGCACCAGTGTTGTTTCGCTTATGTGTTTTCATGTCTCACATCCCCCCAATCAGCGCTGGAACCGGGCGCCAGCCGGATGGTTGCTGCCGTGAATCTGGGTGTGGCAGTTCTGGCATGCACGACCCATCACCCGCGAGTTCAGACCCGTATCATTGGTCGCCATCTGCGAGGCGTTATAGAAGGTCGAAGGGTGGTTGGTGTTGGCATGGCATTGCTGACACAGCGCCGGACGGGCGACCTGGAGCAGCTTGTCGTGGTTGCTGCCGTGCGGGACGTGGCAGGTAGTACAGGCTTCACGCACCGGGGCGTGCTCCCACAGGAAGGGACCGCGCTTCTCGGCGTGGCAGCTGTAGCACAGGTCATTGACCGAATCGGCCTTGAGCAGCGGTGCGCTCGTCGAGCCGTGCGGGTTGTGACAGTCGACACAGCTCATCTTGCCTTCGGGGACCGGCATGTGCGAACGCTTGCGGAACTCGGCACGCTGCTGGGAGTGGCAGGACTCGCAGGTTTCGCTGATGCTGCGCTTCTTGAGCAGGCTGTTGCCGGCAAAACGCGCCATCGGATTGTGGCAGTCACTACAGGCGAGGTCGTTGAGCTCGTGGGTCGAACCTGGCCAGTGCATGCGCTGACCACCTTCGTGACAGCTGAGACATTGCCCGTTCATGGTTTCGATCGGCGTACCCCAGGTCTTGGTGAAACCGATGATCAGCGACTTGTCGACCGGGGTGGCTTCCTTGCCCTGCAGGGTCGGATCAGCAACTTCGATCGCGAGATTTTCAGCATGCAGCGAGCCCGGTCCATGACAGGCTTCGCACACATAACTCTCGACTTCATTCTTGGGATTCTGGCGGAAGATCTTCGCGTGTTCGGTGTGGCCGAAATGCGATTCTTCGATCTGGTGACAGGACACGCAGGCCGCTTCGCCGATATAGCTTGCATGCTGGGCGGGCGCATCTGCCGCTTGCGCTGCGGTCACGGCAAACAGACCTGCCGCCGCAACCATCGCCCGCAGCGCGGGGAACATAGAGGAAATCTTCATACCGTCGTCTCTCCTTGCCTGCGATAGCGGCACTGATGGCCACAATTACCGGGGGCCGGCGCAGGACAAACAGCCGACATGGCAGCACGACCCGAATCGGGCCGTACCACACCCCCTCCTCCGACCCGGATCGATCCGGAACGAACGCCTAACTGTCCGCGCTCGTCGCCCGATCTTGACCAAGGTCAAACCTGACTTCGCTGCGAGTCTAACGTGCCTGTGATTTTACGGTTTGTCACAGAGTCAACCAATGTTTGCCACAAACTGCAAAAGGATCGAACTTTTTTGCTCAAGCCGGATCGCAGGCGCAATTCTGCCCGTTCTGACGCACCGCACTCGGGCTGATGCCGAAGCGCGCCCTGAAGGCGCGACTGAAATGCGCCTGATTATTGAAGCCCCAGTCCTGCGCCACCGCATACACCGGCCGCTTCAGTTCGCAGGGCAACGACAGCTCCCGATGGCAGGCATCCAGGCGCTCGCCGCTGATCCATTGCATCAGGGTTTGCCCGGAACTGGCAAACAGACGGTGGATGTAACTCGCCGACACGCCGACTGCTTCGGCAATCAGCTTCACGTCCAGCTCCGGATTGCCAAGGTGGTCGCGGGCAAATGCCTTCACCCGCTCCCGGTGATAGCGTTCGGCCACCGACACTTCGTCAAGATGTTGGCGGGCGTGGGCACGCAGCGCTCCGCCAAGCACTTCGAGCAAGGCAGCACTGCAACCCTTGAAATCAGCCGGCGAGAGCATGTGATGCTGGACACTGACCGCTTCAAGCAGATTGACGAAAATGGCTGCCGGACCACAGCAAGCGGAAATTCCGACCTGTTTGAGCCCCTGGCAGTCACCGACCATCGCGCGCACCTCTTCCGCCGGCATGCGCAGCAAGCGGGCTTCGAAGCTCCCGGCAAAGCGCAGCCGGTAAGCAACCCCGGGGTCAAGCAGATAAAGCATGTGCCCTTCCAGCAGTGCCGCCGACCCTTCACGCTTGAACTCTCCTCGGCCGCGACGCAGATAAAGCAGATCCGCAGCCTCCGGACAGGCTTCAACAACAAACGAGTTGTCCGCACCGCTGAACACATCAAGCTGCAGGCGACCGAACACCTGACGCCGGGCATCCATGAATGCGTCCTCTGCAACAGCGTCCCCTGTGCCCGAACTGGCCACCGGACACGGCCCTGCTGCTTGCAACACCGCTTCGGCCATCACGCTCATCAACCCTCCAGCCTCACCAAGCATGGCTTACATTGCCGATCAATTAAAGCCGTCTCTCCATAAACAAATCTTTACATCAAGTCCCGCCCAACTCGTATCCAAATGCTTCATTCTGCGCGGACGATTGGTGTTTTTGTTGCACAGTCGCCACATTCATCACACAGTGCTATCAGTCCTGGCTTACACCGCACGGCGTGCAAGCGCATCAGAACGCGAGACGAGACGAGCCCGCGACGGCACAGGCTGATCTCCTCCAGGCGATTGCCTGGTCGCAGCAGGTGACATCTGTCGCCGGGTCACCGACAATCCCCCCACTGCACACGTTTTCAACCAGACCATGCGCCACCTGCCTTTCCTGCTTTGTCTTGTCCTGTTCTTCAGTCAGGGGTTTGTGCACGCCCAGCGCAGTGCTGGCGGCTGCGACTTGCGCCGGGGCACCTTGTGCACCGATGCCAATCTCAACGGTGCCGAGCTCAACGGTGTCAATCTGTCGAATTCGCAGTTCACCCGCTCTGACCTTTCCGGCGCCAACCTGATTGACGCCCGCCTCGATGAAGCGAACTTCTCCAGCACCGAACTGCAGGGCACCGATTTCAGCAATGCGTCGATGCGGCGGATCAATCTGCGCAGCGCCCGCCTGCGCCAGGCACGTCTGATCAAGGCCGATCTGGGCCATGCCATCCTGCAGAATGCCGATCTGAGCGGCGCTGATCTGAGTGGTGCCCGACTGGCGAATGCCGATCTGACCAATGCCCGCCTCGAAGGCGCGAAGCTGGACGGCGCCGATCTGCAACGCGCCAATCTGCGCGCTGCCAAGATGAAAGGAGTTTCACTGGTAGGCGCCAACCTGCAGGGCGCGATCCTGACCCGTGCGGTGCTCGTCGACGCTGATCTGTCGGGCGCGATTCTCGATCAGGCCATCTTTCTCAACACC
The DNA here is from genome assembly GCA_034005275.1 of Thauera sp. Lineage (GTDB taxonomy): Bacteria > Pseudomonadota > Gammaproteobacteria > Burkholderiales > Rhodocyclaceae > Thauera. The sequence continues at coordinate 29,715 of JAVEVA010000021.1, read as the reverse complement.
CAGACCGAAGGCTGCACTGGCTGTCCATAAGCCTCGCAAGCTCCGCAGCCAGGCCTCAAGCTGCGGCCGGTCTCAGCCAGCAAAGCGCGACACGCCACGCACGGCAGCCATGATGCGCGGGGCAATCGCCGCGAGATCCAGCACTTCGCAGGCGGCACCGATCTCGGCCGCCTCACGCGGCATACCGTACACCACACAGGAAGCGGCATCCTGCGCCAGCGTCAACGCTCCCGCCTGCCGCATCTGCAGCAGGCCTTGCGCTCCATCCTTGCCCATGCCGGTCAGCAGCACGCCAACGGCTCTCGTCCCGGCCACCCGCGCCACCGACTCGAACAGAACATCCACCGAGGGGCGATGCCGGTTCACCGGCGGACCAGCCTGCACCACCGCCTGATAGCTCGCGCCATTGCGCGCCAGACTGAGATGGGAGTGACCAGGCGCGATGTAGACGTGACCAGGCTGGATGCGCTCGCCGTCCTCGGCCTCCTTCACTTTCACGGCACACAGGCGATCAAGCCGCTCGGCAAACGAGCGGGTGAAGCGCTCCGGCATGTGCTGGGTGATGAGCACCGCCGGTGCATCAACCGGCAGACCGCCGATCACCACCCGGATCGCTTCGGTACCACCGGTGGACGCTCCGATCGCAATCAGGCTCTGGGAGCTGAACAATGCGCCACCCGTCATCGCCTTCTCCACCATCTGCCCACGCTCGATCTCAGCGCACGGGCTGAACCGGCGCATAGCTGGTGCGCCCGAGGCTGCGGAACAGATCTGCATGAGCCTGCAGACTTTCCGAATGGCCGCAGATCAGCAGACCATCGGCACGCAGGACCGGATGAAAGCGCTCCACCAGCTTGCGCTGGGTCGACTTGTCGAAGTAGATCATCACGTTACGACAGAAGACCGCATCAAAGGCAGGCCCCAGCCGCCAGTCGCGCTCAAGCAGATTCACCCGCCGGAAATCGATCCGCGAAGCCAGCTCCGGCCTCACCTGCATCGCACCCGGCTCGCTGGCGGGCTGGAAGAAGCGACGCAGGCGCTCGGCCGACAGACCTCTGAGCTTCGCCTCGGGATAGACGCCAAGGCGAGCAGCCTGCAGGACCTGGGTGTCGATGTCGGACGCCAGCACTTCGAAACTGCGCGGCCCGGGAAAAGCTTCCAGCAGGGCAATGGCGATCGAATAAGCTTCTTCGCCTGTTGAGCAGGCCGAACACCACACCCGATAAGGCCCGGGCGCAGTGCGGGCGCGGGCATGCTCGATCAGGATTGGAAAATGATGGGGCTCGCGGAAAAAAGAGGTCAGATTGGTGGTCAGCGCGTTGATGAACGCTTCCTGCTCACGATCGCGGTTGTGCTCGACCAGATCGAGGTACTCGTCAAAGCTGTTCAAACCCTTGCTGCGCAGGCGCTTCACCAGACGGCCGTAGACCAGATCCTGCTTGAGCTCGGACATCGAAATCCCGGCCAGATCGTGAATCAGGCGACGAGCCCGCTCGAAGTTGCGTGCCGAGAAGACAAATTCGCGTTCGCGCTCGCTGCGCGCAAGCTGGCTGCCAAGCTGACCCAGAATCTTTTCCACTGCCGTCCTCTCGCAAAAAGGATCAACGCCTGGAGCGGCGTTCCTGTCTGGATCTCAGCGCTGCGACGCTCAAGCCACTCCAGCGCCATGAGCCTGTCGATCCGCCCAATAGCTCGACCTTACCATGGGACCACAGGCCGCATTGCGAAAGCCCATCGCCAGCGCTTCGGTCTCGAACATGCGGAAGGTATCCGGATGGACATAGCGCAGCACCGGCAAATGCCCTCCCGAGGGTTGAAGATACTGACCGATGGTCAGCATGTCGACATCGTGCGCGCGCAGATCCCGCATCACCGCGAGGATTTCCTCGTCGGTTTCACCCAGACCGACCATCAGCCCCGACTTGGTCAGCACTTCCGGATGACGGTCCTTGAAGCGGCGCAGCAGCTCGAGCGACTCGGCATAGTCGGCTCCCGGCCTGGCCTGGCGATACAGCCTGGGCACGGTTTCCAGATTGTGGTTCATCACATCCGGCACCTGGGCGGCAAAGATCTCCAGCGCAACATCCATGCGACCACGAAAATCCGGTACCAGCACTTCGATGGTGGTTTTCGGCGAAGCTGCGCGCGTCTCGCGGATGCAATCAACAAAGTGCTGGGCACCACCGTCGCGCAGATCATCGCGATCCACCGAGGTGATGACGACATAGTTGAGCCGCATCGCGGCGATGGTACGGGCGAGATTGCCCGGTTCCTCAACATCGAGCGGTCGGGGTCGGCCATGACCGACATCGCAGAACGGACAACGACGGGTGCAGATATCGCCCATGATCATGAAGGTGGCCGTGCCCTTGCCGAAACATTCGTGAATGTTTGGGCAGGAAGCTTCCTCGCACACCGTGTGCAGACGATGTTCGCGCAAGGTGGCCTTGATCTCGTTGAAACGTGCCGCCTCTTCGCCGCCACCAAGGCGGATGCGGATCCAGTCCGGCTTGGGCAGACGTTCGGCGGGAACGATCTTGATCGGAATACGCGCAGTCTTCTGCGCACCACGCTGCTTGCGTGCGGGGTCTTCGGCAGACTTGTCCATGTGTTCTGTCCTGTTGCGTTCAACCAGCGGATGCTGCGGTGGGCTTGGTCGGGGGCAGCAAAAGCTGCAATTGTGCCAGCAGCTGCTCGCCAATGACATCCAGACGGTCGGTCACGCCGAAATCACGCATGCGCGTGGTGCGCAAACCGGCATAGCCACAGGGATTGATCCACTCGAAAGGCTCCAGCCCGACCTCGACATTGAGCGCCAGACCGTGATAACTGCAGCCTTTGCTGACCCGCAGACCGAGGGCGGCAATCTTGGCGCCATCGACATACACTCCCGGCGCGCCCTCCAGCCGCTCGCCACGGATGCCGTACCGTTCAAGGGTATTGATCAACGCCTGCTCCATGATGCTCACCAGCTCGCGCACCTTGAGTCCGCGCCGGGCCAGGTCAAGCAGCAGATAGATCACCAGCTGCCCCGGGCCGTGATAGGTGATCTGCCCACCCCGGTCGATGCGCTCGAGCGGAATCTGCTGCGGATTGCACAGCAGGTGCTCGGCTTTGCCGGCAAGACCAAGGGTGTACACCGGCTCGTGCTCGAGCAGCCACAGCTCGTCGACGGTGGCCGCCGTGCGGGCGGCAGTGAAAGCGCGCATCGCCTCGAACTGCGGGCGATAGGCGCACAGGCCAAGACGACGGATGATCACAGCACGACCTTCACCAGCGGATGAGCGGTCAGTTCGCGGTAGAGCGCGTCAACCTGCAGCTGCGAACAGGCGCGAAAAGTGCAGGTGACGGCCAGATAATTGCCCTTGCTCGAGGGGCGCATCTCGGCATGACGCGGATCGAAATCGGGCGCATGGCGCAGCACGGTGTCGATCACCGCCTGGGCAAAACCATCGACCCGTGCCCCCATCGCCTTGATCGGAAAATCACAGGGATATTCGATCAGGCTCTGACGGGTTTCCCCCTCTCGCTGTTGCTCGCTCATGCCGGTCCCCGCTCACAGATTCTTGAAAAACAGTACGATCGCATCCCACAGGCGGCTGAAGAAACCCGCCACCTCGACATCGCCCAGCGCCACCACCGGATACTGGCCCAGCTCCTTGCCATCGACACTCAGCATCAGCGTGCCCACCACCTGCCCGCGCTGCAGCGGTGCGACCAGCGGCTGGCGACTCTCGAGCTGCACCTCGATGCGCGGCGCAGCATCCTTGGGCAGGGAAATGACGAAATCACTGGTGAAACCGACGCCAACTTCCTTGTCCCGGCCTTTCCAGACCCGGAACTGCGACAGCGCCTCATCCGCTGCGTACAGCCTGACCGTGTCATGAAACTGGAAGCCGTAGTTGAGCAGCTTGAGCGACTCCTGAGTGCGCACGGTGTCGGAGCTGGCGCCCAGCACTACTGAAATCAGGCGGCGCTGACCACGCAAGGCGGTCGACACCAGGCAGTAGCCCGCCGAGCTGGTATGGCCGGTCTTCATGCCGTCGACACTCTGATCGAGGAACAGCAGGCGATTGCGGTTGGGCTGACGAATGTTGTTGTAGCGATATTCCTTGAGCGAATAGAGATGGTAATACTCGGGAAAGTCGCGCACGATCGCACTGGCCAGCAAGGCGAGGTCGCGGGCAGTGGTATACAGCTCGGGGTCAGGCAGGCCGGTCGAATTGGAGAAATGAGTATTGCTCATCCCCAGCCGCTGCGCTTCCTTGTTCATCAGACCGACAAATATTTCTTCACTACCGGCAATCGCTTCGGCCAGCGCAACACAGGCGTCATTGCCCGACTGCACGATCACCCCACGCAACAGCTCATCGACCGTCACCGGCTTGTTGGGCTCGATGAACATCCGCGAACCTTCCATCTTCCAGGCCCGGGTCGACACCGGCACTTCCTGCTCAGGCTTGAGCATGCCGTCACGCAAGGCCATGAAGCTCAGATAGGCGGTCATCAGCTTGGTCAGCGAAGCAGGCTCGATGCGGGCATCACCATCCTTCTCGACCAGAACCTGGCCGGTGACATGATCAACCAGAATCCACGCATTGGCCGCCAGGGCGGGCGGCGGCACCGCTTGGGCATGGGTCAGGAAGGGGAACAGACAAACCAGGGCTGCTAACAGGAAACGCATGGAAAACGGACTCGAATGAAGTGGAACACAGGACAGGCGACCGGCGATTATAGGCGCCCACCCTGAGACAGACCAAAGTCGAAAGGCTTTGTTGCAACCAATGTCTGTCCGCCGCCCGCCGCAACTGCCGGCCCTGTTCAGCGCACGACGACGAAAGGTTGCGGGTTCAGGCTGAGGCCGAGCCGATTCGCCGCCTGACGGGCATCTTCGACGCTGGCATATGGCCCGGCGTGCAGGCGGAAGTGCTGACCATCGCGGAACAACTCCACCCCGGGGGCATGGAGGGCCACTTGCTGCGCAATACTGGCCTGGTAGGCTTCGGCATTGCTGCGCGAGCTGAAAGCACCCAGCTGGAGAAAGATGCCGCCACTGGCAGAAGCCAGCTCCGGCACCAGCCCGGCGCCGTGCGCAGCCGTTGTCGCCGAAGCACTCGCCGTCGCCAGCTGCTGCGGCAGGATCAGCTCGACTTCGACCTGGGCACTGCCGGCATTGACGTAACCGAGCTTGTAGGCGGCAGTGTAGGACAGATCAATGACCCTGCCCTTGAGAAAAGGCCCGCGGTCATTGACCCGCACCACCACGCTGCGCCCATTGGCGACATTGCGCACGCGCGCGTAGCTGGGGATGGGCAAGGTCGGGTGGGCGGCGGTCATCGCGTACATGTCATAAGGCTCACCGCTCGAAGTCGGCTTGCCATGAAAACGACGCCCATACCAGCTGCCATGGCCCAGTTCGCGGAAAGGCTTGAGCTCGGTCATCGGCACAAAGGACTGGCCGAGCACGGTGTAAGGACGATTGGCGAAGCGGTGCAGAGGCTCCAGCCTGGGGGTCGCGTCGGCAATCTGATCCAGGTTGTCCGGCTGCCTCGCATCCGGGCCATCATCCAGGTAATAACCACCACCGCTGCCACGGCCGGCAGCGGTGCTTTTGCTGGCTGCGACCACCGCCGCACTCGCACTGCCGGCCGAAGACTCGCTGCCGCTACGCTTTGGACTGCTGCCACAGGCGCTCAGCACGCATGCCACCACCACCAGTCCCACCACCCGCTGCACCTGCACCCGCACGGCCAACCTCCGCTCGATATTGATTTCGACTGATTCTCAACGCGCTCTGCGCGCACGCCGCCGTGCGTGCTGGATGCTCATCAACATCCCGACCCCGACGCACAGGGTGATCAGCGCCGTGCCGCCATAGCTGATGAATGGCAAGGGCACGCCCACCACTGGCAGGATGCCGCTGACCATCCCCATATTGACAAACGCATAGGTAAAGAAAATGAGCGTGATCCCGCCAGCGAGCAAACGCTCACCATGCGTGCTCGCGGTGGCGGCAATCACCAATCCGCGGGCGATGAGCAGGAAATAGCACAACAACAGACCGAGCACGCCAAACAGGCCGAATTCCTCGGCCAGAACCGCGAAGATGAAGTCCGTCGAACGCTCGGGCAGGAAGGCGAGATGGGTCTGGGTGCCCAGCATCCAGCCTTTGCCGGTCAGCCCGCCAGAACCGATGGCAATGGTGGACTGGATGATGTGAAAGCCGCGCCCGAGCGGATCGCGAGTGGGATCCAGCATGGTGCACACCCGCTGCTTCTGGTACTCGCGCAGGACATGCCAGTCGAACCCGGGCTGGCAGAGCTGGTCGCCAAAGATGACCACCGAGCTCAGCACCAGGATCCCGACCACCATCACCGGCAGAATCAGCTTCCACGACAGGCCGGCAAAATAGATCACGAACAGCCCGGCAGCCGCCACCAGCAAAGCGGTGCCGAGATCGGGCTGGTTGAGAATCAGGCCCACCGGCACCAGCAGCAGCACACTGGCGAGCACGAAATGCCACACGCCGAACTCCCGCTCCCGTTGTTGAAAGAACCAGGCCAGCATCAGCGGCAGGGCAATCTTCATGATTTCCGACGGTTGCAGCCGCAAACCGCCGATTGCCAGCCAGCGCCGCGCCCCTTTGGAGACGTCGCCAAACAGGGCAACCCCGATCAGCAGCAGCAGGCCGAACAGGTAAAGCGGCAAGGCAAAGGACAGCAGGCGTGAAGGCTTCAGACAGGCCACCAGCCACATCGTGCCAAGGGCAATCAGATAATGGATCGCCTGATCATCCATCCGTCCTGGTGCCGCACTCTGCATCAACACCCAGCCATAAGCCAGCAGTGCCGCCAGGATGGCAAGCAGAATGGGGTCAAGCGGTGCAAACAGGGCACGCAGCAGCGGGAAAATCTGCCAGCGGGATCGGGTCATGGCAAGCGCTCCTCACCGGAACCGTGCTCGTGCTCATCGTCGTCGTGGTCATGACCTTCGAGCTCCTCCGCCTCACCATCCTCCGCCGCAGGTGTCTCCCGGCTCTGATGCAGCAGGTAGAAATCGAGCACCTGACGGGCAATCGGCGCCGCCGACTGGGCACCGAAACCGCCGTTTTCGACCAGCACGGCGAGGGCGATCCGCGGTTTGTCAGCCGGTGCGTAGGCGATGAACCAGGAGTGGTCACGCAGGCGTTCACTCACCCGCCCTTCGACATAACGCTGGCCACGCAGCGAAAACACCTGGGCAGTACCGGTCTTGCCTCCGGAAGTATACGCCGCGCCGGCAAAGGCACGCCGGCCGGTGCCCGCAGTATTGACTCCTTCCATGCCATCACGCACCGCTTTCAGATAGGCCGGCTGCAGCGGAATCTCGCGCAAGGGCTCAGGCTCGACCACCCGTCGCGCTCCGGTCCGGGTGTCCACCACATGGCGCACCAGGTGCGGACGGAAAAGCTTGCCATCATTGACCAGGGCGGCGAGCGCGTTGGCCAGCTGCAACGGGGTATAGGCGTTGTAGCCTTGGCCGATGCCGACCGAAATCGTCTCACCACCGAACCAGACCTGCTGATCACTGCGCCGGAAACGCTCACGCTTCCACTGCGGTGAAGGCAGCACGCCACGGGCTTCGCCGGGCAGATCAATGCCGGTGCGCTCACCGAAACCGAATGGTGCCATGAAGGTGGCAATGCGCTCGATGCCGAGATCGTGGGCCAGTTGGTAGTAATAGGTATTGCACGACACCACGATCGATTTATGCACATCGACCATGCCGTGGCCGCCGACCTTGTCATCCATGAAACGATGCGAGCCCAGCATGAAATAGCCGGGATCGGGCATCGCCTGGCCGATTCGCCGCCTGCCGCTTTCGAGTCCGGCCAGCGCCATGAAGGGCTTGAAAGTCGAACCCGGCGGGTAGGTCGAATAAATCGCCCGGTTGAGCAGCGGATGATCCGGCGAATCATTGAGCAGCTTCCAGTCCTGGGTGGAAATGCCATCGACAAACAGATTGGGGTCAAAGGTCGGCATCGACACCAGCGCGAGGATGCCGCCAGTCGCCGGCTCGATCGCCACCAGCGCGCCACGGCGCGCGCCAAACGCCTGCTCGGCGACCCGCTGCAGTTCAATGTCGAGGGTCAGTTCGAGATCATTGCCCGATACCGGCGGCGTATGGGCAAGGGCGCGCACCGCCCGACCGCCGGCATTGACCTCGACCTGCTCGACGCCGGTGCTGCCATGCAGTTCAGCTTCATAGAACTGCTCGAGCCCGGCCTTGCCGATATGCTGACTGCCCCGGTAGTTGGCAGTCTCGCCGGCTTCTTCGATCCGTTCGAGATCGCGCGGATTGATGCGACCGATATAGCCGATGACGTGCGAAGCCAGCGAGCCATGGGGATAGTCGCGCAACAGGCGGGCTTTCACTTCGACCCCCGGCAGGCGATAGCGCTGCGAGATCACCCGGGCAATTTCTTCATCGCTGAGACGGCTGCGCAAGGGCACGCTGTCGAAATTGCGGCTTTCCTCGAACAGTTTCATGAAGCGGCGCCGATCACGAGCATCGAAGGCCACCAGAACAGCCAGTTCATTGAGCGTCTGCTCGAGATCCTTCACCCGCGACGGCACGATTTCGAGGGTATAGGTCACATCATTGCGCGCCAGCACCACGCCATTACGGTCATGGATGGTGCCTCGATGAGGCACCTTGGGCAGCAGGGCAATCCGGTTGTCCTCCGCCCGGGTGAGGTAGTAATCGTGGCTGACCACCTGCAGGAAATGAAAACGCGCGGCGAGCAGGGCCAATCCGGCACAGACCAGCACGAAGGCAAACACGACCCGCAGACGGAAGCGGTTCAGATCATGAGCGGACTGGCGCAGGTCGATCATCCGCAGCTGCCTCAGATCGGCCGGTTGTCATCGCGATCGACCGGCCGGTACTGCGGCAGCAGCAACAGCAGGGACAATGGCGCCCACAGCACGGCACTGCTCAGGCTGGAGAAGAAGTAGCCCCAGCCCGGAAAATCACCACCGCCGATCAGACGCACGACCAGCATCAGCAGCTGGCCCAGCACGAACAGCGGCAGCACGTGCAGGGCCTGCAGCGCCGGACGGAACCACAACACCCGCCGACCGCCCCGTGCTGCCAGATAAGCGAGCACCACATAGGCCAGCGCATGCTGGCCCATCGCCGCGCCCTGGCCGACATCCACCAGCAGACCGAGTACGAAGCCGGCCCCCATCCCGACCAGCAAAGGTTCGCGCACACACCAGAACACCAGCACCAGCGCTACCCAGTCCGGCACACCGGGGAGCTTGCCGGTGGGGATGTACTCCAGCAGCAGGGCAAGAAACAGGCTGAAGTAGACAAACCAGCGCTTGACCGGCAGCAGGATGCGGCTGGAACGATGGGTCGGCTGCATCGCTCAGTCCTCGGCAGACAGCGGCGGCGGCGGATAAGCCGTCCGCCCGATCACCAGCACCTGAATGCTGGTTTCCACACTCGCCACCGGCTCACAGGTGATGCGCGCAAAGGCATCTCCGCCGCGCTCGACACTCAGTACCCGCGCCACCGGCAAACCGGGCACGAAGCTGCCGTCGAGGCCGGAAGTCAACAGTTCATCCCCTGCGGCAATATCGACATCGGCGAGCACGAAACGCATCTCGAGCCGGCCATGACCAGCACCGAACAGGACGCCGCGCTCACCGTTGCGCGCAATGCCGACCGGAATCGCCTGGTTCGGATCGGTAAGCAGGGTCACTTCGGCCTGCACCGGATGGACCCGGGTCACCTGGCCCATCACTCCCTGGGCATCGACCACCAGCAGGCCGGCACTCAGACCGTGCTGGGCGCCGCGATCGATGATCACCTTGCGCGCAAACGGATCGGGCGCACTGTAGAGAATGTCGGCCGCCACCGTCTTCACTTCAAGCTGCTCGGCCATCTTGAGCAAGGCACGCAGGCTGGTGTTCTCGCGCTCGAGCTGGTGGAAACGCAACAGCCGCTCGGCCGTCCCGAGCTCCTGACGGCGCAGGTCGGCATTTTCCAGCTGCAGTTCAACCAGGGTAGCGAAATAGCGTGCGGCATTGCGCGCCAGATCCGCCGGCGCCGCCGCCGCGAGCTGCAGCGGATAGATCACCACCGACAGACCGGTACGCACCACCTCGAGGTAGCGGAAACGCAGGTCGGCAACCAGCAGGGCGAGGCTGATGACGACAAACAGCGACAGGCGCACCACTGGCGCAAGCCCGCGCCTGAAGATCGGAGGGGTCTGGTGGCCGACAACAGACATCCGTACAGACTTCGAGGTTCAGCAACAGGAAGCGGGGACGCTCGGCGCCAGGCGCTCGAACACTTCATTCGGTGGCGAAGATCGCCGCCAGCTTGTCCATCTTGTCGAGCGCCATGCCGCAACCACGGGCCACGCAGGACAGCGGGTCTTCCGCCACCACCACCGGCAGCCCGGTCTCTTCCATCAGCAGCCGGTCGAGATCGCACACCAGGGCGCCACCGCCGGTGAGCATCATGCCGCGCTCGGCAATATCGGCACCGAGTTCGGGCGGGGTCTGCTCCAGACCGATCTTCACCGCCGAGACGATCTGGTTCATCGGGTCGGCCAGCGCTTCGAGAATTTCATTCGATGAAACGGTGAAGCTGCGCGGAATGCCTTCGGCGAGATTGCGTCCCTTGACTTCCATCTCGCGTACTTCGGAGCCGGGGAAGGCAGAACCGATTTCCTTCTTGATCTTCTCGGCAGTCGCATCGCCGATCAGCATGCCGTAGTTGCGCCGGATATAATTGACGATCGCTTCGTCGAACTTGTCACCGCCAACGCGGATACTGCCCGAATAGACGATCCCGCCCAGCGAGATCACCCCGACCTCGGTGGTACCGCCACCGATATCGACCACCATCGAACCGGTGGCATCCGAAACCGGCAGACCGGCGCCGATCGCCGCCGCCATTGGTTCTTCAATGAGGAACACTTGGGAAGCCCCTGCCGCCAGTGCAGCGTCGCGGATGGCGCGGCGCTCGACCTGGGTGGAGCCGCAGGGCACGCAGATGATGATCCGCGGTGACGGCGACAGCAGACGGGAGTCATGCACCTTCTTGATGAACTGCTTGATCATCTGTTCGGTGACGACGAAATCGGCGATCACCCCATCCTTCATCGGCCGGATCGCGGTGATGTTGCCCGGCGTCTTGCCCAGCATCTGCTTGGCAGTATGGCCGACAGCCTGGATCGAGCGCTTGGCATTCGGCCCACCTTCGGTGCGGATCGCCACCACCGAAGGTTCGTCAAGGACGATGCCCTTGCCGCGAACGTAGATCAGGGTATTGGCCGTGCCAAGATCGATGGCGAGATCAGAGGAAAAATAGGAACGCAGGAAACCAAACATGGGGTCTTCCGATACCGGTGAGATGTTTTTGCTGGCATCGCCGGGCAGGCAAGCAGAGCCGGACAAGGCTCACCCACTCGCTATTCACCGACAGCCGCCATGGAAAAGGGAGGTATGATAACCTACAAATCTTTGCCGCTTCAGCAGGTTTTGTCTCCATATGTCCTTGCTCCCAGAACAGACCGGGCAGCTTGCCCGCCTTGCCCGCCTCGAAATGGCCGCCGACGAGATCAAGCATGCGACTGACACGCTCAATCGCCTGCTGCAGCAGATTGCTTCCCTGCAGGACGCGGTCAGCACCCGCATCGAGCCGATGAGCCATCCGCATGCCCAGGCCCTGCGCCTGCGGGCCGATGTGGTCACCGAAACCGATCAGCACCAACTGTTCCAGTCGATCGCGCCGCTTACCCAGGACGGCCTTTATCTGGTGCCGAAGATGATCGAATGAAACCGTCAGCTTGCTGCGGCTTCACAGCTGACTCGCTTCTCCGGCCCACCGCTCGCGGCCCCCTTGTTCGCGGCCCCTGCGCTTGTGCCTTCTCTGCCCACGCTCTTTTGTCCGCCCCGCTCCCATGATCCACGCCTCTGTTGCCCAACTGCGCCGCGCCCTGGATGCCGGCCAGCTTTCCAGCGTCGAACTGACCCGACTCTTTCTCGCCCGCATCGAAGCGCTCAATCCGCAGCTGAACGCCTTCATCAGTATCGACACCGAAGGCGCGATCGCCGCCGCCACCGCTGCCGACGCCCGGATCGCTGCCGGTAAAGCCGGTGCGCTCACCGGCATTCCGCTCGCCCATCAGGACGCCTTCTGCACCAGTGGCCTGCTGAGCAGCGCCGGCTCGAAAACCCTCGCCAACTTCGTCAGCCCTTACGATGCCCATGTGGTCAGCCTGCTCAAGGACGCTGGCGCAGTGATGCTGGGCAAGACCAACATGGATGAGTTCGGCATCGGCAAGCTCGGCGAGGAATCCTTTTTCGGCGCAGTGCCCAACCCCTGGAACGCCGAACACGTCAGCGGCGGCAGTGCCAGCGGCAGCGCCAGTGCGGTCGCCGCCGGCCTCAGTCCGCTGGGCACCGCGCTCGACAGCTGTGCCGGCCTGCGCCAGCCCGCCGCCTGGAACGGCGTGACCGCCATCCGCCCCAGCTACGGCCTGATCAGCCGCCACGGCCTCATCCCGTATGCCCCCTCCTTCGACCAGGCCAGCGCCTGTGCCGTCAGCGCCGCCGACTGCGCGCTGCTGCTGCAGGCGATGAGCGGCTTCGATGAGCGCGACGCGACCAGCATCGAACAACAGGCAGCGCTCGACCTGACTGGCCTCGACGATCAGACGACTGAGCAGCCCTTGCGCGGCCTGCGCCTCGGCTTGCCGCAAGCTTTGCTGGCAGAGGCTGATCCGGCGGTGATGCAGGCATTTGACGCCGCGCTCGCCCTGTTCCGCCAGCTGGGCGCCGAACTGGTCGACATTAAATTGCCCAGTGCCGGACATGCGGTGGCGATCAGCTGCGCCCTCGGCAGCGCCGAAGCTTCCACCTGCCTGTCGCGCTTCGACGGCCTGCGCTTCGGCTACCGCGCAGCCGAATACCAGGATCTGAACGATCTGTATTGCAAAAGCCGCGGCCAGGGCTTTGGCTCCGAGGTCAAGGAGCGCATCCTGCTCGGCACCCATGTGCTGTCCCAGGCCTGCTACCAGACCCATTATCTGCAGGCGCAGCGCATGCGCCGCCAGCTCACCGACGAGCTGCTCGCCAGCCTGGCGCAGTGCGACTTCATCCTCAGCCCGACCACCACCCGTGGCGCGCCACGCCGTGGCGAACTCAGCGACACCCTCGCCTGCCAGCAGCTCGACGCTTTCACCAGCCTCGCCAGCATTGCCGGCCTGCCGGCGATCTCGCTGCCTGGCGGCGTCGACCAGCACGGCCTGCCGCTCGGCCTGCAGCTGATCGGTCCGCGCTTTGCCGAAGCCGGCCTGCTGCGCACGGCCCATCGTTTCCAGCAGCACAGTGACTGGCATCAGCGCCGTCAAAGCCTGTTTGCCTGAAGCGCCCCTGATCAACCTCCTGCCAAGAGCACACTCCTATGAGCAACACTGACTGGGAAATCGTCATCGGACTGGAAGTACACGCCCAGCTCAACACCGCCAGCAAGATTTTCTCCGGCGCCAGCACCGCCTTTGGCGCGGCGCCCAACGCCCACGCCAGCGCCGGCGATCTCGCCATGCCCGGTACCTTGCCGGTGCTCAATCGCGGCGCGGTCGAGCGCGCGATCCGCTTCGGTCTGGCCATCGGTGCCGAAGTGGCCGAAAAAAGCGTCTTCGACCGCAAGAACTACTTCTACCCCGATCTGCCCAAGGCCTATCAGATCAGCCAGATGGAGCTGCCGGTGGTCCTCGGCGGCAGTCTGGCGATCCAGGTCGGTGAAGGCGAAAAATCGTATACCAAAACCATCCAGCTCACCCGCGCCCACCTTGAGGAAGACGCAGGCAAGAGCGTTCATGAGGATCTGCACGGTCTGAGCGGCGTCGACCTCAACCGCGCCGGCGTGCCGCTGCTCGAAATCGTCTCCGAACCCGAGATGCGCTCATCTGCCGAAGCCGTGGCCTATGCCCGCACCCTGCACAGCCTGGTGCGCTGGATCGACATCTGCGACGGCAACATGCAGGAAGGCTCCTTCCGCTGCGACGCCAACGTCTCGGTGCGCCGCAAAGGTGCAAGCGCGTTCGGCACCCGCCGCGAAATCAAGAACCTCAACTCCTTCCGCTTCCTTCAGCAGGCGATCGACTACGAAGCACGCTGGCAGATCGAAACCCTGGAAGACGGCGGCAGCTTCACCCAGGCCACCGTGCTGTTCGACGCCGAGCGCGGCGAAACCCGCATGATGCGCTCGAAGGAAGATGCCCACGACTACCGCTACGTCCCCGACCCCGACCTGCCGCCACTGATCATCTCCCAGGCCTGGAAAGACGAAGTCGCCGCAGCGATGCCCGAATTGCCGCAGGCGATGCAGCAGCGCTTCATCGCCGACTGGGGCTTGTCGGCCTACGACGCGCTCACCCTCACCAGCAGCCGCGAAGTCGCCGATTTCTATCAGGCGGCAGTCGCCGCTGCCGGCCCGGCACAAGCCAAGCTGTGCGCCAACTGGGTGATGGGCGAACTCGCCGCGCGTCTCAACAAGGCGGAGCTCGAAATCAACGCTTCACCGGTCAGCCCGGCCCAGCTCGCCGGTCTGGTGGTGCGCATTGCCGACAACACCATTTCCAATGCGATTGCGCGCAAGGTGTTCGACAGTCTGTGGCAAGGCGAAGGCGACAGCGCCGATGCGATCATCGACGCCCAGGGTCTCAGGCAGGTGACCGACAGCAGTGCGATCGAAGCGATGATCGACGAAGTGCTGGCCAGCAACCAGAAATCGGTCGACGAATTCCGAGCCGGCAAGGAAAAGGCCTTCAACGCCCTCGTCGGCCAGATCATGAAAGCCAGCAAGGGCAAGGCCAATCCTGCCCAGGTCAATACCTTGCTGCGCAACAAGCTCGAAGGCGCCTGAACGACGAGCGGGCGCAACTGACCACCTGGAGGCAACCATGTGCCAATTGCTCGGCATGAACTGCAATGTGCCGACTGACATCTGCTTTTCCTTCACCGGTTTTCGCGCCCGCGGTGGTCTCACCGACCACCACCGCGACGGCTGGGGAATCGCCTTTTTCGAAGGCGCGGGCGCGCGCCTGTTTCTCGATCCCTCGCCGAGCGCCAACTCACCGCTCGCCGAGCTGGTCAAGAACTACCCGATCCGCTCACTGAACGTCATCGCCCACATCCGCAAGGCGACCCAGGGCATCGTCGGACTGGAAAACACCCACCCTTTCCAGCGCGAACTCTGGGGGCGGCACTGGGTTTTCGCCCACAACGGCAATCTGCTCGATTTCAAACCTGCACTGAGCGGGCGCTTTCAACCGATCGGCAATACCGACTCCGAGCTGGCGTTCTGCTACCTGCTCGATCAGCTCGCCCACCACTTTCCGCAAGGCTGCAAGGATCCGCTCGCGCTGCACCAGTGCCTGCGCGAACTCTGCCTGGAAGTCGGCGCGCGCGGCGAATTCAATTTCCTGCTCTCCGACGGCGAATCACTCTTTGTCCATTGCTCGTCGCGCCTGTGCTACATCGTCCGCCAGGCGCCATTCAGTGATGCCCACCTCTCCGACGAAGACCTGTCGATCGATTTCAGCCACTACACCACCCCGGATGACCGCGTGGCAGTGATCGCCACCACCCCGCTCACCGACAATGAAGCCTGGCAGACAATCCCGCCCGGCACGCTGATGGTGTTCAGACATGGCCAACCGCTGCCTGTTGCAGAAATGCAAACCGTGGCCCAGGACTACCCACGCCGGGGCACAATGCAATCCTCTGCCACCAGCCCCGGTCAGGACAGCGCATGACTTGCCCACTTTGTGCCCGCAACGGCGAACAGGTTGTCTGGGAAGATGCTCACTGCCGGGTGATCCAGGTCGCCGATGGCGAACACCCCGGTCTGTGCCGGGTGATCTGGCACGAGCATGTGGCCGAAATGACCGACCTGCTCGCCGCCGACCGCCACCACCTGTTTGAAGTCGTGCTCGCCACCGAACTCGCGCTGCGCAACCTGCTGCACCCGGACAAGATCAATCTCGCCAGTCTGGGCAATCTTGTGCCGCACCTGCACTGGCACGTGATTCCGCGCTACAGCGACGATATCCACTTTCCGCTGTCGATCTGGGGGCCTGCCGGCGCGGGCAAGGAGCTTCACCCTGCGGCAGATCCGGTCGCTCTTTCCCGCGCCATCGACGATGCGCTCGCCAGTCTCCAGCACGCCGAATCCTGATCGACATGAATCTTTCCCAACCTGCCGTCTGCCTCGAACTGCTGGAGAAGCTGCACCCGACCGACGTCGAGCGAACGCACGGTCTGCTGGTAAGCATGGTCGACAGCTTGCTGCAAGCTGCTCCGGCGCCGAACCAGCATCTCGAAGTGCTCGAAAAAGCACGCGAACTGCTCCATTTCACTCAGAACGAAATCTCCTGCCGCTACACCAACCGCCCCCTGCCTCCGCACAGCGAGGACAACCACTTCCTGCAGAAAGTGATCCGGCTGTGGCAACAGCTGTCACAGTCCTACGCCCGCCTGGCCGAGCATGACGCCGGCGCCGGCAATCTGGAAGACCAGTCGGCCCTGCTGCTCCAGCGCCGACTGCACTACGCCACCCTGGTGCCGGCCGAGTATTTCCGTGCCCGCCGGGAGATTCCACCGGGCTGCTGGGCGGAGATCAATGCCGCGATGCGGGCAGCGATGCAGCTCAAGCAGGAAAATGTCCGGGTGGCCGATCCGCTCAACGAGACCTGGGGAGCACAAAGCCCGCTGGAGGCTTTTGTCGCCAGCCTGCTCGTCGAGCTGGCCAATCCCTACAGTCGTACCGTTCAGGAGCTGAAATGGATCATGCGCTGGGCGCAGCGCTTCGCGCCCTACTGCCAGCTGCGCCCGCTGGATGATTCAGCCAAGGCCGCCAGTTACGGCATTGAGCTGCATGGCGACTCCAGCCTGCGTCCGCTCGCCGTCCTGCCGCCAACCCCGACCGTTCTCCGCTTCGACGGCAGCCGGCTTGGCCAGCAACTTGAAGCCGTGCTCAGCCAGATCAAGAGTGGCGCCCGCCCAGCCTCCCTTGGCCTGGGCCACGACTGCAGCACCAATGCCAGCACCCAGCTGCTGCTGGCCCTCTACCGCCCATGGGGGCACAACACCGCCGGCCGGCGCTTTCCCCGCCGCCACGCCAGCGGGATGATCCAGCTCACTGCCAACTGGCTGGGGATCGGCTTCGGCATCAGTGGTCAGGTCTTTCATCAACCCGGCAGCCAACCCGGTACCAGCCATGACATCAAGCTGCTGACCTTTGGCGAACGCGCGCTCGAAGTCGACACCCCGGAGCAGGTGCGCAACCGCCATCAGCTGGAAGCACGCCGCCTTGGGCTCGAATTCGAGCAATGGCAGGTGATCGACCAGTCGGTCGGCGGTTTTCGCATTCAGCGCCAGGAACTGGGGGAACGTCTATCCCACCACCAGCTGATCGGTTTCCGCCCCGATGATGGCGGCAACTTTCTGCTCGGCGACCTCAACCGCCTGATGTATTACGACGACGGCCGTCTCGAAGCCGGCATTGAAGTCCTCCCTGGCCTGCCACGGATGCGCGCCGCCCGCCCCGCAGGCAGCGAAGAAGCCGGCACGCCTTACCAGCAGGTTTTTGTATTTCCCCCTTCCAGCGTGCTCAATCCGGTCAGCCTGATCATTCTGCCGCTGGAATGGTTTGCACGCCAGCGGCAGATTTCGCTGTTGGTCGATAACCAGCCCAGCCCGATCCGGCTCACCAGGCTGCTCCGTCGCGGCGCCAATTACGATTACTGCGAATTCGAACCCGCAGCCTGAACATCAGCACTGCCAGCTAGCACCAGCGCTCGGTGATTGAGCGCCGAATCAGGTATGATCAGCCTTCTTTCAGCTAGGATTTGCCATGGCTGGCCTTGATCAGAACACTCCTGCCCCCACCGAAATTGCACTGCTCAGCGCTTCCAGGCTGCTCGAGATCAGCTTTGCTGATGGTCAGCAGTTCCGGCTGAGTTTTGAGTTCCTGCGCGTCTTTTCGCCTTCTGCCGAAGTTCGCGGCCACGGCCCCGGCCAGGAAACCCTGCAGCAAGGCAAGCGCGACGTCGACATCACCGACATCGAAGCGGTGGGCAATTACGCCATTCGTCCGGTATTTTCCGACGGCCACAACAGCGGACTGTATTCCTGGGATTACCTTTACCAGATCGGCAGCGACCACGATCGCCTGTGGCAGGACTACCTCGACCGCCTGCAAGCTGCTGGCGGCAGCCGCGACCCTGCCGACCTGCCTCCGCCGAGCGCCCTTCCCCGCACCGGCTGCGGCCATCAGCACTGACATCGACATGGACAACAAGAACAAGACCACTCATTTCGGCTTCGAAACGGTAGACGAACATGCCAAGGAGGCCCGGGTCGCCGACGTGTTCACCTCGGTCGCCAGCAAGTATGACGTCATGAATGACCTGATGTCGCTCGGCCTGCACCGGCTGTGGAAGCGCTTTGCGATCGGCATTTCGGAAGTACGCGAAGGCGACCACGTACTGGATGTCGCCGGCGGAACCGCCGACCTCAGCCTCGCCTTTGCGCGCAAGGTCGGCAAACGCGGCTCGGTCTGCCTGACCGACATCAACCATGCCATGCTGTCACGCGGGCGCGATCGGCTGCTCGACCACGGCTACATCATGCCGGTGGCGCAATGCAATGCCGAGCAGCTGCCTTTCCCCGATCACAGCTTCGATTGCGTCACGGTCGCGTTCGGCCTGCGCAACATGACCCACAAGGACGTGGCACTCGGCGAGATGCAACGGGTGCTCAAACCGGGCGGCCGCCTGCTGGTGCTCGAATTCTCCCAGGTGTGGAAACCGCTCTCCCCTTTTTACGATCTCTATTCATTCAAGATCCTGCCCCGCCTGGGGCAACTGATCGCCCGCGACGCCGACAGCTATCGCTATCTCGCCGAATCAATCCGCATGCATCCCGGCCAGGAAGAATTGAAGTCGATGATGGAACAAGCCGGCCTTGAGCGGGTCGACTACTTCAACCTCAGCGCAGGGGTGGTGGCACTTCATCGCGGTTACAAGCTTGCGGTCTGATTCTCCACGCCCTTGAGCCACACTTTGCCCCTTTCGCCAATCTTTTGATCATCCAGTGAGTTGCCCCATATGAAGCACTTCCTTCTCAGTCTCTTTGTTGCCATCATCGCCCTCGGTTTTCATGTGCCCGATGCCGAGGCCAAGCGCCTTGGTGGCGGCAGCAGCTTTGGCATGAAGCGCAATGTCACCCCTAAACAGGCACCCAGCAAGCCTGCCGCCACCCCCGCCCAACCGGCTGGCGCAGGCGCTGCCGCCGCGCCCAAGCGCTCGTGGATGGGGCCGATTGCCGGCCTGGCCGCCGGCCTTGGCCTCGCTGCGCTGTTTTCCCACCTCGGCCTCGGTGAAGGCATGGCCAACATGGTGATGCTGATGTTGCTGGTTGCCGCAGCGGTGTTTGCCTTCCGCATGTTCAGCCGTCGCCGCCAACAGGCTCAGGGGGCAAACGGCATGCAATATGCGGGCGCGGGCGCCGGCTTGGGTGGCAACAACGCCTACACCCCGCCGCCTGCCGCTCCGCTCGGCGGCTCGACGCAAGGCAATGCAGGCCCGGTCGGCAATGCACCGGCCGATTTTGATGCCGAAGGTTTTGCCCGCCAGGCCAAGCTGAACTTCATCCGCCTGCAGACGGCAAACGACAAGGCCGACGTCGATGACCTGCGCCAATTCACCACCCCTGAAGTGTTCGCCGAACTGAGCATGCAGCTCAGCGAACGTGCGCATGCCGAACAGCGCACCGACATCATCGAGCTGAATGCCGAAGTGGTCGACGTCGAGGAAGAGGCACAGCGCTACATCGTCAGTGTGCGCTTCTCCGGCAGCCTGCGTGAGAGCAGCAGCGATGCACCGTCCGTCTTCGATGAAATCTGGCACCTGACCAAGCCGGTACAAGGCAGCGATGGCTGGCGAGTTGCCGGCATCCAGCAGGCCTGATTACTCCCTCAGCCGGGAACAACGCGCCCTTCTGTGATTTGCAGTTGCACGCACAGGGGGCGCCAGCTTTCTCCCCGCATCTTTGCCCTTGATGTCCAAGCATGATCGAAAGTCTGCTTTTCGCTGCCCTCAACCACGTCCTGGCGCAGAATTCCTGGGCACGCGAGCGCCTCGCCGTCCATGCCGGGCGCAATGCCATTCTGAGTCTGGACCCGGTGTTCCGGCTCGGCTTTCTCATCAGCGCCGACGGCCTGCTGGGCAGCTGGCCGGATGGCGAGAGCGAACTGGCCGACGTGCAGCTCAAACTTGCTGCGGCCCAACTTCCCAGCCTGCTCAGCGAAGGCCCGGCAGCGGTGATGAACAAGGTACGCATCGAAGGCAATGCCGAATTTGCCGAAGCCATCGGCTTCGTCTTTCGCCACCTGCGCTGGGATGCGGAAGAAGACCTGGCCCGCGTGGTTGGAGATATCGGCGCACATCGAATCAGCACCGGCTTGCGCAGTTTTCACCACAGTGCGCTCGACATTTTCCAGCGTGGTCATGAAGGTCTGACCGAATACCTGGTGGAAGAAGCCAGGCTACTGACCCCCGATGTGCTGTTGGCAGAGCAGCAATCCCAGCTGATCGAGCTCCGCGACCGGCTCGGGCGTCTGCAGCAGCGCATCGAACGCATCGAACGCCGACGCGGCAGCTGAATCACACTGTACGGCAGCCCCACCTGAACAACAAAAAAGCAGCCTGACGGCTGCTTTTTTTCATTCAATCCCGAAGCTTTCGCTCAGTGACCGCGCTTGCGCAGACGCTGAATGGCGGCGAGTTGGGCAACTGCTTCCATCAGCTCGGCCTGGGCCTTGGCGTAGTCGAGGCGGGCTGCCTGGTTGGCGAGCGCGTCTTCGGCCTTGCGTTTGGCTTCCAGCGCTTTCGCTTCGTCCAGATCCTTGCCGCGGATGGCGGTGTCGGCGAGCACGGTCACCAGACCGGGCTGCACTTCCAGCAATCCACCTGCAACGAAAACCAGCTCTTCCTCAGCCTGATGCGGCACTTTGACTCGTACCGCACCCGGCTTGATTCTGGTCATCAGCGGCATGTGTCCGGGCAGGATGCCCAGTTCACCGGCTTCGCCAGGCAGCGCGACGAATTCGGCCAGCCCGGAGAAGATCTGCTCTTCCGCGCTGACGATATCGACGTGAACCGTCATTGCCATAGTGTTTCCCTTCTTCAATGCACGCGCCGCAGTGACTGCGGCGCGTACGGAGGCTGATGATTAGAGCTTCTTCGCCTTCTCGATCGCTTCCTCGATGCCGCCCACCATGTAGAAGGCCTGCTCGGGAAGCTCGTCCAAGTCACCCTCGACAATCATCTTGAAACCCTTGATGGTGTCCTTGAGCGAAACGTACTTGCCGGGCGAGCCGGTGAACACTTCAGCAACGTGGAAAGGCTGGGACAGGAAGCGCTGGATCTTGCGTGCGCGCGACACGGCCAGCTTGTCTTCCGGCGACAACTCGTCCATACCGAGAATGGCGATGATGTCACGCAGCTCCTTGTACTTCTGCAGGGTCTGCTGCACCTGGCGGGCAACGCCGTAGTGCTCTTCGCCGACCACCAGCGGATCAAGCTGACGCGAAGTCGAGTCGAGCGGATCAACTGCCGGGTAGATCCCCAGCGCAGCAATGTCACGCGACAGCACCACGGTGGAGTCAAGGTGAAGGAAGGTGGTCGCCGGCGACGGGTCGGTCAAGTCATCGGCAGGCACATACACAGCCTGGATCGAGGTAATCGAACCGACCTTGGTCGAGGTGATGCGTTCCTGCAGACGGCCCATTTCTTCCGCCAGCGTCGGCTGGTAACCCACGGCGGAAGGCATGCGGCCGAGCAGTGCGGACACTTCGGTACCGGCCAGGGTGTAGCGGTAGATGTTGTCGACGAAGAACAGGATGTCACGGCCTTCGTCACGGAAGCGCTCGGCCATGGTCAGACCGGTCAGCGCCACGCGCAGACGGTTACCGGGAGGCTCGTTCATCTGACCGAACACCATCGCGACCTTGTCGAGCACGTTGGAGTCCTTCATCTCGTGGTAGAAGTCGTTCCCTTCACGAGTACGCTCACCCACCCCGGCGAACACCGACAGACCCGAGTGCTGCTTGGCGATGTTGTTGATGAGCTCCATCATGTTGACGGTCTTGCCCACCCCTGCACCACCGAACAGACCGACCTTGCCGCCCTTGGCGAACGGGCAGATCAGGTCGATCACCTTGATGCCGGTTTCAAGCAGCTCGACCGAAGGCGAGAGCTCGTCGAACTTGGGCGCTTTCTGGTGAATGGCGCGCAGTTCGTCAGTTTCAATCGGACCCGCTTCATCGATCGGGCGACCGAGCACGTCCATGATGCGGCCCAGCGTGCCGTGACCGACCGGCACCGAAATCGGCTTGCCGGTTCCGGAGACCTTCATGCCACGACGCAGACCGTCGGAGGAACCCAGCGCGATGGTACGCACCACACCGTCACCGAGCTGCTGCTGGACTTCAAAAGTCAGTCCAGCTTCGGCGAAGGAATCGCTTGCGTCATCGAGCTTCAGGGCGTCATACACTTTGGGCATTGCGTCACGCGGGAACTGAATGTCCACCACGGCGCCAATGCACTGAACGATCGTACCTTGACTCATCGTCATATCCTTAAATCAATAATGCCTTACACCGCGGCCGCGCCGCCGACAATTTCCGACAGCTCCTTGGTGATCGCAGCCTGACGGGTCTTGTTATAGACCAGCTCCAGCTCACCAATGACGTTCTTGGCGTTGTCGGAAGCGGCTTTCATCGCCACCATGCGCGCACTCTGTTCAGATGCCATGTTCTCGGCCACCGCCTGGTACACCAGGGCTTCGACATAGCGCACCAGCAACTCGTCAATCACCACCTGGGGGTCGGGCTCGTAGAGATAATCCCACGAACTTTCCGGCGTGCCGAGCTTTTCGCCAGTAAGGGGCAACAGCTGCTCGAACATCGGCTCCTGCTTCATCGTGTTGATGAAACGGGTATACACCACATGGATCTCGTCCAGCTCACCACTGATGAATGCATCGAGCATCACCTTCACCGGCCCCACCAGCTTTTCCAGCTGAGGAGTATCGCCAAGCTGGGTGGCATTGGAGATGACTTTCATCCCCATGCGCTGGAGAAAGCCCAGGCCCTTGTTGCCGATGGCACAGGCACGGATTTCCTTCACCCCGTTCGCATCCCAGCCCCTGATGGCATTGAGCGCGATCCGCTGAGCGTTGGTGTTGAGACCGCCGCACAAACCCTTGTCAGTGGTAACCAGGATGAGGCCGATACGCTCGACCTTGTCCTTGTGCACCAGGAAAGGGTGCTTGTAGTCGCTGACATTGGCCTGGGACAGGTTCGCGGCGAGGCGGCGGATCTTTTCGGCGAAGGGACGGGCCGCACGCATGCGATCCTGCGCTTTGCGCATTTTCGATGCGGCGACCATCTCCATGGCCTTGGTGATCTTGCGCGTGTTCTGCACGCTCTTGATCTTGGTACGGATTTCCTTACCGCTAGCCATATTCCGTCTCCCTCGTCCGTCTTAGGACCAAGTCTTCTTGAATTCGGCGATTGCCGCGGCCAGGGTCTGCTCACCTTCGCTGCTGAGCTCCTTGCTGCTCATGATGCCAGCAACGAGATCGGCATTCTTGGTCTTCACGTACTGCAGCAGGCTGGCTTCGAAAGCCAGCACCCGGTCAACATCGACATCGTCGAAATGGCCGTTATTCACCGCATACAGCACGATCGCCATCTCGGCAATCGACATCGGCGAATACTGCTGCTGCTTCATCAGTTCGGTGACGCGACGACCGCGCTCAAGCTGACGGCGGGTGGCATCATCGAGATCGGAAGCGAACTGGGCAAAGGCAGCCAACTCACGATACTGCGCCAGGTCGGTACGGATACCGCCGGACAGCTTCTTCACCACCTTGGTCTGGGCAGCACCACCGACGCGGGACACCGAAATACCAGCGTTGATCGCGGGACGGATACCGGCGTTGAACAGGTCAGTCTCAAGGAAGATCTGCCCGTCAGTAATCGAAATCACGTTGGTCGGCACGAAGGCGGAAACGTCACCCGCCTGGGTTTCGATCACCGGCAAAGCGGTCAGCGAACCGGTCTTGCCCTTGATTTCACCGTTGGTGAACTTCTCGACGTAGTCGGCATTCACCCGTGCGGCACGCTCAAGCAGACGCGAGTGCAGGTAGAACACGTCACCCGGATAAGCTTCACGACCCGGCGGACGACGCAGCAGCAGCGAAACCTGACGATAAGCCCAGGCCTGCTTGGTCAGATCGTCATAAACGATCAGCGCATCCTGACCACGGTCGCGGAAGTATTCGCCCATGGTGCAGCCGGCGTAGGCCGACAGGTACTGCATCGCGGCCGATTCGGAAGCGGTGGCAGCAACGACGATGGTGTATTCCAACGCGCCGTTTTCTTCCAGCTTGCGCACCACGTTGGCCACGGTGGACGCTTTCTGACCGATGGCCACGTACACGCAGTACATGTCCTGGCCTTTCTGGTTGATGATCGCATCCACCGCTACCGCAGTCTTGCCGGTCTGGCGGTCACCAATGATCAGCTCGCGCTGGCCACGGCCGATGGGCACCATCGAGTCCACCGACTTGAGACCGGTCTGCACCGGCTCGGAGACGGATTGACGGGCGATCACACCCGGCGCGACCTTCTCGATCTTGTCGGTGAGCTTGGCGTTGATCGGGCCCTTGCCGTCGATCGGCTGACCGAGGGCATTGACGACACGACCGACCAGTTCCGGGCCGACCGGCACTTCGAGAATGCGGCCGGTACCTTTGACCGTATCGCCTTCAGTGATGTGCTCGTAGTCACCCAGCACGACCGCACCGACCGAATCACGCTCGAGGTTGAGCGCCATGCCGAAGGTGTTGCCTGGAAATTCCAGCATTTCGCCCTGCATGACGTCGGTCAGGCCATGGATGCGGCAGATGCCGTCCGTGACCGAAACCACCGTACCCTCGTTGCGCGCGGTGGCGGCGAGCTGCAGGTTCTGGATCCGGCTCTTAATCAGGTCACTGATTTCAGAGGGGTTGAGTTGCATAGTTTTTATGCTCCTAATTCTTTAGCGCAGCAGCCATGTTGGCGAGCTTGCCGCGGACCGAGGCGTCGATGACTTCATCACCCACTGCGATGCGAACCCCACCGATCAGGGAGGGATCAATGCTGACCTGAATGTTCAGCCTGGCCTTGAAACGATCTTCAAGGTCGGCCTTCAGACTGGTCAAGGCTGCATCGTCAAGCGGGAAAGCGGAGGCGATCTGCGCCTCCAGGACACCTTCATGCTCATTCTTCTGAGCAACAAACAGGTCGCGGATCTCGGGAAGCACTTGCAGTCTTTCGTTTTCCGTCAGTACGCGGACGAAATTCTGCTGTTCGGCAGTCAGGGTTCCGGCAACATCAAATACCAGTTGCAACAGCTGGCTGCTGGCCAGCTTCGGATCGTTGATGCACTCCCGCAAAGTCGGGTCGGCCGCGAGTGCGGCCAGCCGTCCAAGCGCTTCTGACCAGGGCCCCAGCGCATCGGCCCCGCGAGCCAGCGCAAAGGCGGCATCGGCGTAAGGGCGCGCGATGGTGACGTTCTCGGCCATGGCTTATTGCAGTTCCTGTTTCAGGTTGGCAAGCAATTCGCCATGGACCTGGGCGTTGATCTCGCGACGCAGGATCTTTTCTGCACCGGCAACGGCAAGGTTGGCGACCTGGTCACGCAGCGCCTCTTTGGCACGTTGGGCAGCGACGCCGGCTTCGGCTTCGGCAGCTTCACGTGCAGCGCTGATGATGCGGGCAGCTTCGGTTCTGGCCTCGTCGATCAGTTGACTCGCCTGCTTTTCTGCTGAAGTACGCACATCACCCGCAGATTCACGGGCCTTGCGCATTTCCTCAACAATTTTCTTTTCGGCGAGTGCCTGATCCGACTTGGCCTTGTCCGCAGCTGCAAGCCCGTCGGCGATCTTCTTCGCACGCTCATCCAGTGCCTTCACAATGGGCGGCCACACGAATTTCATCGTGAACCACGCCAGAATGAAGAACACAACGAGCTGGGCGATCAGGGTTGCGTTCAAATTCACGGTTCTTGGCCCTCAGGTTGGTTCAAAAATGGCTGAACTCGAACCGATCAGAGCTGGAACGGGTTGGCGAAAGCAAACATCATGGCGATACCGACACCGATCAGGAAGGCAGCGTCGATCAGGCCGGCGAGCAGGAACATCTTGGTCTGCAGGGCGTTCATCAGCTCAGGCTGGCGGGCCGAAGCTTCGAGGTACTTCGAACCCATGATACCGATACCGATACACGCGCCGATGGCACCCATACCAATGATCAGACCGGCAGCCAGCGCAACAAAACCCAGAACGTTTTCCATGACGACTCCTTAGTGAGGATGGTGAGTTTAAAAAAACAGCTACTACAAGGATGAAACAACAGAGAACTTTTAGTGACTCTCGTGAGCCTGTCCGACATACACCAGGGTCAGCATCATGAAGATGAAGGCCTGCAAGGTGATGATCAGGATGTGGAAGATGGCCCAGATCGTACCGGCAAAGACGTGGCCGATGAAACCGAAAGCCGTCGCCGTGCCACCCATCAGCGCGATGAGCACGAACACCAGTTCGCCTGCATACATGTTGCCGAACAGTCGCATGCCGTGAGAGACGGTCTTGGCGACGAATTCGATGATCTGCATGGCGAAGTTGATCGGGTAGAGCAGCGGGTGATTGCCGAAAGGCGCGGTGAACAGTTCATGCACCCAGCCGGAAACACCCTTGATCTTGACGTTGTAGTAGAGGCAGATCAGCAGCACGCCGATCGACAGGCCAAGAGAAGCCGACAGGTCGGCGGTGGGCACGATGCGCAGATAGGCGTGAGAATCATTCTGGGCAGCCTGCCACAGCATCGGCAGACCATCGACCGGCAGCAGGTCGAGCGCGTTCATGATGAAGATCCACATGAACACGGTCAGCGCCAGCGGCGCGACGAACTTGCGTGACTCAGCGCTATGGACGATGCCCTTGGCCTGGTCGGCGACCATCTCGACCAGCACTTCGATGATGCTCTGGAAGCGACCGGGGACCCCGGAAGTGGCCTTGCGCGCCGCCAGCCACAGCAGGAAGACGGTGCCCAGACCGCAGAGCAGCGAGAAGAACATCGAATCGAGGTTGATGACGCTCCAGTCGATGATGTTCTGCTGCGGCCCGCCAGCGTTGTTGAGGTGACCGAGGTGATGAATCACATATTCGGATGCGGTGAGTGCGTTTTCTGCCATGTCAGGTCTTTACCAAAAATGCAAACAAATTCGCTTTCAGCGCCAGAATGAGACCGATCAACATCGCCCCCCAGTGGAGCGGCGGATACAACGCCCATACCAGCACCAACAATCCCACAATCGAGGCCACTTTCAGCAGTTCGCCAAGTACGAAGGCAAACACACTGGCCTCACCCGCCTTGCGGGTGATCTGAATCAGGCGTAACGCAAACATCCAGGAAGGCAGTACACAGGCCAGACCACCACCAGCTGCCGAAACCGCCCCCCGGACCCCGAACAGTGCCGCTGCGATCAAAGTCGCCAACACCGTCGCACCGAGCTGTAGAAAAACCGCTTTCAGCATGCCGTGCCTGCGTCGCGCCCCCTCGCGCACGACGTCCCTGCAAAATCCGGCGCATGGTATGCGTTTACCCGGCCGAAGTCAAATTTGGTTGCATTGCAACAATTTATCGACACATCCTTTTTCCTTTGGGTAAACAGCACTCTTCCGCCTCAGCGCATTCGTGCCAGCACGCCGTCGAGCTGGTCGAGGCTGGCAAAATGGATACGCACTTCCCCTGCTCCGCGCTTGTTGGCGCGGATGCTGACTTTGGCGCCAATCGTATCGGCAATTTCCTCTTCCAGCCGCAGCAGATCACGATCCGGCTGCGGTCTGGGCTGGTGCTTTTCCGGGGCGAGCGCCTGCTGCACCAGTCGTTCTGCTTCACGCACCGACAGCTTGCGCATCGCAATCTGGTTGGCGAGCTGGATCTGGCGGGCACCATCGAGCGGCAGCAAGGCACGGGCGTGCCCCATGTCGAGATCACCGGCCATCAGCAATTCCTGCACCGGCTCGACCAGATTGAGCAAGCGCAACAGATTGCTCGCTGCCGGACGCGAGCGGCCGACCGCATCCGCAGCCTGCTGGTGGCTCATGCCGAATTCATCAATCAGGCGCTGCAGGCCGCTGGCTTCTTCGAGCGGATTGAGATCTTCGCGCTGGATGTTTTCGATCAGCGACATCGCCAGCGCCGCTTCATCGGGAATTTCACGCACCAGGCAAGGCACTTCGCTCAAACCCGCCAGCTGCGCTGCCCGCCAGCGCCGCTCGCCGGCGATGATTTCGTGCCCGCCGTCCGCCAGCAAGCGCACCAGCACCGGCTGCATCACTCCCTGAGCGCGAATCGAGGCTGCCAGCTCTTCCAGCGACCCCGGATCCATGCGCGTGCGCGGCTGGTACTTGCCCGGTCGCAAGGCCGCGACGGCAAGCGTCTGCAATTCGCCTTTCTCGACCGGATCTTCCTGATTGGCGGCAAGCAAGGCATCCAGCCCGCGCCCCAAGCCTTTCAAACGGGGTTTACTCATCACAGATCGCTCAGAAATCGCGGGCGCGCCCGATCAGCTCATCGGCAAACGCCAGGTAAGCCTGCGCACCTTTCGAGCTCTTGTCATAGACCACGCCCGGCATGCTGTGGCTGGGCGCCTCGGCCAGCCTGACATTGCGCGGCACGACCGCACGGAACACCTTGTCGCCGAAATGCTCTTCGAGCTGTACCGACACTTGCTGCTGCAAGGTCATCCGCGGGTCGAACATCACCCGCAGCAAGCCGATGATCTTCAAGGCCGGATTGAGGTTGGCATGCACTTTCTTGATCGTATTGACCAGATCGGACAGGCCTTCGAGTGCGTAATACTCACACTGCATCGGAATGATCACGCCGTTGGCACAGCACAGGCCATTGAGGGTCAGCATCGACAGCGAAGGCGGACAGTCGATGAGCACGAAATCGTAGTCATCGGCCACCGTCGCCAGCGCCTGCTGCAGCCGACGCTCGCGCTGCTCAAGGCCGACCAGCTCGACTTCTGCACCGGCAAGCTCGCGGTTGGCCGGCAACACATCATAGCCACCGCTCGGCGAGCGCTGACGCACGCTCTGCAGCGGCGCCAGCCCAAGGAGGACTTCGTACACTGAATGCTTGAGATTGCGCTTGTCGATCCCGCTGCCCATGCTGGCATTGCCTTGCGGATCGAGGTCGATCAGCAGGCAGCGCTGACCGGCAAGCTGCAGCGCAGCAGCGAGATTGACGCAAGTCGTTGTCTTGCCGACTCCGCCTTTCTGATTGGCGACACAAAAGATACTGGCCATGCTTGGTTCTGCTTCGTCCCCGTGCGTGGAAAAATTCTAGATACGTGCGATCTGCAATAGTCGGCGCTCGGCCTCCAGGCCCGGCACCTGGAGCAGCAATT
The DNA here is from genome assembly GCA_034005275.1 of Thauera sp. Taxonomy (GTDB): domain Bacteria; phylum Pseudomonadota; class Gammaproteobacteria; order Burkholderiales; family Rhodocyclaceae; genus Thauera. Next base: position 119 of record JAVEVA010000021.1, on the reverse strand, counting down.
CATTTTTCAGCGCCCATCCCGGCGGCAACTGCTCCAGTTCGGCACTGGCATCCTGGCCTTTCATTGCATACACCAGTCCGTCTTCCGCGAGCAGATGGCCAGACCAGTGGATGAAATCA
>JAVEVA010000104.1:0-9171 GCA_034005275.1 Thauera sp. | reverse complement strand
GCCTGGCTGGTGAAGCTGCGCCTCGATCCGGCGCAAGTCGAGCAGTCGCTGCTGCCCTGGCCGCAGGCGCGTGCGGAAATTGAAGCGCAGATGGATTTGTGGCGTTTCGAGCAGCTGGCTGATTTTCGTCCGCCGCTGCTCGGTGCGGCAGCACGGTGAGTGCGATGGATGCGCTGTCGTCACCGATCGAGCGCCTGGCCATCCTGGTGTGGGCGGCGGAGCCGGAAAGTCCGCAGCGTTGTGCGACGCCTTTTCATTTCGCGGCGGCAGCGGCGGCGCTGGATGCCGAAGTCGAGATGTATTTCACTGCGCGTTCGGTGCGGCTGTTGTTGCCGACGGTGGCGGCTGGACTGTATCCGGCCACCGGCGACGGTGCTTTGCCATTGACGCATTTCATCGAGCAGGCGGCAGAAGCGGGTGTGCGTTTTTTCGCCTGTCCGACCGCGCTTGCTGCGCATTGCGCAGCGGGCGAAGCCCTGCGTGCCGATGTGCGGCACGCAGGGGCAGCCAGTTTTCTCGGCCGCACGCTTGACCCAGCCTGGCGCAGCCTCAGTTTCTGAGCGCGGTGACGTTTACTCGATCCGCAACGGCACGTACAGGCGCGACTGACCACGCTGCACCAGCAGTGCAAAGCGCTTGCCAGCGGCTTCAACCAGCTTGCGGAATTCGGCCACTTCGGTCACCGGCCGGTTGTTGAGCGCGAGGATGATGTCGCCCGGACGCAGGCCGGCTGCCGCTGCCGGGCCATCGACACCTTCCACCACCAGCCCGCCGCGCACTTCGCGCGCTTTCGCTTCTTCAGCGGTGAGGGCGCGGGCGACCAGCCCCAGGTTGTCTTGCATGCTTTCGACCTGACTGGGCGTTGCAGCGGCCAGGCTTTCTGCTTTCAGCTCATCAAGGGTGGCGGTGATGTTGCGGCTCTTGCCATCGCGCCAGACTGCCATCTTCACCTTGGTGCCGGGACGCTTTTCGCCGATGTAGCGCGGCAGCTCGGCCATTTCGTCGATTGCCTGATCATCGACGCTGAGGATCACATCGCCCGCCAGCAGGCCGGCTTTCTCGGCCGCACTGCCCGGTTCGATGCTGGCCACCAGCGCGCCGCGTGCCTTGTCCAGACCAAAGGACTGGGCAAGCTCCTTGTCCACGCTCTGGATGCCGATGCCCAGCCGGCCACGCTGGACGCGGCCGTGGCTGACGAGCTGATCCTTGATGCTCATCGCTACATCGATCGGGATGGCAAACGAAATGCCCATGAAGCCACCTGAACGCGAGTAGATCTGCGAGTTGATGCCGATCACTTCGCCAGCGAGGTTGAACAGCGGACCGCCGGAGTTGCCGGGGTTGATTGCCACGTCGGTCTGGATGAACGGCACATAAGTTTCGTCCGGCAGGCGGCGGGCTTTGGCTGAGATGATGCCGGCGGTGACGGTGTTGTCGAAACCGAACGGCGAACCCATCGCCACCACCCATTCACCGACGCGCGCTTCGTCGGCCTTGCCGATGTTCACTGCTGGCAGATCCTTGGCGTCGATCTTGATCAGCGCCACGTCGGTGCGACGGTCGATGCCGATCACTTTCGCTTCGAATTCACGTTTGTCGATCAGGGTCACAGTGACTTCCGACAGCTTGGGGTCACTGTCTTCACCAGCGACCACGTGGGCATTGGTGAGCACATAGCCATCGGCACTGACGATGAAGCCCGAGCCGATGCCCTGACGCGCACGCGGGCCCATGCCGGGCTGGCCGCCACCGGGATAGCCCGGCATCGGGACGCCGAAGCGGCGCAGGAAGTCATAGAACGGATCATTGGCGAACGGGTTGTCGCCGTTGTCGGCCGTTCGGCCCTGTTTCTGCACAACGCGGATATTGACCACCGCCGGGCCGACACGCTCGACCAGCTCGCTGAAATCGGGCAGACCATAGCGATTGGGCTGGACGATGGCGGCCGAACTGCTGTCCTGGGCATGTGCGGTCGACAGCAGACTGCCGCTGGTGGGCAGGATGGCGGCAAGAGAAAGGGCAAGAGTGGTGACAAGCAGTGGTTTGCGCATGTTGATTTCCATGTTTTCGGAGCAGACGACGAGCAATGGACTGGCGAATTGGCGTCCTGTTCCGCATTACACATCTGTTTGCAAATTTTATCGCTTCATCATTGAGATGATCAAAGTTGAGCAATTGTTGCTGAAATGGCTGATACTTTCCCAAAAAAACAGTTGATGGTAGCGATTTGATCATCAAACTGCTGGTTTTGAGCAAGCAGGCTGATCAAGGACAGAGTAATATTGAGCGCTGCCGCAAAAAAACAAGCCTTACAGGGAGGCCTGGCCATGACGCTGACCGATCTGCGCTATCTTGTTGCGCTTGCCCATGAACGCCATTTTGGCCGTGCTGCTGAAAAATGCCATGTTTCCCAGCCGACCTTGTCGGTGGCGGTGAAGAAAGTCGAGGAAGAGCTCGGTATCCAGCTGTTCGAGCGCGGTGCTGCTGAAGTCAAGATCACCGAAACTGGCCGGCGCATCATCACCCAGGCCGAAAAAGTGCTGATGGAAGCCAATCAGATCCACGAAATTGCTGCTGCCGGCAAGGACCCGCTCGCCGGGCCACTGCGGCTTGGCGTGATCTACACCATTGGCCCCTATCTGCTGCCCCAGCTGATCCCGCGTGTGCATCAGCTGGCGCCACGCATGCCGCTGATCATCCGCGAGAGCTATACCACCCAGCTTGCCGACGCACTCAAGCGTGGCGAACTGGATGTGATCATCATCAGTCTGCCGTTCGAGGAAGCCGGCATTGTTGCTCAGCCGGTGTATGACGAGCCTTTCCGTGTTCTGCTGCCTTCGGCTCATCCGTGGGCGGCAGGCGAGGCAGTCAGCGCCGAACAGCTCGAAGAAGACCAGCTGCTGCTGCTTGGGGCCGGCAATTGCTTCCGTGATCAGGTGCTCGAAGTTTGCCCCGGCTGCCGCAATGTCAGCGGCCTGCAGCGCACGCTTGAAGGCAGCTCATTGGAAACCATCCGCCAGATGGTGGCGAGCGGGCTGGGCATTACTGTCCTGCCCAGCTCGGCGGCGGATCAGGGCAGCGGTCTCAGTCCGCTGATTGCCGTGCGACCTTTTGCTGCACCTGAGCCTTCGCGCCGGGTGGCACTGGCCTGGCGGGTGACTTATCCGCGCAACGGCGCCATCGATGTGTTGCGCAGCGCGATTCTCGACAGCGGCCTGCCCGGCATGCAGCCGGTCGGCCCCAGCCGCACACCGGTCGCCGCGCTGCGGGCCTGAAAAAGCCGCGCCGGCGCGTGCGGGGCGTTCAGCGCCGCCCGATCAGCATCACATTGGCAAATGGCGTGCGGCCGCTCATCGACTGCACTTCGACCTGAAAGCCGGTTTGCTCGAGCAACTGCACCCATTCGGCCAGCGGCCGGCAGTACAGTCGTGGCAGGCGATGGCCGCGCAGGAAAGTGACGACGTGATCGACTCCCTGGCTGAGGCGGAAGGGCCAGCCGGCTGCGGCGTTGCCGATACGGGTGATGAAGACCCCGCCCGGGGCCAGTGCGGCATGAATGCGGGCCAGCACTGCACGCTGCCCTTGGTGATCGAAGTAATGCAGCGCGTCGAGAATGGTGACGGCATCGACTTCACCGAAGTCGGTGGTGCACATGTCGCCTTGTTCAATGTTCACCGTGTTGCGGTGGGCGGCAAAAGCCTGTGCGGCGCGGGCAACATCCTTCGGCATCAGCTCCACGCCGCGCAACTGACGCGCTTGCGGTGCCGGTGGCCAGTGTGCCGGCCACCGGCCCTGGTCGGCCTGCACGCGGGCCGCGAGCAGGCAGGCAAACAGCGAGCCCTGACCACAGCCAAGATCGAGAATGCGTTCGCGTCCGCTGAGCAGGCCCTGGGCAAGCAGGGCGTGAAAGATCGGATCCATGCCGAGCTTGCCACGGGTGTAGTGGTAGGCGAAAGCGCCACTGGGACGGAAGAAGGCGCTGGCGTGATCCACCAGGGTGGCGAAAAATGGTCGTTCGGCAGTCATGATCTGGCTGGAGGGATGTCCTGGGTAAGCGATTGGTCAATGCATTGAGCAAGGGGTAAAGGCTGGAGTCCGGCGGCACGCAGGTCGGCGAGCAGGCGGGGCAGCACGCTGAGGATCACCGGCTGGCCGTGCTGATCGCGCCGGCTGTGACCATCGTGCAGCAGCAGGATGTCGCCGGCAGCCAGCCTGGTACACAGACGACGGTGAATGATCGCCGGATCGGCGCAGCGGGTGTCGAAGCCGCGCCGGGTCCACGCCGCCAGCTCCAGATCGAGTCCGGCCAGCACCGGGTCGAGAAACGGATTGCGCAAGCCGGCGGTGGCGCGGAAAAAACGCGGTGTGCGACCGCACAGCTCGCTCAGGGTGTGCTGGGCGGCAACAATGTCGGCGCGCATGCGGCGCGGACCGAAGAGGGCAAAATGATTGGCATGGGCGTCGCCGTGGTTTTCCACCTGGTGACCGCGGCGGGCAATCTCCCGACACAGTGCCGGGTGGGCGCGCGCGCGCCAGCCGATGCAGAAAAAACTGGCGCGTACGCCGGCTTCATCGAGCAGATCCAGCACTTGCGGCGTCACCTCCGGATCCGGGCCGTCGTCGAAGGTGAGCGCCACCAGCCCTCGCGCGGCAGCGGCAGCTGGCAGGCGGGTGAGGGTGGGGCCGAGCAGTTGGGCGCGCGGCAGCAGGCCGGCGGTGGTCAGCAGCGCCTGGTTGGCCGCCACCGCCGCCAGCGCCCACGGCCAGTGTGGCGGCGAGACCAGCGCCGCGAGCGCTACCGCACCGTGAACGGCGAAGCTTGCCTTGAGGGTCGGAGAAGGTGTCCAGCGGCGCGGCATGATCAGCAGGTGGCCGCAGTGTCGCGCGGCGGGGCGTCGGTTAGAGCATGGGGCTGGATCGGCGCAGCGAACATCACCGCCAGCAACAGCGACAGCAGGGCGCCCGGGCCAACGGTGAGGCCGATCGCGTTCAGCACTGGCACCGAAGACAGGCCGAGCACGCCGAAACCGATCGCGGTGGTGAGGGTGGCGACGCCGGTGGACAAGCGTACTTCGGGGTCGGCCAGACTGCTGGCACGGTCAAGGAACAAGGTGTAGTTGGAGCCGACGGCGACAATCAACAGCATGCCGATCAGGTGGAGCAGATGCAGGCGCTGTCCGCCCAGATGCAGGCCGGCAAGCACGAAGATGATCGCCAGCAGCAGCGGCAGCGCCACCGGCGCCAGACGTTGTGCGGAGCGCAGACTCCACACCAGCATCAGCAGGATGGCGAGCGCGCCGGCAGCGGAGAGGAAGATCGCTTCATCCAGGTAAGCGCCGTACAGCTGATCGAATTCGCCTTTCAGGTCGATGAACAAGGCGTCGCTGTCAGCGAGCGCAGCGCGTACTTGCGCTGCCGGAATGATGTAATCGTGGGCTGCAGAGGGGTGTAGCGGCAGCAGCACACTCCATTGCTGCGCACGCGGCAGGATGAGGGCGTCGATGGCCAGACCGAGGCTGCTGCCGGCAAAGGTGGTGCGTTCGACCAGTGCCATGTTGCGTGCCGCAGCCACTTCGCCAATGAAGTCTTCCAGCCGGCTGGCTTGCAGCGGCAAGCCGCTGAGTGCTTGCGCCAGCTGCGCGCGCAAGGCTTCCGCATCCGGCAAGGCGGCCTGGCGCGCAGCCTGGGTGGCGAAGCTGGGCAGCAGTCGCGCCGGACTGTCGTAGGCATCAATCACCCCGTCGGCCACCAGTCCATCCAGCAGGCGCGCGCTGCGCTCGGCGGCTTGCAAGGCCGCTTGCTGATCGGCGGCGGTGACGATCACCAGATAACGCGAGTCGGGTGCGCTCAGGTCGGCGCGCAGCCGGGTGTCGAGTTCGGCTTCCGCCGCACTCACCGTGCTCAGCGCCGACAGATCAGCTTGCCACAGCTGATCACGCTCGCTGTACAGCCACAGCGTGGTGAGCGCGGCGAGCAGCAGCACGGGCCAGCGTCCGCGTTGCAGCAGGGCGATGCCCTGGTCGATACGGGTATTGGCGTGCGCGCTGAACTGCAGCGCGCGCACTTCGCCGGCCATCGGCGGCAGCAGATAACGTGCCACCAGCGCTGCGGCACCGACGCCGGCAAGTGAATACAGCCCAAGCTGAGCCAGGCCGGGAAAGCCGGCAAACAGCAGGGCGACAAAACCGCACACCGAAGTGAGCACGCCAAGGCGGATGGTTGGCCAGAAACGTGCTTTCCAGCCAGCTAGCCCCAGCCGGCCGGCCTGGGTGAAATAGTAGGTCGAGTAATCAACCGCTTCACCAATCAGCGCCGCACCGAAGCCTACAGTGACGCCAAATACGGTGTCGTGCACCAGCGCCACCGCCGCCACGCCGGCCGCCATGCCGCTCACCACCGGCAGCATGCTGAGCACGATCAGTCGTGGTGAACGATAGAGCAGACCAAGCACGATGATGATCAAACCGGCGCTGAGCAGACTGAGCTGGAAAACCTCCTGCTGGATGCGGCTGCGCGCTTCGACGGCGAAATAGCCGGGACCGGACATTTGCAGTGTGAGCGCGGCAGACTGGTCGGCATCCAGAGCGCTGAAAGCATGTTCGATTGCCGCAATCGCCGCGGCCTGACCATCGGTGTCGGCGCCGTCCGCACGGGTCTGCAGCAGCAGCAAGGCGCGCTCGCCATCACGCGAAGCCCACACGCCACCGCGGCTGGGCGGCTGGCGCGCATCACCGAGGGTGGACAACAAGTTGAGCAGCTCGCCGCTGGGGTCGCGGGTGAAGGTCGGCTTCAGCACCATGCCCAGCGGTGAAGCCAGCAGTTCGATGCTGTCGCGGATCGCTGCGTGCAGTGCTGGTGCTTCGAAATGGCTGGCGCTGATCGCCGGACTGAGCAGGTAGCGGTGGGCGAACAGCAGCTCGCGTTCGCGCTCCAGGTCTTCAGGCGCCCCATTCTGGATGAGGGCGAAATGTTCGCCGGCGGCGAGCTGCTGGCGCAGCGCGCGTGAAGCGGCGGCACGTTGCGCCACCTCGCCGCCGCTGATCGCCACCATCAGCAGCTTGCTCACCGCGCCGTTCTTGAGCTGATCGACCAGCACCTGCTGCGCCGGGCTGGGCTGGGCGGGGAGGAAGAAACTCATGTCGGCGCTGAAGCGGCTGTTGAGCGCAATCAGCACGCACAGGCCGCTGCCGAGCAACCAGATCAAGCACGCCGACCACGGGCGCAAGCCGTGCTGTGTCATGGTGTTGTCGCCGCAGCGGGCGCGCTGAGACGTAGCTCGGTGCGATCGCCATCGGCCTGCAGGTAATCGATCGCGCTCACCTGGTTGCCGCTGCCGCGCAGATCGATGCGCAGCACGAAGGCGCTGATGCTGGCGTCGCGCGGCAGCAGGCTGAGAGTCCATCCTGCCGGCGTGCCGGACAGCAGCAAGGCATAGCTGCGCTCCAGCGTCGCGCGGTCGCCGGCGAGGGTGGCGCGAATGCTGTCCACAAAGGCAATCAGCTCAGGACGACTGTCGAGCTGCAAGCTCAGCGTCTGTTTGCCGCGCACCAGTTCGAGGGTGTTGCCATCGACCACCAGTGACTCCGGCTGCGGGCTGAGGGTGTGTTTTTCTAGCCGCTGTGGCGGCTGATAGCGCATTTCGCCGCGTGCCACCAGCGGCTGATCAAGGATCGCCAGATGACGGGTTTCGACGAAATCCATCCGGCCGCCGGGATGGGTGGCGAGGCTGGCGAGCAAGGCGTCGACATCGAATGCGGCCTGGGCTGGCCAGGCCTGCAAGGCGCACAGGGAGCACAGGAGGCAGCACAGCAGGCAGCGGCGCAAGGAAATCATTGATGCCAGAAATCGAAGAAGTTGAACCAGTTGTAAGGATGTTGGCGGCAATTCTGTTCCAGTTGTGCGGCATAAGCAGCCACCGCCGCTTCGATCGCCGCGCTGCGTTCGCTGCGGCTCACTTGGGAAAAATCGGCCAGCAGGCGAAACTGTAGCCGATAACGCCGGCCGCCGAGATGAATGCCGGCCATGAAGAACACCGGCCGTTTCAGCATTGCCGCCACCCGCCAGGGGCCGAGCGGGAAGCTGGCCGGCTTGCCGAGAAAATCACAGCTCAGGCGGGGGCCTTGGCCCAGATCGCGGTCGGCGAGCATGCCGACCAGATGGCCTTCTTCCAGGCGCTGATGGGCGATGAGCATCGAATCGGGCTGACCGAGGGCGATGATGTCGGCGCTGGCTTGCGGTCGTACTGCATGCAAGGTGGCGGCAATCTTGCGCGCATTGTCTTCGTACATCAGCATCGCCACTTGCAGCCCTTGCTGTTGTCTCGCCATCGCGCGCAAGACTTCAAAGCTGCCGAAGTGGGCGCCGACCAGCAAGGCACCGGGCTGACGGGCGAGCGCCGCCTGCAAGGCTTCAGCGCCATCGATTTCGATGTCGAACAGCTCGAAACGGTCGGCGAGCAGGTAGATGCGGTCGTGAATGGTGCTGGCAAAGCAGAGCAGATGGCGATAGTTCGCCAGCCAGCCGCTCGCCTGGCCGGCAATCCGGCGCAGATAAGTCCGGCTGGCACGTCGTGCCCGTGGTGCGAACAGCAGAAAGTAAGCGGTGATCAGCCGCAGCAACAGCCGGCTCGGGCCACGGCCGCAGCGCAGCGAGATGTTCACCATCAGACGCAGGATGGCGGGCGTGCTGCGCTCGCCGTGCTCGCGCCAGTGTGCTGACTCGCTCACCTTCCAGGATCCAGTGCCTGCAGGCGCAAGCGGCCGCTGGCGACGCTGCTGCCGTCAGCCGCGCGCACGATATCGAAGGCCAGACCCAGTTCGCCGCCGGTCGGTCCCGGACGTGGTTGGAAGCAGATGTGCAAGCGGGTGCCGGGGCCGACTGGCTGGAGAAACTTGCTCTGGTCAATGTGGCGGCAGCGATGAGCGGGAAAGCGCTGCTGCGCAGCGAGCACGGCCTGATCGAGCAGCACCACGCCGGGCAGAATCGGTCGGCCGGGGAAATGGCCAGCGAACGCCGGATGGTCTGCCGGCACGGTCCATTCGCTTTGCCAGGGTTCAAGCATCGCTGTGCGCTCCTGCATGCAGCGCCAGCAGTGCTTCCCGTGGCAGCTTGCCGGTGCTGTTGCGCGGCAAGCGGTCGCACAGCAGCAGCGGACGCGGCAGAAAAGCAGCG
>JAVEVA010000103.1:0-9212 GCA_034005275.1 Thauera sp. | reverse complement strand
CGGCTGCCGCACGCCTGGCAGCTCGGTGCGGTGGCGGTCGGCGCCAGCCTGTACACCATCCTGGTGTGGGTCTGCGGTTTTCTGCGCATGGCCTGCACCGGCTTTGTCGCGCGCGCCGCCGGCGCGGGCGATCGTCCCCGTCTGCGGCTGATCCTCTGGCAAAGCCTGGCGCTCGGCATCCTGCTCGCAGCGGTGCTGGCGCTTGCCGCCCTGCCGCTGACCAATGCCGCACTGCAGCTGATGGCGGCCAGCGCTTCGCTGCATGACGGCGCGCGCAGCTATTTCCACATCCGCCTGTGGGGGCTGCCCGCTGCGCTGCTGATGCATGTGCTCGCTGGCTGGCTGCTCGGCGTGCAGCAGGCACGTGCTGCGCTGTGGATGATGCTGGCGGCCAACGTGGTCAACATCGTGCTCGATCTGTGGTTCGTGTTCGGCCTCGGCTGGGAACTGGCCGGCGCCGCGCGCGCCTCGGCGATTGCCGAATGGACCGGTGCGTTGACTGGCCTGTGGCTGGCACGGCGCTACCTGCAGCAGCACCCGGCGGTCACGCCCTGGCAGGCGTTGCGACGCTGGTCGCAATGGCGGCCGTTGCTGTCGGCCAACGGCGACATCCTGCTGCGCAGTCTGCTGCTGCAAACCGTGTTCTTCACCATCACCGTGCAGGGCACCCGCCTCGGCGACAGCACGGTGGCGGCCAATGCCTTGCTGCTCAACGGCATGATGCTCACCGCTTACGCACTCGACGGTCTGGCGCATGCACTGGAAGCGCTCACCGGCCACGCCCTCGGCGCCCGCAATCGCCTGGCGCTGCGCCGCGCGCTACTGCTCACCCTGCTGTATTCCGCCGCAGCCAGTCTGCTGTTCGCCGCGCTGTTTGCCACCCTGGGCGAGGCTTTCATTGCCCTGCAGACCAGCATGCGCAGCGTGCGCGAAGCTGCGCGACCGATGCTGCCTTATCTCGCCTGTCTGCCGCTGGTGGCAGTATGGAGCTATATCCTCGATGGTCTGTGCATTGGCGCCAGTCGCACCCGTGCAATGCGCAACGGCATGCTGCTGGCGGTGCTGGTCAGTGCACCGGTCGCCTGGATCCTGCAAGGGCTGGGCAATCAGGGCTTGTGGCTGGCTTTCCTGTTCTTCATGCTCATTCGTGCCCTGGCGCTGCTGCCGGCCAGCCGCCAGATTCTCGACCCTGCCCCGGGACAAACCGCATAGTATTCCGCTATTGAAAATCAGCAGCAAAAGAATTGGTAAAAATATAAGTATTTTATTATATTGATGCTGTGCAAGTCTGCACATCCACTATCCGCCATTTGCTTTAAGCCGATCATTTTCCGGAGTCCTGCCATGAAAAAAACTCTTGCCGCCCTCAGTTTCGCCCTGCTCAGCAGCGCCGCTTTCGCTGACCAGCAAGCAATCACCGTGGTGCTCAATTCCGCCAGTCCGATGACCCAGGGCATGGCGATGGTGCTCGCCAACCAGATGCAGGAACAGGGCGCCCAGGTCGATATCCTGCTCTGCGACCATGCCGGCGATCTGGCACTCAAGGGCGCTGGCGGCGAAGCGCTCAAGCCCAACAACGTCACCCCTGCCCAGTTGCTCGACGGCGCGCTCAAGAAAGGGGCGACTGCCAGCGTGTGTGCGCTCTACCTGCCCAACAGCGGCAACAGCGTCGAGGATCTGAAAGACGGCATCAAGCCGGCCAAACCGGCCGAGATGGGCGCCAATCTCCTGCAAACCGGACGCAAGGTGATCGGCTTCTGAGTCTTTCCTCTCATCCTGACGGTGAGGCGAACCTCACCGTCCGCGCAATCTTCCAGGAGGAGCCGCCGATGTCCGCTGCCAGTATCCAGTCCTTTTTCGATCCCGCCACCTTCACCGTCACCCACGTCGTCGCCGATCCGGCCAGTGCTCGTGCCGCGATCATCGACAGCGTGCTCGATTACGACCCCAAGTCGGGACGCACTCGCCACGACTCGGCCGATGCGGTGATTGCCCATGTGCGTGCGGCAGGCCTGCAGGTCGACTGGCTGCTGGAAACTCACGCCCACGCCGATCATCTTTCCGCCGCGCCCTATCTGCAGCGTGAACTGGGCGGCAAGATCGCCATCGGTGCCCACATCCGCGAAGTACAGGAAGTCTTCAAAGGCATCTTCAACGCCAAGGACCTCAACACCAGCGGCGTCGATTTCGACCGCCTGTTCGCAGATGGCGAGCGCTTTGCCATCGGCACGCTCGAAGTCGAAGTGCTGCACACTCCGGGCCACACCCCGGCCTGTCTGAGCTACATCGTCGGTGACGACATCTTCGTCGGCGACACCTTGTTCATGCCCGACTACGGCAGCGCGCGCTGCGACTTCCCCGGCGGCGATGCCACCAGCCTGTATCGCTCGATCCGCAAGCTGCTGTCCCGCCCTGAACACACCCGCCTGCACCTGTGCCACGACTATCCACCCGAAAGTCGCGCGCCCCGATGGGTGAGCACCGTCGGCGAACAGCGGGCGCACAACATCCACGTCCATGACGGCATCAGCGAAGCGGAATTCGTCGCCATGCGCACCGCCCGCGACCGGACCCTGGCCATGCCGACCCTGATCCTGCCTTCGGTGCAGGTCAACATCCGCGCCGGCAAGCTGCCGCCGGCAGACGATAACGGTGTGCATTACCTGAAAATCCCGCTCAATCTGCTGTAAGCACCAGATCGCTGATGAGCGCCACGCCTGCCTCCCGCCCCCCCGGCCTGCGCCAGCGCTGGCAGGACTATCAACGCACCGCGCTTGGCGAGGATCTGGTCGCCGCGGTCATCGTCACCATCCTGCTGGTGCCGCAAAGCCTGGCTTACGCGATGCTCGCCGGCCTGCCGCCAGTGGTCGGCGTGATGGCCAGCCTGCTGCCGATTGCCGCTTACGCCGCCTTCGGTTCGAGCAGCACGCTCGCCGTCGGGCCGGTGGCAGTGATCTCGATGATGACTGCGCAGGCGATCGGCGAAGTGAGTACCGTGCACGGCCTCGCGCCGCATCTCGCTGCGGTGGTGCTGGCGCTGGAAATCGGCGCCCTGCTGCTGCTGGCCGCCCTGCTGCGGCTGGAAACGCTCGCTGCCCTGCTCAGTGCCCCGGTGCTGCACGGTTTCATCACTGGCGCTTCGCTGATCATCGCGCTCGGCCAATTGCCCACCCTGCTCGGCATTCAGGCCGGCGGCAATACGGTGGTCGAACTGTTCACCGAGCTGGCCCATTCCAGCCAACCGCTGCCGCATCCGATGACTGCCCTCATCGGCCTGCTCGCCCTCCTCAGCCTGTGGCTGCTGCGTCGTTACGGCAGCCGCAGCCTGCAGCGGCTGGGCTGCAGCGCATCGCGTGCGCAATTGCTCGCCCGCACGACACCGATCTTCGTGGTCGCGCTGTCGATGCTGTGGATTGCCGGCTTTCCGGCGCTCAATGAAGGCGTCGCCCTCGCCGGCCGCATCCGCATCGACGAAGCACTCGCCTTCCCCCTGCCCTGGCAGGCGCCGCTGGCCGTGTGGGAAATCCTGTTCGCGCCCGCTGCGCTGCTCGCCCTGGTCGCCTACGTTGAAAGCCTGGCAGTGGCTGAAGCGCTGGGCAGCCGCCGTGGCGAGAAAATCTCGCCACGGCGCGAACTCTACGGTCTCGCCGCCGCCAACACCGCCGCCGGCCTCAGCGGCGGCATGCCGGTGACTGGCGGCTTTTCACGCAGCATCGTCAATTTTGACGCGGGCGCCCGCACCCGTCTCGCCGGGGTGTGGACGGCGGTGCTGCTCGCCCTCGTCATCGCCCTGTTCGGCAACATCCTTGAACACCTGCCGCGCAGCGTGCTGGCGGCAACGATCATCATCGCCGTGCTGTCCCTGATCGATCTCGCCCCCTTCCGCCTCGCCTGGCGGCATTCACGCACCGAATTCCTCCTGATGCTGCTGGTCAGCGTACTCACCCTGGCGGTCGGCGTGAAAGAAGCGCTGCTGGTCGGCGTGGTGAGCGCGATCGGCATCCTGCTGCAGCGCACTGCCCGCCCGCACTGGACGGAAGTCGGCCGCCTCGCCGGCAGCGAGATCTTCCGCAACGTCAATCGTTTTGAAGTCGAAACCCAGCCGCATGTGCTGTCAATCCGCGTCGACGAAAGCCTGGTGTTCACCAACTCGCGCTGGATCTCGGAAACGCTTGCCAGTGCAATGATCCAGCGCCCGCAACTGCGCCATGTGGTGCTGATGATGAGTGGCGTCAACGGCATCGACCTCACCGGGCTCGAAGTGCTCATCGGTCTCAACCGTGAGCTGCAGGAGCACAACATCCGCCTGCATCTGTCCGAGCTCAAGGGGCCGGTGCGCGATCGTCTCCAGCGCAGCGGCCTCGAGGAATGGCTCACCGGCCAGATTTTCATGACTCAGGCAGAGGCCTGGAAGGCAATGGAAGAGACTGTTTGAACCTCCACACTGCACAAAGTGTAACGGCAGGCGATATTTCTGCTCAAAACTGGTCGGCACCACACAAAATCAACTAAAATCGCCCCGATTTTGCTGAATTTCCTGCAGGCCCACCGGTGCTGAGCACCCACTGATTGCCATGCGCCTGTTGCTCTTCCTTTTCGCTTTGCTGTTGGGTAGTGCGCCTTTGTCAGCAGCAATGGACTGCGAGGAGGCCCAGCACCTTGAGCTCAAGCAGGCCGTCACGTTCAGCCCGCAGGAGCTGGCCCACTTCGCCGCGACGCCGCCTTTGCGCACCCTGCCGGTCAACACTCCGCCACTCACTCATCAAGTCGGCAACAGCACCCGCTATCGCGGCATGGCCGTCGACCTGCTGTGCCGGATCAGCAGCGATACCGGCCTGCGCTTTGAAATCGACCTCGCTCCCGGGCTGACGATAGCCGAGAAAATCACCCTGGTGCAGGACGGTCGTGCAGATCTGTTCATTCCGCTCAGCTACAACGCCAAACGCGCCGCAAAAGGTCATTTCACCACCTCGTTCTACGCCAGCCATTATGTTGCCATCGCCCTCAAGCGACGCGCCCTCAACCTGGCCAGCACTGCCGAGCTGGCAAACCGCCACGTCGGCGTCGTCACCGGCGTCGCACTCGAAACCATCCTCAGCGAACTGATCCCAGCTCCGCAGCTGAAGCGCTACCCGAACTCCTTCGACAGCGGCGGCCTGTTTGAAGCCTTGCGCAAAGGCGAGATCGATCTTGCTGTCTTCAACCGCGAATTTTTCGTCGAACAACGTTATCTGCGCGAGCTGTTCGACCTGGAAATCGTCCACACCCTGCTCGAGTATCCACGTCACTATTCGTTTTATTTCGGCCCCGCCCACAGCGAACTGGTCGAACTGTTCAACCGCTACCTGGCCAGCGCCGAACTGGGCACCGCCCTGCTCAAGCATCGCGAAGGCGAACGCCAGCTGGTCAAACGCTACATCGACGAACGCAAGCAGCGCACCTGGCTCTGGACCGGCATCGCGCTGGCCATCCTGCTGTCAGCAGCCGTCCTCTATGCGCTGCATCGCCACCGCCGTCTGCTGCGCCAGCTCGCCAGCAGCGCATCCGCGAACAGCAGACCGAACTCCAGACGGCCAACCAGGAGCTGACCCGGCTCAGCCTCACCGACCCGCTCACCGGCCTGGCCAACCGCCGCCAGTTTGATCTGAGCCTTGAGCGCGAACACGCGCACTGGCAACGCAGCCATCAGCCCTTGAGCCTGCTGATGCTCGATCTCGATCATTTCAAGCAGGTCAACGACCACTACGGCCACCCCACTGGCGACCAATACCTCTGCGCACTGGCCGAGGTCTTGCGCCAGCACTGTAACCGCGCCACCGACCTGGTCTCACGCCATGGCGGTGAAGAATTCGTCTGTCTGCTGCCTGGCACCGAGCCTGCGGAAGCGGCGCGGATTGCGCACGACATCCGCCGCGCCCTGCAGGCTCTGAAGCTGCCCAATGCCCTCGCCAGCCCGCCATTCCTGACGGTCAGCATCGCCGAGCTCCTGACCCACGCCGACATCATGCTCTACGCAGCCAAGGACGGCGGACGCAACCGGGTAGCGGCAAAAACGCTCTAATTGCCCTGCAGACTGAGCTTCAGGTCAGTCAGCGACAGTTCAACCCGACGGCTGAGTTTGTCGAACTCATCCTCAAGCAGTTTTCTCGCCTCGGCCTGCTTGTTGCTCTGCGCCAGCATCAACACATTCGATGCGCTGTAATGGAACATCTGATGGGTCGCCCGCAGCTCGGCAAAAGCGGCAAAGTCACCGAATGCCTCGCCGCCTTCCCCATGAATCCAGCGCCCCAGATCGCAGGACTTGTCGCAGCTGATGTGCTCCGGCCTGGGAGGATCACGTTCACTGCCGTCGAGGATCGACTGCAGGCGGATGCGCCAGTTCTTGTGTGCCGCAAGCGCCACATCGATATCGACCTTGCGGATCTGCTGCAGCCTTTCCTGCAGTCCGTCCTCTTTTGCGCCGGTCTTGCCAGTCGAAAACAATCGGTCGAAGAAGCCTCTGAAGCTCATCACCCTCTCCTTGCCAGTGCCGCTCAATCGCCACCCGCCAGTTCCCTGGCCGACAGCGACTCACGCGGTCAATCGAAAATTCACTGATCATCATGCTGGAGACATCGAGCAGGGACGACAAGGAACTATGTCACACCCAGAACAATTCGCTTGCAGGGCACCGGATCAGGGTTCGCCAAAGCCCTTGAGATACTCGATCAGGTCGGCACGCTCCTGGGCAGTACGTGGCGGTACGAAGACCATCTCGTTGCCCGGAAGAAATTCCTCCGGATTGGCCATCCAGGCATCGAGCAGTGCGGGCGTCCACACGAACTGGGCGTTTTTCAGGGCCGCCGAGTAATACTCGAAACCTTCACGCGTTCCGGCCTCCCGGCCAAAGATGGCATGCAGGCTCGGGCCATTGTGATTGCCCACATAGGACTCGGGATAATGGCAGGTACGGCAGGCGCCAAACAGCTGACGCCCGCGTTCGGCATCCCCAGCCAGCACGGTCTCGTCGGCCTGGGCGAGCTGGTTCCAGAGAGCGCCCAAACCGCACAGCGCGACCAACAGTGTCTTCTTCATCTCAAGCTCCCTTACCCGCAGCATGCGCACCGGCACGACGACCGAAGAACGTACCATCGCCGATCGACAGCCCACTGGCCAGATAAGGCGCCACCGGCAGGCTGGCCGAAGTCCGCCCCGCAGCATACAGACCTGGAATCGCGCTCCCCCAGCCGTCGAGCACCCGACCATCGAGA
The DNA here is from genome assembly GCA_034005275.1 of Thauera sp. GTDB lineage: Bacteria > Pseudomonadota > Gammaproteobacteria > Burkholderiales > Rhodocyclaceae > Thauera. The sequence continues at coordinate 1,962 of JAVEVA010000103.1, read as the reverse complement.
TCGATTTCGAGACCGCCAAAAGTGTGCACCGTGCAGAAGGCCTTGCCGACAGTGAGGTCGTAAGCCTTGAACGGCGGCTTGGTGAGCGTCGCAAGGTATTTGGTCTGCTTGCGGAACTGCGGGTCTTCGCCACGGGCGGCGTGCTGGTTGTAGTAACCGACGGTATTCACCAACGCCCCCGGCGGCAGCTTGAGCGCAGTCTCCAGCGCCTCAATGCTCGCCGCCTCGGCCGCAAGGGTGAAGCGGTAATCCGGCCCCGGATAATCGCTGTCGCCATCCACCACCAGAAAGCCGTGCCCCTGCTGCTGGAACAACCAGGCATGACCCATGCCGCCGTAATAGGCATCTTCATTGATGAAACGCTGGCCGAAACGGTTCACCACCACCCCTTTCAGCACTTCTTCCGACGGATACAGCGGCAGCACGGCAAAGCCATGATCCATGCGCAGCAGATTGCCCCCGGCGCCCAGCCCCATCAGGATGCCCATGCCCAGGTCACCTGCCCGCCCCCAGGCCGGCTGGCTGCTGGCCAGTTCGGGCGCGTAACGCTGCAGCATCGGCCGGTTGTGGATGAAACCACCGGCAGCGAGCACCACCCCGCGACGCGCGCGCAGATTGAGCCGCTGGCCGGCGGCATCTTCAACCACCAGGCCGATCACCCGTCCGTCACTGGCGCGGATCAGCTGTTCCGCCGACATCCGCAGCTGCACCTTCACGCCCAGCCGTGCCGCCGCAGCATGCATCAGCTTCATCAGCTCACGGCCGCCGGTCTGGTTGTGTGCCGGCGGCACGTGGCCGCGCGGAGCCGGCTTCGCCTGCTCACGGAACGGCCAGGTCTGCTCGCCGCCCGAGTAGTAGAGCGAATCGGCACCGTGCGACAACTCCTTGTCCGAGGAAAAGCGGGTCGCATAGCGCACGCCAAGCTCGTTCAGCCAGTCGAAATGGGCCAGGCTGCCTTCACAATACAACTGGATGCGCGCCGGCTCGGCATGCACCCCGGCCGCTGCGACCAGGTAGTGGTACATGTTCTCCACGCTGTCGTCGAAGCCGAGCGCCTTTTGCAGCGGCGTACCGCCGCCCATGTAACAGACGCCGCCCGACAGGCTGGACGAACCACCGGCGAGCTGGAATTTTTCCAGCACCGTCACTTCCAGCCCCTGCCGTGCGCCCTCAATTGCTGCCGCCATCCCGGCCGCGCCCGAGCCCATCACCAGCAAATCGGTCTCGCCATCCCACTGGCGAACCTCGCTGCCGGTCGCGGCCTGCACGGGTGTGGCGCCGAGCGCACTCATTGCGCCCATCCCCAGCCCACCCAGGCCACTCAGACTGAGTCGCTCCATGAACCGGCGCCGCGCCCGGCCGCCTGCTGCCATCTCCATCACTACTCCTTGTGCTTGTTATTGTTGGTCGTTTATCAGTCTGTCAACGCTCAGCCTGCAGCGCTTCGGCGCAATACACCGGCGAAGGATCATTGGTGCAGAAAGCTTTCAGCTTCTGCAGGGAAATGCGGTAGAACTCTTCCCACTGTTCATCGCGCTCGAAACGCGCCGAGAGGGCGTAATTACAACGCGCATGCAGATCATTGAGCGCGCCCAGCTCCAGCCCGTACTGCTCGCTGAAGATGCGTCGCAGCTGCTCGGCGCCGAAATGGGTGTTCATCGCCACCGCATCGTAGAGTGCAAATTTCTCGAAATCCTCCTCGCTGCAAGGGCCGAAAGCAGCCTGCGCCGAGCTGATGCCGAGACCAAGGCTGAGGCTGGCACAAGCCAGCCAGGCGAATGTTCGTTGAGCGAATTTCATCATGTTCCTTTGTTGCAGAAAGCCGAAAAGAAAGTCGAATAGCGACGAGGGTGAAAGGTTGAAGGCGATCGCCAGCCGGCGTCAACTGCCGTCATTGACGCCACCACTGGCGCCACCACTGGCGCGCAAAGACGCCAACTCACGCGCAGCCACTCCCAGATC
>JAVEVA010000020.1:40802-43786 GCA_034005275.1 Thauera sp. | reverse complement strand
GCTCGGGGTCATGGACGTTGCGTTCCAGATTGTCGAGCACCATTGCTTCGATTTCGCGAATTGCCGGTGAGTCGGCATCGACGATCGCTTCGGTGAAGCGCTTGACCATGGTGACGTAGTGCTCGCCATAGCGGATGTCGTCGATCAGCTGCGGGTTGGCACGAAAAGCAGCACGTTCTTCGTCGCTGTACGGGGTGTTCGGATATTCCATCACCCACTGCGGTGTGCGCTGGACGTGGTACAGCTGAGCTGCGCGCCCGGCCAGCGCCGAGATGAGCTGGACGCCGGTCGAGCCGCTGCCGATGACCGCGACGCGCTGGCCGTCGAGCGCGACGCTGTGATCCCAGCGTGCGGAGTGAAAGCAGGCTCCGCTGAAGCTGTCCAGACCGTCGATCTCCGGCATGCGCGGATGGTGAAGGACGCCGGTGGCAGCGATCACGACATCGAACTCGCCGACCTCGCCGCTGGCGTTGGCCAGCGTCCAGCACTGGCGCTGCTCATTGAAGTCGGCACGGTTGATTTCGGTGTTGAAGCGGATGCAGGCCTGGAGTTGGTACTGGTCGACCACATCCTCGAAATAGCGCTGGATTTCCGCGCCGGAGGCCAGCATGCCGCTCCACTCCGGATTGGGCGCAAAAGAGTAGGTGTAGGCGTGGGCGGGCACGTCGCAGTACAGCCCGGGGTAGGTGTTTTCGCGCCAGGTGCCGCCGATACGGTCCGCTTTCTCGAAGATGGTGAAACTGTGAAGGCCTTGCTGCTTGAGGCGCACGGCGGCGAGGATGCCGGACATGCCGGCGCCGAGGATGGCAACGCGCAGCTGGCGAGGGGAGGGGTTTGAAACGGTCAGACTCATCGGGAGCACTCCTTGGCTGGGGCGGTTCGGCTGCAGTTCATGGTTTGCAAAGGAAAGCCTGGCGCAACTGGCAGGCGCCAAAGGCAAGTGCTTCGTCGGCAGCGTCCATGCTGCCGAGCAGGCTGGCAAAGCCATGGAACTGGCCGGGCCAGCGACGCAAGGTGACGCTGTTGCCGGCCGCAGCAAGAGCAAGGCCGTAGGCTTCGCCTTCGTCGCGCAAGGGGTCGAAGCCGGCAGTGATCACCGTGGCGGCGGGCAGCTTGCCCAGATCCTTGCTGCGCAGCGGCGAAGCGCGTTCATCGTTGCCGTCTTCAGGGCGGGCCAGGTACTGACGCCAGAACCATTGCATCAGTGCGCTGGTGAGGATGGGCGCTTCGGCGAGATCGCGGTAGGAGGCGGTGTCGCAAGCAGCATCGGTCACCGGGTAAAACAGCAGCTGATGGACGATGCGGGGCGCTTGCGGGCCGGCATCACGCAGCACACGGGCGGCGACAGTGGCCAGATTGGCGCCGGCACTGTCACCGGCAACGGCGATGCGCGCCGGATCAGCACCCAGTTCGGCCGCGCGCTGATGAAGAACGCCGATGGCGGCGACCGCATCGTCGACCGGCGCCGGGAAAGGGTGCTCGGGGGCAAGGCGGTAATCGACGGCGACCACTAGGGCCCGAACGCTGGCGGCCAGCCGGCGGCAGATATTGTCGTGGGTGTCGAGGCCGCCGCTGGCAAAGCCGCCGCCGTGGAAATACACGATCAGCGGCAGCGGGCGGTCGTGCTCTGAACCATCGGCGGGTGGGCGATAGCTGCGGGCAGGCAAAGTCACCTCAGGACAGGCCAGGCTGAGTGCGCTGGTTTCGACCTGCGGGTCCAGTTCGGGCGGTGCGGCAAGCATCGCGCCCATCGCAGCACGGTAGTCGGCAGCGCTGAGCTGGTCGAGATCGAGCGCCGGCAGCAGCGCAAGCTGATCGGCAATGGCTTGGGCCTGAGGGTCGAGTTTCATGGAGTCTCCTGGTCTGGATGAGAGTAAGTATTGAGTACGGGATGGCCGCATGCTTGCATGCTGCAGGTGAAAACGCCATCCTGCCATTTTTTGATGGTGCTCGACCTTGGATGCTGTCGCCTGCACCGGCTTCGTCGCATCATCCATATTGGTGATTGATCTGTCTGGCAGTCGTGACAGAGTGTGCTGTTCTGCATGCGGCCAGGTGGGGCAGAATCCAGAGGGGCAGTATCAAGCATGGCTGGCCAGGTGTGGCTGAATCAGGTTTGACCGAATTGTTTGACCGGGAAATTGGCTTTGCAACAGACAGGTGAAGATGAACCAGATTGACCACTGCGATCGTGCCGGTTTGCTGGCGATGGCAGGGCTGAGTTTCGAGCAGTTTGAGCAATTGCTCATCTTGATTCATGAAGGAACTCGAGAGCCGGTGCCCTGGACGCGGCTGCTCGAACGCCTGCGTGTGCTGCTGCAGGCCAACTATGTCAGTCTGGTGTTGCGGATTCCTGACCAGCTGCGACCGATGCAGCTGGTGTTTGCCGGTGAAGCCAAGCCGATGCTGGTGCGCCCCTATGAGGCGGAATATGCGCTCACCGATCCTTTTCCGGCGCTGTCGCGCGGCCGGGTGGTCCTGCTGGAAGAGGTGCTTGACGTAGAAGCCTGGTTGCGCAGTGCCGGTTATCAGGCTTTCCATGCAGCGCTTGATCTGCGCTATCTCCTTGGCGCCGATCTGGGCAAAGGCGCCGAACCGAGCTGCCGCTTCCGCGTCTGTCGTCCGCATCATGCGGAAGGTTTCGGGGTCGCCGAGCGTGCGTTATGCACCTTGTTGTTGCCGCATCTGGCGGTGGCGGTCGATACGCGTGCCAGTCTCGATATCGTGGAAGTCGAGCGCAGCTGCTACGACAGCATGCTGGATCGGCTTGGCGTCGGGGTGGTGATGCTGGACCGGCGCGGGCGGGTGCTGCGCCTCAATGAAGCGGCTGAGCGGATCGTCGCCGAAAGTGATGGTCTGCAGATCATCGGCGGACGACTGGCGGCCAGCATGGCGGCGGAGAATCACCTGTTGCACGAGTTCATCGCTCAGGCCGTCAATGCACCGGGCGGACCCGGGCACGACGAAGTGCACGGCATGGCGCT
>JAVEVA010000020.1:0-40702 GCA_034005275.1 Thauera sp. | reverse complement strand
CCGGCGCAGTGGCAGGCGGCGGTCGATGCGGCGCTGGCCCGTTTCGGTCGGCTTGATGTGCTGGTCAACAATGCCGGCATCCTGCGCTGGGGCTCGATCGAGCAGATGAGCTTCGAAGAATACGAGCAGGTGGTGCGCATCAATCAGAACAGCTGCTGGCTGGGAATGAAGACTGCCTTGCCGGCGCTGAAAGCGGCCGGGGGCGGTGCGATCGTCAATATTTCCTCAACCGCCGGCCTGGAAGGTATTGGCGGGGCAAGTGCCTACACCGCAAGCAAGTTTGCCGTGCGCGGCATGAGCAAGGTGGCGGCGATCGAATTCGGTCGCCACAACATTCGCGTCAACTCGGTGCATCCGGGCGGCATCGATACGCCGATGGTCAACTCGCCGGGCGTCAACCTGGACGATGCCCACAAGCACCTGCCGATCGCCCGCGTCGGCCGGCCGCACGAAGTGGCACGGGTGGTTGCTTTCCTGGCTTCGGATGAAGCTTCGTACTGCACCGGTGGCGAGTACGTGGTCGATGGCGGCATGCTGGCCGGCTTCAACGCCATGCAAGGGTAAAAAGCGCCTCGCTTGCACCTGAGTCGCACCTGAGTCGCACCTGAGCTGGACGGCCATCGCTGCCTCATAGCGGCGCCAATTCAGGTGCTTAGTCTCAACGGACGATGATGCCATGGCCGCCAGTTCGCACAATGCCCCGGACAATTCCACAACAACGAGGGGCAATCATGATGGATATTCGCGGGCTGGCCTACTTTGTCGCCCAGAGCGACGATCTGGGTGAATGGCAGCGTTACGCCGAGAATGTACTCGGCATGAGTACCTCTGCTGCGCCTGGCGGCGGCTTGTACATCAAGATGGACGAGCGGCCGTATCGCATGCTGATCATCGAAGGTCAGGAGAAGCGTTATTTTGCTTCCGGCTGGGAGCTTCCCGACGAGCCCGCGTTCAAAGCCGCGCTTGCCCACCTGGAAGCGAAGGAAGTGGCGTACGAGCTGGCCGATGCGGCGACCGTCGCTCAGCGCGGCATGCAGGCCATTGCGATTGTCATCGATCCTTCGGGTAATCGCCACGAGCTGTGCTGGGGGCATATTTCCGGCTGCTATCCTTTCGTCTCGCCGCAAGGCGTGCCGCGCTTCCTCACTGACGACATGGGCCTCGGTCATACCGTGATGCCTTCGCCGAACTTTGATGCCAGCGCTGCCTTCTTCCGCGACGTGTTCGGTTTTGGTCTGTCGGACATCTTCAATTTCCGTCCCGATCCTTCCGCGCCGCCGGTCCGCATCCATTTCATGCACTGCGGCAATCCGCGTCACCACAGCCTTGCGATTGCCGAATACAGCGTGCCGAGCGGTTGCGTGCACGTGATGGTCGAAGTCGATTCGATGACCGAAGTCGGCCGTGCCAACGATCGTCGTGAAGCCCACAATGTGCCGCTGTCGGCCACCCTGGGCCAGCATCTCAACGATCGCATGATCTCCTTCTACATGAAGACGCCGTCCGGCTTCGATCTGGAATACGGCTATGGTGGTCTGCAACTCGACTGGTCGCGTCACAGCGTTTTCGAGTTCGACCATGTCAGTATCTGGGGGCATGACTTCGGAGTCGGCCAGCAGTAACCGTCTGCCTGGCAGCAGCAGGCAGTCAGCAAAGGAATAGAGAATGAACAAATTGATGACGGCAGCCGAAGTGGTTGCCCAGTTTCGTGATGGCATGACCATCGGCTTTGGCGGCTGGGGTCCGCGCCGCAAGCCGATGGCGATCGTCCGCGAGATCCTGCGTTCGCCGGTGAAGGATCTCACCGTGGTTGCTTATGGTGGTCCGGAAGTCGGCATGCTGTGCGCCGCCGGCAAGGTCAAGAAGCTGATTTTCGGCTTCGCCACCCTGGATGCGATTCCGCTTGAGCCCTGGTACCGCAAGGTGCGCGAAGCGGGTCAGATCGAGCTGATGGAGCTCGACGAAGGCATGTGGCAATGGGGTCTGCGTGCTGCCGGTCAGCGCATGCCTTTCCTGCCGACCCGCTGCGGTCTGGCCACTGACGTCACCAAGCTCAACCCGGCCCTGAAAACCATCCAGTCGCCGTATGACGATGGTGAAGTGCTGCTGGCGATGCCGGCGCTCAAGCTCGACGTGGCGCTGGTGCACGTCAACGTTGCCGACCAGCTTGGCAACACCTTGATCACCGGTGGCGATCACTATTTCGATCACCTCGTCGCCCGTGCTGCCGATGCCTGCTACGTGTCCGCCGAGCGTGTTGAAGAGCGTTTTGCCCTCACCGCCGAAGAAGCCCGCTTCAATACTTTCGAACGCTATCTGGTGAAAGGCGTGGTCCATGCTCCGTGCGGTGCGCACCCGACCACTTGCGCGCCGGACTATGGCTGGGACATGAGCCATCTGAAGCGCTACGTGGCAAGCGCCAGCGAAGAAAACGGCTGGCAGAACTACATGGACGAGTTCGTCCATGGCGGTGAAGCAGCCTACCAGGACAAGAATGGCGGCATCGAGCGCATGGGCAAGCTGCCCCTGCCGGTGTTTTGAGGAGTAGCAGGATGTCTGACAAAGTTGAATTTAGCCTGGCCGAGCTGATGGTGGTTGCCGCTTCGGAAGTGTTCCGTGGCGATGGCGAGGTGCTGGCCTCCGGTATCGGTGTCATTCCCCGTCTCGGTGCCAGTCTGGCCAAGCTGACCTACGCTCCTGAGCTGCTGATGACCGACAGCGAATGTCTGCTGGTTGAAGAGCCGATTCCGCTCGGCCCGCGCGGGGACTATGTGCCCAAGTATTCCGGTTCGATGCACTTCGAGCGCGTGTTCGAATGCGTCTGGGGTGGCAAGCGTCACGCGATGATCGGCCCGACCCAGATCGACCGTTTCGGTCAGACCAACCTGTCGGTGGTCGGTGATTATCAGAAGCCGAAAGCCGCCATTCTTGGCGTGCGCGGCCTGCCGGGCAACAGCATCAACCACATCAACTCCTTCTTCGTGCCCGCGCACAGCAAGCGCGTGCTCGTTGCCGGTGAAGTGGATATGGTCTCGGGCGTCGGCTACAACCCGGCGCGCTGGGAAAAGGGCATGAAGCAGGACTACATGGACATCCGTCACATCATCACCAACCTGTGCGTGCTCGATTTCGAAGGTCCGGATCATGCGGTGCGCGTGCGCTCGCTTCACCCTGGGGTGAGCTTCGAGGAAGTGCAGGACAACACCGGCTTCGAGTTGCTCAAGGCACCGAACCTGGGTGAAACTGCCCATCCGACCGCCGCCCAGCTCGAAATCATCCGCCGCCTGGATCCGCACGACATGCGTGCCGCGCAGATCAAAGGCAATCCCCCGGGCATTCGCGCCGCCTGAACCCAGCAAGGAAGCATCACCGATGAGCGCCCCCGACCAGCATTACGTCGATCGTCCCGACCAGGCCGTGTATGAAACCGATACGCCGGTTCATTACGCGGTTGCCGATGGCATTGCCACGGTGACGATGGATCGCACCAGTTTCAACAACGTGCAGAACTCGCAGATGACCTACGCCCTCGACGCCGCCTTCCGGCGGGCAGTCGATGACGATGAAGTCAAGGTGATTGTCCTGCGCGGCGCCGGCAAGCATTTTTCTGCCGGTCACGACATTGGTACGCCGGGGCGTGACATCAACAAGCCTTTTGACCGCGTGCACATGTGGTGGGATCACACCAACAAGCCTGGTGGTGAATTCCTCTACGTGCGCGAGCAAGAGGTCTATCTCAACATGTGCCGTCGCTGGCGCGATCTGCCCAAGCCGACCATCGCCATGGTGCAGGGCGCCTGCGTGGCCGGCGGCCTGATGCTGGCCTGGGTGTGCGACCTCATCGTCGCCAGCGACGACGCTTTTTTCCAGGATCCGGTGGTGCGGATGGGCATTCCGGGGGTGGAGTATTTTGCTCACCCTTACGAACTGAACCCGCGCATCGCCAAGGAATTCCTCATGACTGGCGATCGCATGGGCGCCGAGCGCGCTTACCAGATGGGGATGGTCAACCGCGTCGTGGCGCGTGACCAGCTCGAAGCCGAAACCTACGCGCTGGCTGGCCGCATTGCCAAGCAGCCGCGCATGGGACTGGCGCTGACCAAACAGGCGATCAACCACGTCGAAGATCTGCAAGGCAAGCGCACCGCAATGGATGCGGTGTTTGCCTGGCACCATTTCGCTCACAGCCACAACGAACTGCTGTCCGGTGACAAGCTGGGCGGTTTCGACGCCAAGGCGATGGTCGAAGCCAACAAGCGCGCCGCACAGGAGGGCAAGGCATGAGCGTCGATTTTTCCCGTTTGCTGAACACTGAACTGACTGAACGTCTCGGTTGCCGCTATCCGGTGATCCAGACTGCGATGGGCTGGGTGGCGGATGCCAACCTGGTGATCGCCACCACTCGCGCTGGCGGTTTCGGCTTTCTCGCCGGCGCCACCATCGACGCCGACAAGATCGAAGGCGAGATCCAGAAGGTGATCGCCGCCACTGGCGGCAGCAACTTCGGTCTCAACTTCCACATGTTCCAGGAAAATGCTGCCCAGTGCGTCGACCTGGCAATTCAATACAAGCTGCGTGCGGTGAGCTATGGTCGCGGTCCGGACAAGCAGACCATTGCCCGCTTCAAGGAAGCGGGCGTGCTGTGCATTCCCACCGTCGGTGCGCTCAAGCACGCGGTGAAGGCGGTCGAGCTGGGCGCCGACATGATCACCATCCAGGGCGGTGAAGGCGGCGGCCACACTGGCGGCGTGCCGACCACCATCCTGCTGCCGCAAGTGCTTGCCGCAGTCAAAGTGCCGGTGATCGCTGCCGGGGGCTATTCCACCGGCCGTGGTCTGGCTGCCGCACTGGCGGCTGGCGCGGCCGGCATCGCGATGGGTACCCGCTTCCTGATGACCACCGATTCACCGACGCCGCCGAGCACGCTTGAGCGCTACGTCAAGGTCGATGACCCGCAGAAAGTGCGCGTCACCCTGGCGGTGGATGGCATGCGTCACCGCATGATCGAAAACAGCTTCATCAACAAGCTCGAAGGGTCCAGCGCCATCGGTCGTCTGTACATCGCGCTCAAGAACGCCTGGGCATGGAAACAGCACACCGGCATGAGCGTGGGCCACATGATCGGCGTGCTCAAGCAGGCGATCAAGGAAGATCCGAGCTCGGTGTCGCAGACCGTGATGTCGGCCAACCAGCCGGTGCTGCTGCAGCGTTCGATGGTCGAAGGCCATCCCGATGATGGCATCCTGCCCAGCGGTCAGGTCGCTGCGGCGATCGGCAAGCTCGAAAGCTGCGAACAAGTCATCCACGGCATCGCTGCCGAAGCTGAAGCCTGCCTGGCTGCGCTCTATGGCCGTCTCGGCCAGCAGACCGATGCAGCGGGCAGCGACAACACTCCCGCCGTCTGAATCCACCAATCACCCCATCTTGGAGCCCCAAACGTGAGCCAGGCATTCCAGCAAAGCATCGACGGCGGCATCGCCGAACTCGTCATCAACAAGCCCCCGGTCAACGCCCTCGACAGCAGCGAGTGGTATGAACTCGCCCATCGCATCGAAGCGCTGGGCCAGGATCCCGAAGTGCGGGTGATCGTCATCCGTGCCGAAGGTCGTGGTTTCTGCGCCGGCGTGGACATCAAGGAACTTGACCAGCATCCCGAGCGCATCGTCGCAGTCAATGGCGGCAACTACGCCACCTTCAAGGCGGTGCATCGCAATGCGGTGCCGGTGATCGTCGCCGTGCATGGTTTCGTGCTCGGTGGCGGCATCGGCATCACCGGTGCGGCCGACATCGTCGTCGCTTCCGAATGCGCCACTTTTGCCTTGCCGGAAGTCGATCGTGGTGCGATGGGCGGTGGCGCTCACCTGCAGCGCCTGTTCCCGGTGCAGAAAGTGCGCTACCTGTTCTTCACCGGCGAAAAGATCACTGCCCCCGAAGCCGATCGCTACGGCTTCATCGAAAAGATCGTCAAGAAGGACGAACTGCGCGAAGCAGCGCTGGAAATCGCGCGCAAGATCGCCGAGAAGAGCCCGGCGATGATCCGCATCGCCAAGGAAGCGCTCAACGGCATCGAAGACGGCAATCTGGAAGACAAATACCGCTGGGAGCAGGGTTTCACCCTGCAGGCTTACACCAGCCCGGATTCTGCTGAAACCCGGCGCGCTTTTGTCGAGAAGCGCGACGCCAAGTTCTGAGGTCGGTCATGGATCTTGCCTACACTCCCCGCCAGAAAGCTTTCCGCGCCGAAGTGCGCGCCTGGCTTGCGGACAATCTGCCGCGTGAACCACTGGAAAGCTACGACACCCGCGAAGGTTTCGAGCAGCACCGTGCGTGGGAACGCAAACTGTTCGATGCCCGCCTGTCGATGGTGATCTGGCCCGAGCACCTCGGTGGCCGTGGTTGCGATCTGATCGAATGGCTGATTTTCGAAGAGGAATACTACGGTGCAGGCGCGCCGATGCGCGTCAACCAGAATGGTCAGCTCTTGCTCGGCCCGACCTTGCTTGAATTCGGTACCGAAGAGCAGAAACAGCGTTTCCTGCCGCGCATGGCCGCCAGCGACGACATGTGGGCGCAAGGCTGGTCGGAGCCGAATGCCGGTTCCGACATGGCAGCGATCACCAGCAAGGCGATCCTGTCGGCCGATGGCAGCCACTACGTGCTCAACGGCCAGAAAACCTGGTCGACGCGGGCGATCTACGCCGACTGGCTGTTCGGTCTGTTCCGCAGCGACCCGGCGTCCAGTCGTCACCACGGCCTGTCCTACATGGCAGTGCCGCTCGATGCGGAAGGCATCACCATCCGCCCGATTCAGGCACTGAATGGCAAGCAGGCCTTTGCCGAAGTGTTCTTCGACGATGTCAAAGTGCCGGTTGAGAATCGCATTGGTGACGAAGGTCAGGGCTGGCATGTGGCGATGGCGACGGCCGGTTTCGAGCGCGGCCTGCTGCTGCGCTCGCCGGCGCGCTTCCAGTACACTGCCCGTCGTCTGGTCGAGCTCTACAACAGCCGGCGCGAAATCGCCGACCGTGATCCGAGCATCCGCGACGCAGTGCTCGAAGCCTGGGCTGGCACCGAAGCCTACGCGCTGTCGGCGTATCACACCGTTGGCCGTCTCAACAAAGGCGCCAAGATCGGTGCGGAAGCGAGCACCAACAAGATCTACTGGTCCGAGCTTGATCTGAAGATGCACGAGACCGCGATGCGCATTCTCTCCGCCTATGGCGAACTGACCGCCGATGCACCGCAGGCAGTGGATGCCGGGCGCTGGCTGGAGGGCTTCCTCTTTGCGCAGGCGGGGCCGATCTATGCCGGCACCAACGAAATCCAGCGCAACATCATTGCCGAGCGCATGCTCGGTCTGCCCAAGTAAGAAGAGGCTGGACATGGACTTTACCTTTACCGACGACCAGCTCACCTTCCGCGAGGCGGTGAGCCGCTTCCTGATGACCGAAGCTGCGCCCGAGGCGCTGCGCGAAATCTGGGAAACCGATGCCGGCCGTTCGCCGGCGCTGCGCAAGAACCTTGCCGAACAGGGCTTGACTGCCTTGTCGGTGCCGGAAGACTGCGGCGGTCTGGGCATGGACGACATTGCCTGGTCACTGATGACCCAGGAACTGGGCTATTACGCCATTCCGGATTCGCTGGCCGATACCGCCTATGTCGCCGCCGGCCTGATCAGCGCCCTGCCTGCCGAGCATCCCCAGCGCGCCGAATGGCTGGAACGCATTGCCGAAGGCAGCATCCGCATCGCCGTGGGTCATCCGGTCAATCCGCTGGTGGCCGATGCCAATCCGGCTGACCTGCTGCTGCTCGCTCATGGCGATGAAGTCCATGCGCTGGCACGCAATCAGGTCGAAGTCGAACCCAATCCGAGCATCGATCTGTCGCGCCGCGTTGCCGGCGTGAGCTGGACGCCGGGTGCCGAAACCTGCATCGCCAGTGGCGAGCAGGGCAAGGCGCTGCAGGCGCGGGCACTCAATCTCGGTGCGTTGTCCGTGGCTGGCCAGTTGCTTGGCCTGACCCAGCGCATGCTCGACCTGTCGGTCGATTATGTCGCCCAGCGCAAGCAGTTCGGCAAGCCGATCGGCAGCTTCCAGGCGGTCAAGCATCACCTCGCCGATGTTGCCACCAAGATCGAATTCGCCAAGCCGGTGCTTTATCGCGCCGCCTATGCGGTCGCGCACAACGAAGCCGGTGCCGATCTGCAGGTCTCGCACGCCAAGCTGGTCTGTGGCGAAGCTGCGCTGCTCGGTGCGCGCAAAGGCATCCAGGTGCACGGTGCGATGGGCTACACCTGGGAAGTCGATCTGCAGATGTTCATGAAGCGCGCCTGGGCGCTGGATGCTTCCTGGGGCGACGCTGCCTTTCACAAGGCACGCATTGCCGATGTGATTCTTGCCGACGGGGCCAAGCTCGGCCCGGGCCACACTTTCGAGGATTGAAGATGGCTGAAGCCTATATCGTTGATGCCCTGCGCAGCCCGACCGGCAAGCGCAAGGGTGGTCTGTCCCACGTTCATGCCATCGACCTCGGCGCCCATGTGCTGAAAGCGCTGGTCGAGCGCAACGCGGTGCCGTCTGAAGAATACGATGACGTGATCTTTGGCTGCGTGGACACCATCGGCTCGCAAGCGGGTGACATCGCCCGCACTTCCTGGCTGGCTGCTGGCCAGGCGCTCAATGTGCCCGGCACTACCGTCGACCGCCAGTGCGGCTCCTCGCAACAGGCACTGCATTTTGCTGCTCAGGCCGTGATGAGCGGTACCCAGGACGTGATCGCGGTCGGTGGCGTGCAGACCATGACCCAGATCCCGATCTCGGCTGCCATGCTTGCTGGCCAGCAGTTCGGTTTCCCCGACCCGTTCTCCGGCAGCAAAGGCTGGAAAGCACGTTTCGGTGATCAGCCGGTCAACCAGTTCTACTCCGCGCAGCGCATCGCCGACAACTGGAACATCAGCCGCGCCGACATGGAAGCTTTCGCGCTCGAAAGCCATCGTCGCGCCATCGAAGCGATCGCCGCCGGCCGTTTCGACCGTGAAGTGGTCGGACTGGAAGGGGTGGACAAGGACGAAACGCCGCGCGCCACCACGCTGGAAAAAATGGCCAGCCTGGAGCCGGTTGATCCGACCTATCCGTCGATCACCGCTGCCGTGTCGAGCCAGACCTGTGACGCTTCTGCCGCGTTGCTGGTGGTGTCGGAAGCGGCACTCAAGCGTTACAACCTGACGCCGCGCGCCCGCATTCATCACATTTCGGTCCTGGCCGACTGCCCGATCTGGCATCTGACCGCCCCGATCCCCGCGACCCGCGCTGCGCTGAAGAAGGCCGGCATGAAGATCGAGGACATCGACGTGGTCGAAATCAACGAAGCGTTCGCTTCGGTGGTGATGGCCTGGCAGAAAGAACTCGGTTACGACCCGCTGCGCATGAACCCCAACGGCGGCGCGATCGCGCTCGGCCATCCGCTCGGCGCCACTGGCGCCCGCCTGATGACGGCGCTGCTCCACGAACTGGAGCGCACCGGCGGCCGCTACGGCCTGCAAACCATGTGCGAAGGCGGCGGTCAGGCCAACGTCACCATCATCGAACGTTTGTAAGAGGAAACACACATGGCTATCTGCCAGGGACGTACTGTCATCATCACTGGCGCAGGCGGTGGCCTGGGCCGTGCCTACGCACTTGCCTTCGCCGCTGAAGGCGCCAACGTTGTCGTCAACGACATTCGTGTCGATGCCGCTGAAGCCGTGGTTGCCGAGATCAGCGCTGCCGGTGGCAAGGCCATTGCCAACGGCGACGACATTACCCGCATCGAGACCGCGCAGAAGATCGTCGACGCCGCACTCGAAGCCTTTGGCGAAGTGCACGTCGTGGTCAACAACGCCGGCAATCTGCGTGACCGCATGTTCATCAGCTTGTCTCAAGAGGACTGGGAAGAAGTGATGCGCGTGCATCTGAACAGCCACTTCTGCCTCGCCAACATCCTCGGCAGGCGCTGGCGTCAGCTGGCCAAAGATGGCAAGCAGATTGCCGCCCGCATCATCAACACCACTTCCGGTGCCGGCCTGCAGGGCTCGGTCGGGCAGTCCAACTATTCGGCTGCCAAAGGCGGCATTGCCGCGCTGACCCTGGTGCAGGCGGCCGAGATGGGCCGCTATGGTGTCACGGCCAATGCGCTCGCACCGTCGGCGCGTACGGCGATGACCGAAAGCGCCATGGCCGATCTGGTGAAAAAACCCGAGGACGACAGCTTCGACCTGTGGGCGGCTGAAAACGTCGCGCCGCTGGTGGTGTGGCTGGGCAGCGAACAGTCCTCGCATGTCACTGGTCAGGTGTTCGAAAGCCAGGGCGGTCGCATCTCGGTGTGCGACGGCTGGCGCACCGGCCCGCAGGAAGACAAGGGCAAGCGCCTGACGCCGGCCGAAGCGGGCACGATGGTCGATGAGCTGATGAAAGTCGCCGTCCCGGCACAGAAAGTCTGGGGCAGCTGATCTGCTTCATCGCACACAGAACCGGCCGTCATGGCCGGTTTTACCATCCGCTGCCGGGTTCGCGACTGGCGTCGCTCCTACGAAACCCGCCCAGCACCAGCCGTCCGGCGTAGGAGCGGCGCAAGCCGCGAACTCCACGCATCAATCAGCGAATTCCTCCTTCGCCGGCCTGCAAGTCTGAACATAACAAAAGCAACATTTCATTCCACAGGGGACATATATGGAACAGAATCGACGCGCCTTTCTCAAAACCGGTGCCCTCGTCGGCGCCGCTGCCGCCACGGGCGTCACGCTCAGCGCGCCGGCTCGCGCGGCCGAGGCCAACTTGCCACTGCCCGAGTACGAGCGCTGGGATGCCACCGAACTCGGCCAGCGCATCCGTCGCGGCGACATCCAGCCCAGCGAAGCGCTGGACGCGGCGCTGGCCCGTCTCGAAGCACGCAGCGCAATCAACGCGCTCGCCGTGCCCCATTTCGAACAGGCGCGAGCAGCGGCGAAAGCACTGGATGGGGCCGGCAAGGCGGCACGCGAACAATGGCCAGCGCTGGCCGGCGTGCCTTTCGGCCTGAAGGATCTTGGCGTCGCCGTCAACGGCACGGTGACCACCAATGGTTCGGTGTTCTTCAAGGACGCGGTCGCCGATCACGACTCCACCCTGGTGCAGCGTTATCAGGCTGCCGGGCTCAACATCTTTGCCAAGTTCACTTCACCCGAATTCGGCCAGACGGCAACCACTGAATCGCAGCTGTTCGGGCTGACGCGCAATCCGTGGAATCTCGAACACAGCGCGGGGGGCTCGTCCGGTGGCTCGGCCGCAGCGATTGCAGCCGGCATCCTGCCCGCCGCCCATGCCAGCGACGGCGGCGGCTCGATCCGCATCCCGGCTTCGCATTGCGGTCTGTTCGGTCTCAAGCCCAGCCGTGGCCTGATTCCGATGGGACCGAAGCAGATGGAAGGCTGGATGGGGTTGTCGGTGCACAACGTCATCAGCCGCAGCGTGCGGGATACCGCATTGCTGATGCAACTCAGCCAGGGGGCCGAACTCGGCAGCCGCACGCTGCCGCCGACCTCCGATCTGCTTGCTGCCTTGCAGCAGGCGCCGAAAGGGCTGCGCATCGGTCTGTTCGAGACCAATCTGTTCCGCACCGGTGTTGATGAGGAATGCCTCGCCGCAGTGCGTCAGGCTGCCACGCTGTGCACCAGTCTCGGCCATCACGTCGAGCCGATCGACCTGTCCGCGCTGCCGTTCTTCGAAATGGCCGGCGGCATGGGGATTGCCACTGCCAGCGGCATGTTGAACAGCGTGCGTGCGCGCGAAAAAGTGCTTGGCCGTGAAGCGCGTGAAGACGAATTCGAGCCGCTTGACTGGCGCAGCCTGCAAAACGCCAAAGGCTATACCGCCGAACAGCTGCTTGCGGCGCGCACTGCTTTCGACCAGGGCGGCCGCATTCTCGACGAGTTTTTCCAGCGTTTCGACCTGATCCTCAGCCCGACCACGGCTGCGTTGCCGCCGAAACTGGGCGAGCTGTCGCTGGCCCAGCCTTTTGACGACTTTGCCCGTAACGCGGTGCAGGCTTCGGCGTTCACTTCGATGTTCAACATCACCGGCCTGCCGGCGATGTCGGTGCCGCTGGCGTGGAGCGAGAACGGTCTGCCGCTGGGCGTGCAGTTTGCCGCGCCTTACGGTGGCGAAGCGCGCCTGATCGCACTTGCTGCCCAACTCGAACAGGCGCAGCCCTGGGCGGATCGTCGTCCGCCTGCGGTCGGCAAGCAGGCCTGATTGCACGCAGCAATCATTACAAGGAGAAACGGATGTCTGTACAACCGGACAAGGGCGTGGCCGTGGTCACTGGCGCCAGCCGTGGCGTGGGACGCGGCGTCGCCGAAGCCCTGGGCGCCGCCGGGATGACGGTTTATGTCACCGGCCGCAGCAATCGCGAAAGTGTGGCGAGGCTGGGCGATCAAGTGCTGCCTGGCACGATCCACGAAACTGCCGCGCTGGTGACCGCTGCCGGCGGCAAGGGCATTGCGGTGCATTGCGATCATGCTGACGATGCCCAGGTGGCAGCGCTGTTCGAGCGCATCGCCGCTGAGCAGGGCAAGCTCGACATTCTGGTCAACAACGCGATCTACATCGATGACAGCCTGATCGACGCTGGCCCTTTCTGGCAGAAGCCGCTCAGTCAGGTGAAGATGTTCGATGTCGGCCTGCGCTCCAATTACGTCGCCAGCTATTACGCTGCGCCGCTGCTGATCAAGGCCGGCAAGGGGCTGATCGCCTTCACCTCCTCGTTTGGTGCCGGCTGCTACATGCACGGCCCGGCTTATGGCGCGCAAAAAGCTGGCTGCGACAAGATGGCGTGGGACATGGCGGTGGACTTTGAAGGCAGCGGTGTGGCCGCGCTGTCACTGTGGCTCGGCGTGCAGCGCACTGAACGTACTGAAGTCGCCGCCCGCATGCGTGGCGATGCTTATGGGGATTTCATGGCCAACAGTGAAAGCCCGCAGTTCGTCGGTCGCATCATCCATGCCCTGTGGCAAGACCCCAGGCTGGCCGAAGTTTCGGGCCAGACCCTGATTCCGGCCGAACTCGCTGCCCAGTACGGCGTCACCGACGACAACGGCAAAGTGCCGCCGAGCTGGCGTGAAATGCTCGGTGCGCCGCTGAATTTCCACCCGGCGCGGGTGAGTTGAACAAGGAGTGCACATGACTGCCAACACTGATCTCGCTGCCCGCATCGCCCGCCTGGAAGCGCTGGAAGACATCCGTAATCTCAAGCATCGCTATCTCAATGCCTGCGACCTCAAGGAAGTCGAAGTCATCCGCGATTGTTTTGCCACCGGGCCGGTGCTCATCGACTATGAGGGCGTCGGCGTGTTCGAAGACCGTGACAGCTTCGTCGATCTGTATCAGTCGCTTGCCTGCCATCCGAATGTGGTCGACAGCCACCACGGCGCCAACCCGGAAATCGAGCTGACTTCGGAGACCACCGCCAAGGGGCGCTGGGGGCTGGGCTATTTCAACCTCGACGCCAATACTGGCGAAACCCGCCAGCTCGGCGTGATGTACGAGGATGAATACCGCCGCGAGCCTGAGGGCTGGAAAATCATCGTCAGCCGCTCGCGCCTGCTGTCGGTGGTGCTGGGCCGCAACGCCGCCGGCACGCAGAGCTGAACTGCCCGCAGACGCATTATCGATCGGCGCCGGGATCGAGCAGCAGTGCTCATCCCGGCTACGGCTGCTAATGCCAACGACGCTGCGTGCCTGAGCACAAGGGTGGTCATCGGCTGGATCATCCGGTATGTCTCGCTCACAGCCCGCTTACCCGGTCCACGCTCTGCTGCAGGGCGAGGTCGAGGCTGGTGGGCTGGCTGTAGAGCAGGGTGAATTTCTCCTTTGAGCGGGTGATGCCGGTGTAGATGAGTTCCTTGCCGAGGATGGGGCTGGCGTGTTCGGGGAGGATGAGGGCGGTGTGGATGAATTCCGAGCCCTGGGATTTGTGCACCGTCATTGCATAGACGGTTTCCACCTCCTGCAAACGGCTGGGCAGCACCCAGCGGATGTCGCCCTGTTCGTCGGTGAAGGCAACCCGCAGGCTGCCGTCCGGCCACTGCAGGCAGAGGCCGACGTCGCCGTTCATCAGCTGCAGGCTGTAGTCGTTGCGCGTCAGCATCACCGGGCGGCCGTGATACCACAGCGCCTGCGTTGTCGGCAGCAGACCTTGGTCCTGTAGCGCCCGCTCGATGAGGGCGTTGAGCGCATCAACGCCGAAGGGGCCCTGACGTACGGCGGCGAGGAGCTGGAACTGCTGATGGTGCTGGAATACGGCGCCTGCCCAGGCGGCGAGCGCGGCACGTTCGGGCTGGGGTGGGGCTTCATCGACAGCGCAACGCAGATAAGCCGCATAGCCGTCCACCGCGAGGCGACGCAAGGCGCTGAAGTCGGCACCGTGCGCGTTGTCCGTGCGCGGCAGGCGGATGCTGGCGAGGCTGCCGGCATGCTGGGTGATGAGCGCTTCCAGTCCGGCGCTGTCGGCGGTGCCACTGTTCACCAGGGTGGCGAGGGCACCGATGCCGGGGTAGGCGCTGAAGCGGTAGCTGTGGCGCAGCATGGCGGTGGCCTGCAGGCGGGCGCTGCCTTCGCTGTCGAGCTGGGCAGGCGGCAGCTCGACGTCGCCGTATTGTTTCAGCCAGCTGGCGGTCGCCGCAGTGTAATGGCCTTCGTCGGCGCCACGGCACAGATCGGCGAGTACCGAGCCGGCCTCGACCGAGGCGAGCTGGTCCTTGTCGCCGAGCAGGATGAGACGGGCCTCGGCGGGGAGGGCGGCGCACAGCCTGGCCATCATGGCGATGTCCATCATCGAGGCCTCATCAACCACGACTACATCCACCGGCAGCGGATTGGCGGCGTGATGGCGGAAGCCGCCGCCTTCGCCACGACTGCCGAGCAGGCGGTGCAGGGTGCTCACCTGGCGCGGGATGTGGGCGCGGATGTCCTCCCCATGCGCGATCGCATCAAGTGCGAGAGCGTCGATGTTGCGCACGATGGCCTCGCTGAGGCGGGCTGCCGCCTTGCCGGTGGGGGCGGCGAGGCGGATTTGCAGCGGCTGGTGGCCGGCGCCGAGTTGCAGGCCCTGGAGAAGGGCGAGCAGGCGCACGACGGTGGTGGTCTTGCCGGTGCCCGGACCGCCGGTGATGATGGCAAAACGGCTGCGCGCGGCAAGCAGGCAGGCTACTTGCTGCCAGTCGGGGATGGTCGGCGCGGGCGCGTTGAACAGGCTGGCGAGCAGCGCGCGGCTGGCGGTGAGCGGCAACGCCAGCGCTGGCGCCTGCAGACGAGCGTCGATGGCGGCGCGGATCTGCTGCTCGTCCCGCCAGCAGCGGCGCAGGTAGAGCAGGGGGCGGCCGCTTGCCCGGGTGAGCACCAGCGGTCTGTCTTCAGCAGCGTCGATGCTGCCATCCTCTTCACCCTCTCTGTCTGCGCAGCTCACTGCCGCACTGGCGGTGAGCATTGCCCACCATGTCTCGGGCGTCAGCTGGCCGAGCAGGGTGGCGAGCTCGGCGGTGGCCGTATCTGTCTCATCGTCGTGGGGGCTGGCGAGCAGCGTCCGTGGGCTGGCCAGTGCCTGCTGCAGATCGAGACAGACGTGGCCGCCGCCATGGCGGGCACTGAGCAGGGCGGCGGCGAGCAGCACTGCCGGGGGCGTGTCGGGCAATTCGGTGGCGAGGAAACGTACGAAGGCGAGATCAAGCGCGCGCAGGCTGCCGTGTTCCACCCAGTCGGCGAAGAGGATGAGCAGGGCTTCGCGTTCCATGGTGCTGATCTCGGTGGTGGTGCTGCTGCTGGTGGTGAGCAGGATGGGTCTCATGCGGCTTCTCCGATGCGGTTCTGGCGGAGCAGCGCATCCAGGGCTTCGATCAGCGCGCGTGGCGGGCGCGCCTGAAAGAGACCGCCAGTGTCGGGGTTGTTCCAGCCGCGCACGAAGCTGTAAAGGGCGCCGCCGATGTGGCGCGCGTAATCGTAGTCGGGCAGACGGGCGCGCAGGTGGCGGTGCAGGGCGAGCACGTAAAGGACGTATTGCAGGTCGTAGCGGTGGCGGTCGATGGCCTGCTGCATCGCGGCCTGCGTGTAGGCAGCGGCGCGGTCGCCGAGGTGGTTGGATTTCCAGTCGACGACGTAGTAACGCCCGTCGTGTTCGATGACGAGGTCGATGAAGCCTTTCAGCAGACCGTTCAGCAGGCTGTGGCTGGCACGCGGCAGGCGGGCGGCGGCGTCCCCGTCGCGGTGGCTGAGGACGAGCTGATCGATGGCGACGGCATCAACGTGATGGATCTCGAACAGGAACTCAAGCTCGACGGCGAGTTGCGCGGGGGCAAGATCGACGAGGGCAAAATTCGCTGTCCTTGCCGACTCTGCCGACCCTGGCAGCCGTACTGACCAGCGGCGCTGGAGGAAAGCTTTCAGCCAGTCACTCAGAGCGTCAGCGTGCGGGAGGATGTTGCGCAGACGGCAGCGCTGGGCGATGAGGCGATTGCGTCCGGCGTCATCGGCGACTGCGGCGGCAAAGCCGTGCAGTTCGCGCGTCGCCGGCGTGCTGCCGCGGGCGAGCGCTGCCCATTCGAGCAGGCCGTGGAGAAAAGTTCCCCACTGCGGGCCGCGCGGGAAGCGGTGGATGAAGTCAGCGCTGGCGCCGCCGGCGGACAGAGTCAGGGGATTCGCCTCGGTGCCGGCGAGCTCGTGCTCAGCAAACTGGTGCTCAGCGAACTCGTGGTCCGCTTCGCGGAGCTGCTCATCGCGTGCGGTCTCGGGCTCGGCAGGCGGGGCTGCACCGCCGTCGCTCGCTTCCGTCTGGCTGCCAAAGCGCAGCGCCGAGTAGCTGGTGATCCACCAGTTGCCCAGGCCTTCGAGGGCCGGTAGCGGGCGGGCGTCGGCGAGGGCACTGGCGGGGGTCGGGGTGAGGACGGCTGACGAAGGCTCGCCGGCGTGGCACAGCGCCAGCGCCGAATTGGCGCTCAGGGCGGCAAGTGCCTGCCACACGGCGTCTGCATCGGCGAAAGCCTGGCCACCGCTGAGCACATGGCCGAAAGCGCTTTTGTCCAGCTGCGGTTTTTTGCTGTTCGACTTGCCGGCGAGCGGTCCGATGCCCAGCCAGAGGCCGTGGCTGGCGCGGGTGAGGGCGACATAGAGCAGACGCAGATCTTCCTTGCGCTCTTCTTCGGCGGCTTCCTCCCAGGCGGTGGCAAACAGCTCCCGGCTTGACGCTTCGGTGTAGAGCTGGCCGGCAATGCGGTGCTTGACCGTGCCCTGGCTGTTGAAGTCCCGCCAGCCGCCGATGAAGGGCAGCACCACAAGCGGAAATTCCAGCCCCTTCGACTTGTGGATGGTGAGAATGCGCACGCGTTCGGCGTCGCTCTCCAGACGCAGCTGCTGTTGCTCGTCCTCGCGCCCCAGATGGCGGAAGAGGTGGCGGATCAGCGCCTGCTCGCCGTCGAGTTCGCTGGCTGCGGTTTGCAGCCATTCGCCGAGGTGGTGGAGATTGGTGAGGATGCGTTCGCCTTCGGCAAGCTTCATCAGGCGGGACGGCAGTTCATATAGCGCCTGCAGGCGCTGGAGCATGACCAGCACGCCCTGGCGCTGCCAGATCTCGCGCAGGCGCACGAAGTTGAACATCTGCTCCTGCCAGGCGAGTTCGTCTTCCTGCCAGTGGGCGAAGCGTGCCAGCGGCAGCTGCAGGGTGGCGCTGCCGAGTGCGCTGCGCACCAGACCCTCGTCGGTCGGCTCGGCGCAGGCCCGCAGCCAGTGCAGGCAGTCATAGGCTTCGCGGGTGGTCAGCAGCGAGGCGCGCTCGGACAGGTAGACGCAGGCGACATTGCGCGCTGCCAGTTCAGTGCGGATGAGCGCCGCCTCCGTGCCGCTGCGCACCAGCACGGCGATGTCGGCCGGCTGCAGGCCGCGCTCGACACCGCGCTCGCCAAAGCCGCTTTCACCGCCACGACCGCTGGCCAGCCAGCGCGTGATCTCGCTGGCGGCGAGGCGGGCAGCGCGATTGCGGAACTCCTTCTGGCCGAGGGTGGGGCGGCCCTCATCCGCGTCAAAATACTGCAGCTGCAGGGGGGGCAGTATCTCGCCCGCCAACCACAGCTGCTCGCGGCGGCCGGCGGCATCCACCTTGAGGAAGGGCAAGGGGTCGTCGCTGTCATCGCGATAGCGGAAGGCGCCGCCGGGATGCTGGTCGGCGAAGGCGAACAGGTGGTTGCAGGCTGCGACCACAGCTGCGGTCGAGCGGTAATTCCTGTCCAGCGTGTAGTGGCGGCCGCGGGTTTCGCGTCGTGCCTGGAGATAGGTGTGGATGTCGGCGCCGCGGAAAGCGTAGATCGACTGCTTGGGGTCGCCGATCATGAACAGGCCGCAGTCGTCGCGATTGGCCTCGACCTCATAGATGCGCTTGAAGATTGCATACTGGGTGGGGTCGGTGTCCTGGAATTCGTCGATCATCGCCACCGGAAAGCTGGCGCGCAGCTGCGCGGCCAGGCGTTCGCCATGTTCGCCGCTGTGCGCCGGATCGAGGGCGGCGGCCAGCTCGGTGAGCAGGTCGTCAAAGCCGAACTGGGCGGTGCGCTGCAGGCGGCGGGAGAATTCCTCGCCCACCCACTGCCCGGCGTGGGCGAGGATGGCAGCGTCCAGGCGCGGATCGCTCTCGGCTTCGCGGGCGGCTTTCAATTCGGCGATGCGGTCGAAAAAGGGCAGTGGGGCGACCGTGGTGAGCTCGGCGCCTTTCTTGAAGACGAAGCTGCCAGTGGCGAAATTGAGCAGCCTGCCGGGATGCTCTTCAGCACCATCAGCCCAGAGCTCGATCTCGTCGAGCAGGGCAAGGAAACTGTCTTCCTTGGCGCTGCCGTGGGTCGTACCGTTAAGCCCCGGACGCAGCAGGATCAGGTGTTCGCGGATGGTCTGGCGGTCGGCACGCCAGCTCGCCCGTGCGGCCTCTTCGGCCGCCTGCTGGCGGGCGTGGATGCGCTGCGCCTGGTCCAGCAGGGTCTCCAGCGCGGCAAAATCCGGCGTCTGCGGCTCGCCCATGAAGCTGACGCCGTGGTTGCCCGCCTTGAGCAGGGTGTCGAGCTTTGCCTGCAAGGCTTGCGGCCGCGCAAAGCGCTTGATGAGGGCAGCGGCGCAGGCGCTGTCGAGTGCGTAATAGTGCTGGCGCCAGTAATCTTCCACCACTTCCCCCAGCAGTTCGCTGCGGTCGGTGAGGATCTCGCGCCTGAACAGGCCGCGGGTGTCGAAAGCGTGCTCGCTCAGCATGCGCTTGCACCAGCCGTGAATGGTGGCAATGCTGGCCTCATCCATGTCCTGCGAAGCCATGTGCAGCCGCCAGGCGCAGTGGGGCCACCGTTCGGGCTGGTATTGCTTGCGCAGTTCGCACAGCAGCTCCTCGTGCTCGTCGCTGCCGTCCTCAAAGCAGCGCGCGGCTTCGACGAGACGGGCACGAATGCGGTCGCGCAGCTCGCCGGCAGCCAGCTCGGTGAAGGTGACGACGAGAATCTGGCGCGGACCGAGCGGTGGCGGGAAACTGGCTTCAGCGGCAAGCTCAGCGTTGGTCTCGGCCTCGGTGTCGGCGTCCTGCGCCAGCGCTGCTGCAGCGGGCGGCCCGAGCACGAGGCGGACGTAGAGCAGGGCGATGGTGAAGGTTTTGCCGGTGCCGGCGCTGGCTTCGATGAGGCGGCTGCCGTGGAGCGGAAAGTCGAGGGGGTCGAGGGGATTGACTGCACTCATGCCGAAGCCTCCGCGCCGGTGTAGACAACAAGATGATCGATCAGCGGGCGGTAGAGGGCTTCGGCGAGGCGGTGAAAATCGGCTTCGCCGCTGAGCTGTTCATAATCCGGCCACAGGCGTTGCAGCACCGGCGCCTCTTCCATTTCGGCGTTTTGCTGACGCCCCCCCTCGTAACATTCTGCCGCCTTGGCAGACTTTTCGAGCATGGCAAACGCCGTCTTGCAGGTCAGCGGCAGCGGTCTTGCCATGCCTTCCCGGTAGGCCGCAACGATGTCGCCGAGCAGGCTCGTGGCCACGCTGGCGTCCAGCGCCGGCAGCAGGAAATCGCCCCGGCTGCCGAGGATGCGAGTCTGCGTCGGCGCCTGCAGCTGGGCGGCGAGATGGGCGGGCCACAGGCCGATGAGATGTTCGTATTTCTTGCTGGTGCCGCGATAGAGCACGCTGGGCAACAGATGGACGCGCAGCCGCTCGCCAGCTTCATTGCTGCGCAGCTCGCTGAGGCTGTCCTCGAGCACCAGGCCGTGGGCAAATTCAAGGCGGAGGCGCTCGTTGGCAACACGCTGAGGGTGGCTTGCCAGCAGCGCCTGATAGCGGCGTAGATTGGGAGCAAGATCCTGGGCCAGCTGGGCCTGCTGCTGCTCGCCAAAAGGCGGGGGTGGCAGGCTGCCGCTGCGCTGCAGGCGGGCGATCTCGGCTTGCAGCAGGGCATCGCTGGCGGTGGCGGGCTGCAACAGCAGCTGCGCCTGCACCGCGTCGACAAGCGTGTCGCGCAGGCTCCAGGCTTGCAGCGAATCCGGGGTGAAGGGCTCGCGGTCGAGGTCTTCCTCTTCCTCGTCGCGCAGATAAATGCCCAGCCGCTTGCGGTAGAGGTGGGGCACGGGGCGGCGCAGGAAGCTGGCCAGATCAGCGAGGCTGAGCGGGCTTTCGGCCTGCCAGGGCGGCAGTTCCAGGTCGGCCAGGTCCGCCAGTCCGGTGCCGCTGTGGCTCGGCTGGTTGTCGTGCAGGGCGCGCCACTCATGGGCATGGGTGAACAGGCGCGGATCGTGGCCGGCTTCAAAATAACGCCGGCTGAAAGCCTGCAGCGGGTGCACCGTGGTGAGCGCGGCGAGCAGGGCCGCGCCGGCGTCGCTGTCGCCATCACCGTTGCTGTTGCTGCCATCGTCGCCTTCAGCGCCGGCCAGCGTCCAGCCGGCAGCGATGTGGTCGCGCAGCTGATTGACCAGCACCGAGGCCGGGCGCAGGCTGTTGTCGCGGATGTCGTGGCCGACCCAGCTGATCACCAGGCGCTCGCGCGCCGAGAGCAGGGCCTCGAGAAAGAGGTAGCGGTCGTCCTCGCGCCGCGAGCGGTCGCCGGGGCGGTAGTCCTGCGCCATCAGATCAAAATCCACCTGCTGGCTGCGGCGCGGATAGTCGCCGTCGTTCATGCCCAGCAACCACAGCTGACGAAAGGGGATCGCCCGCATCGGCATCAGGGTGGCGAAATTGATCGAACCGCCGAGGAATTTCTGCGACAGCGTGGGCGTGTCCACCCCGTCGAGCACGGCGTCGCGCACCACTTCCAGCGGCAGGATCTCAGCACTCAGGCCAGCCTGCTGCCAGAGCTCGGCAAGCTGCTCGAGCTGCAGCTGCAGGCGGTCCAGCGCCCAGCGGTCGGCGCTGCTGGTCTCGCTGAAGAACATCGCCAGCAGCTGCTCGATCTGTTCCAGCCAGCGCTCGGCGGGCAGCGCTTCGTCCAGCATGAGGCGGGCCTGCTGCAAGGCGTCGATGAGAGCGGCGAGCGGGCCGAGCAGGGCTGCTTCCAGACCGCCGACAGCGTCCACGCTCTCGATGCCGCGCCAGCTGCTGCGATCGCCGGCAGCATAGCCGAGCAGCATGCGCTGCAGGCCGAACAGCCAGCTGTTCTGGCCCAGCGCCGGCAGGCCGAGCGCGCGGCGCTGTTCCTCGTCCAGCCCCCAGCGGATGTTGGCGCTGCGAATCCAGCGCCGCAGCGTGGGCAGATCAGCCTCGGCAATGCCGAAGCGCGTGCGCAGGGCGGGAGTGTCGAGCAGGTCGGCGAGCTGGCTCACGGTGAAGCGGGCCTGGGGCAGCTGCAACAGACTGTCGAGAGCGATCAGCAGGGTGTTCTGCCGGCGCTCGCTCTGGTCCGAGATGTGATAGGGCAGATGGCGCGGATCACGGCGTCCGTCGACGCCCACCTCACGATAGCGCCCGAACACAGCGTGGATGTGGGGCGCGTAGAGATCGATGTCGGGCACCATCACCAGAATGTCGCGTGGCGCCAGCGCGGCGCCCCTGGCCTGGGCACGGACAAAGCTGTCGAGCAGCTGGTCGTGCAGGATTTCGACCTCGCGCTGGGCACTGTGGGCAACGGTGAATTGCAGGCTGTCGTCGCTGTCCGCGTCAATGCGGCTCGCCAGCGCCTGGCGCTCTTCCAGACTGCGCAGGTGGAGGATGTCGCCCTGCAGCTGCTGCAACAGCCCGCTGCCGGCAGGCTCGCTGAAAAGATCGATCTTCTGCTGGGCGAACAGCGGACGGTAGTCATCGGGCTGGTCGTGTTCGTCGAGCAGGTGCAGAAAATCCCGGCTCTGCTTGCCCCAGGAGGCCAGCAGCGGGTGGCCCCAGGCATGCAGATCGACCGCCGTCACCCCGGCCGGCCGCGTGCGCGCATGCTGGCGGCGGTAGTGCTGGCGCAGCAGCTCGCGACCTTCGATGAGATCGCCCCAGTAGTGCTGGCTGGGGTTGCTGGCAAACACCATCACCTGGGTAAACGGCGACAGCGCCTGCAGCAGTTCCAGCGTCTGCCGGGGCAGCGAGGAAATACTGAACACGATCACCCGGCGCGGCAGCCCGGGCGGCCGCGCCGCCGGACTGAAATCAGCACAGCGGCGGATGAATTCGCGGTGAATGCGCGCCCGGCTGCAGGCCGCCAGCGCGTCGCCGTTGCCTGCGTTGCCCACGTTGCCCGCAGCCTCGCTGTGGGCGCGGATGATGTCAGTGAGCAGACACCACAGCCGCGCCTGCCAGCGCTGCCCGGCCGGCAGCGGTCGCTCCTGGCCGCGCGCATCAATCAGCACCAGACGCCCCGCCTCCCAGGCCTCCAGCCAGTCGGCACGGTAAAGCTGATACTGGTCATAGAGATCGGCCAGACGGCTGGCGAGCTGGTTGCAGCGCTGCGGATCATCGTCCGCCGCCAGAAAAGCCTCCAGCGGCGCAGCATCCTCGCCCAGCTGCGCGCGCAGCTCCCCCCGCGCGGCGAGCAGGGTATACAGCCGCCAGCCCAGCGCCGCCTTGTCAAAGGGCGAGTGCGTCGGCAGCTCGGGAAAAACACTGCGATAAGCCTGCCAGACAAAACGCCCCGGCAGCTGCAACTCCATCGCCGCCGCAACCCCGCAGCCGCCTTCATCGCTCGCCAGCGCCATCTTCAACCACTGGGCAATGCCATTGCTCTGCACCAGAATGCACTCCTGCTCCAGCGGTCGCAGCGGATAACTGCGCAGCCAGTGCACAGCAAGATTGCGCAAGTCCTCCAGCTGGTTGCCTTGCAGGACCATGAAACCGGGCGTAAGCGAAGCGGGCATGCGGATTCCTCGGGGATGGGGCTGTGTTTCCAAGCGGCGCAGCAGCAGCGAACCTGCGCGAAAGGCGGCATTATCGCCCGTGCTGCTGCCCAGCGCCCATGATCCACCCGCTTGCGACAAGAGATGTCGCAGAGGAAATGCGGGCAATAAAGGTGATGTGATCCAGCAGGCGTGGCCGAAGTCGAACGGTTGAAGCGGAAAATCTGATCTTGTGCGTTTGCCTGCCGCTGGCGTTCGCGAGCCCGTAGCCCGGATAAGCGTCAGCGCATCCGGGGTTCAGTCTTGATGAGAACGAAAGGCTCTCTTGAGAGCGGAGCGTTTCTCCCGGATGCGCTGACGCTTATCCGGGCTACGCACTGCATGTTTGCCGCTCACCGGGGGCGCAACTGGCGCCACTGCCGCGCTGGGGCAAATGCGAAGAAGGCGGGCACTGGCTCAGAAGGGTGCGTAAAGTGGATGGATGTCCTGCAGGTCTGCTGCGTGTCCCGTTTTTGCCCTTGTTGCGTCAGGCATCTCGACATAACATATGGACGTGTTATGTCACGCAACTGGAGGTCGCCATGCATTTCAATATTTACCTGGATGACCATACAGGTCAGCAGCTTAACGCCTTGGCCAAGGAGGCCGGGCAAAGCCGCAACGCACTCATCCGCGAGGCCATCAGCCAGTGGCTGGGACAGTACGGCCAGTCTCAGTGGCCACAAGCTGTACAGGACTTCACCGGCCTGGCGGACATGCCGACTTTTGAGTCGTATCGCAGTGAATTGCTGCCAGCTGCTGACGATCCGCTGGCATGAAATACCTTCTGGACACCTGCACTGTCTCCGACTTCGTCAAGGGCGAACCTGGCGTGGTGCAACGCATCAAGGCAACGCCGCCGAGCTGGCTGGCCGTCTCATCGCTCACTCGCATGGAGATCGATTACGGTCTGGTCATTCACCCGCAGCGCGCTCAAAAGCTCGCTCCCGTGCTCGATGCATTTTTTTCTGTAGTGGCTACGCTCGCCTTTGATGAGGCAGATGCCAAGGCCAGCGCAGCGGTACGGGCAGCACTCAAAGCCCGAGGCACTCCGATTGGCCCTTACGACGCACTGATTGCTGGCTGCGGCTTAGCTCGGGGGCTGGTGGTGGTGACGGCCAACGTCGGCGAGTTCAACCGAGTCGATGGCTTGCTGGTTGAGAACTGGCGCTCTGCAGCGCAGTAAAATCCACCTCCCCAACCCTTCGTCATCTCCGCCAAACAGCAGGACACGCACTTTGTTTCTGCTTCGTTCAGTCGTAGTGAAGATCGACTGGAAATAACAGAGGCTCCCCGCATGGATTTCTGGTCAATGCATTGTTTTTATTGAACAAAAAATTCGTGTCCTGTTGTTTTTGCATGTAGATGCTCTTGCGGTCCTGCCCGCCTTTTCTCGCCAGCGAGCGAAAGCTGGACCTCGGACACCGGCGGATCGCAACAGCTTGTTGTGGGTCCGAATTTATTCGGACATCGAGGCATCGGCAGCCCCCCCTTGTTGGAGCGAGCTTGCTCGCGAACATCAGCCTTGCATCAACCTCAGCGCTTCACCATGCCCCGCACCGGGATCGCGGGCGTCCCGCCCGCAGCACGATGCCGATTATGGGCATGGTGCGAGCATGAGGGGCTGAAATGCGCGCGAGACGCGCGCGATCCCGGTGAGGCGCCATTGGTGTCGCACAGCCCGTAGCCCGGATAAGCGTCAGCGCATCCGGGGTTCAGTCTTGATGAGAACGAAAGGCTCTCTGGAGAGCGGAGCGTTTCTCCCGGATGCGCTGGCGCTTATCCGGGCTACCTTTCTGCCCACCTTTCCTCGCCAGCGGGCGTTGAGCGCCAGCGGATCGCAACAGCATGTTGTGGGTCCGAATTCATTCGGGCATCAAGGCATGGGCAGCACCACCCTGTGGGAGAGAGCTTGCTCGCGAATCCGACGCGGCGCTGACGTCTGACTTTACTTATCCGCCGACCTCACCCTCATCCGTGCTCGGGCGCAACTGGCGGGCGAGGGCGCGTGCTTCTTCGAGCACCGCGCTTGCCTGCTCCTCGTCAAAATCCGCGCCATAGCGCTTTTTCACGCCCTGCTCGTTGAGCAGCAGGTGCTGGTCGGGGGTGACGCCGCGCTGGGCGAGGCTGCTGCGCGTGCAGGCGAGGGCGCAGCCGTCGAGGGCGAGGATGGGGCGGCCGGAGCGGGCGATCTTGACCAGATGGGGGACGTTGCCGCCGACGCCGGCGATGCAGGACATTTCGGCTTCGCCTTCGCGGTCCAGACGCACGGCGACGTGGTTGGCGAGCTGGGCGGCGCTGGAGCAGCCCGAGCAGGAATAGACGAGGGGCAGATGGGGATGGCGGGCCATGGCTGACAGCGGGCGCAGGGTGCGCAGGTGGCGATGAAGGGGCTTTCAGCTTAGGACGGCGCCGCTGGTCCGGCCTTGTGGCGAATCAAGCGGCGCGCGGCGGGGCTGACAGACGGTGACGCCGGGGAGCGGCTCAGCGCGGTTGTGGCTGATAGTTGCCGGTTTCGGTGCGGAAGCCGACGCCGAGGCGGTTCCAGCCGTTGATGGCAATGATGGCGTAGCTGAGTTCAACGGTTTCCTGTTCGCTGAACTGGCTGCGCACTTCTTCGTAGAGGGCGTCGGGCACTTCGTTGCGCGGCAGCTCGGTGAGCGCTTCGGCCCAGGCCAGCGCGGCGCGTTCACGGGCGCTGTAGCAGGGCGCTTCGTGCCAGGCATTGAGCAGGTAGAGGCGCTGCTCGGTTTCGCCGGCAGCGCGCGCATCCTTGCTGTGCATGTCGAGACAGAAGGCGCAGCGATTGATCTGCGAGACGCGCATTTTCACCAGTTCGAGCAGGCTGTGCTCAAGGCCGCTGTTGTCGACGTGAGTCTGCAGTTGCAGCATGGCCTTGAAGCCGCCGGGCGAGACGGCGCTGTAATGGATTCTTTGCGTCATGGTTGGTGGTTTTCCTTGATGCGGGTGGGTAAAGCGGGTGAGGTGGAATGCAGGTGCCTGCCAGTGCCCGGCGACTGCAGCCAGTGTAGGGCGCTGTGGGCTGGTCTGCTACCCGGCTGCGAACATGGTTTTGGGTGATGTCTCCCCGTCCGTTTTGACGATGCCCGCATCGAGGTGTCGACCTATAAAAGACGTGTATCTCACCTTCAAGAGGATGTCGTCGTGAAAGAAGCTCCGCCCTATGTGCCCGGTCATCAACTGCTCGCCGGCAAGTCTGTCCTGATCACTGCTGCAGCAGGCGCCGGTATCGGCTTTGCTGCCGCCCGTCGCAGTGCCGAAGAAGGTTGCCGTGCGCTGATGATTTCCGATATTCATCCGCGTCGCCTCGAAGAGGCGGTGGCCAAGCTGAAAGAAGAAACCGGCTTGCAGAACATCTGGGGTCAGCTGTGCAATGTCACCAATGAAGACGAAGTGCAGGCGCTGATCGCTGCCGCCGAGGAAAAGCTCGGTGGCGTCGATGTGCTGATCAACAACGCCGGCCTCGGTGGCGAGAAGCGCGTCACCGAAATGACCGACGACGAGTGGAGCCGCGTGCTCGACATCACCCTCACCGGTACTTTCCGCATGACGCGCGCGATGCTGCCGCACATGGAAAAGCGCGGTCGTGGCGTGATCGTCAACAACGCTTCGGTGCTGGGCTGGCGCGCGCAAAAAGGCCAGGCGCACTACGCTGCCGCCAAGGCCGGCGTGATGGCGCTCACCCGCTGCTCGGCGCTGGAAGCGGCTGAAAATGGCGTGCGCATCAACGCGGTGTCGCCGTCGATCGCGCTGCACGACTTCCTCAAGAAAGCGTCCAGCGAAGAGCTGCTTGCCCAGCTTGCCAGCCGTGAAGCTTTTGGTCGTGCTGCCGAAGTGTGGGAAGTCGCCAACGTGATGATCTTCCTCGCCAGCGATTATTCGTCCTACATGACCGGTGAAGTGCTCTCGGTGAGCTCGCAGCACGCGTAAAGGAGTCCTTGCATGACCATGGTTTTTTCCAGCGCTGCCCAGCTGATGGCAGCGGAAGGCGCGGATCTGGGCGTCACCGACTGGGTGCAGATCGACCAGCCGCGCATCAACCAGTTTGCCGATGCGACCGATGACCACCAGTGGATTCACGTTGATCCCGAGCGCGCCAAGGATGGCCCCTTCGGCGCCTGCATCGCTCACGGCTATCTGACCCTGTCGCTGGCCAATCTCTTCCTGCCGCAGCTGATCCGCGCCGACAACCTCAAGATGGGCGTCAACGTCGGCTGTGACCGCGTGCGCTTTCCGGCGCCGGTGCCGGTCGGTTCGCGCATCCGTGGCAAGGGCGAGATCCTCAAGGTCGAGGAGATCAAGGGCGCGGTGCAATCCACCGTGCGCGTCACCATCGAGATCGAGGGCAGCGAACGCCCGGGCTGCGTGGTCGACACCATCAGCCGCTACACCTTCAACGACTGATTTCAGTCAACGCCATCCGGATTCATTGTCATTCAAACTCAGGAGACTTCCGTCATGACTGAAGCTGTCATCGTTTCTACCGCGCGTACTGCGCTGGCCAAATCCTTCCGTGGTTCCTTCAACGATACCGAAGCGCCGGTGCTCGGTGGTCACGTCGTGCGTGCAGTGGTCGAGCGTGCCGGCATCGATCCGGCTGAAGTCGAAGACGTGATCATGGGCGCTGCGGTTCAGCAGGGCACCCAGGCTTACAACATCGGTCGCCTGTGCGCCTACACCGGCGGTCTGCCGGAAACCGTGCCCGGCATGGCGCTTGATCGCATGTGCGCGTCCGGCCTGATGACCATTGGCGTTGCTGCCAAGGGCATCATCACCGGCGAGATGAAGATTGCTGTCGCCGGTGGCGTCGAGTCGATCTCGCTCACCCAGACCAAGCACAAGAACAGCTATCGCGCCCAGTCGGAAGCGGTGAAGGCGCTGGTGCCGGCAGCTTACATCCCGATGCTGGAAACGGCCGAAATCGTCTCCAGCCGCTATGGTATTTCGCGTGCCGCGCAGGACGAGTATTCGCTGCAAAGCCAGCAACGCACTGCTGCTGCCCAGGAAGCGGGCCTGTTTGACGACGAGATCGTGCCGCTGGCCGCGCGCAAGCTGCTGTATGACAAGGAAGGCAATGTCACCGGCCACGAAGACGTGGTCGCCACCCGTGACGAGTGCAACCGCGCTTCCACCACTCTGGAAGACCTCGCCAAGCTGAAGCCGGTGTACAAGAACGGCCAGTGGGTGAAGGAAGGTGAATTCATCACTGCCGGCAATGCTTCCCAGCTTTCCGATGGTGCATCGGCTGCCCTGCTGATGAGCCGCGACGAAGCAACGCGTCGCGGTCTGGCACCGCTCGGCGTGTATCGTGGCATCGCTGTCGCCGGTTGCGCGCCGGACGAAATGGGCATCGGTCCGGTGTTCGCGATTCCCAAGCTGCTTGAACAGCAAGGCCTGAGCGCGAGCGACATCGGCCTGTGGGAAATCAATGAAGCTTTTGCCTGCCAGGTGCTGTACAGCCGTGACAAGCTGGGCATCCCCAATGATCGCCTTAACGTCAATGGAGGCGCGATCTCGATCGGCCATCCTTTCGGCATGTCGGGTGCGCGCATGGTCGGTCACGCCCTCATCGAAGGCCGTCGTCGTGGCGTGCGCTACGTAGTGGTGTCGATGTGCATTGGCGGTGGCATGGGCGCTGCCGGTCTGTTCGAGGTGCTGTGATGGCGCTCGCCCTGTCTGACGAACAGCGCGCTCTGCAGGAAACGGCCGCAGACTTTCTCGCTGCCGAAACCAATGCCCGTCTTGAACCTGAAGTCGATGCTGCGCTGTGGGCGCGCATCGCCGAGCTCGGCTGGGCAGCGGTGCAGGTGCCGGAAGAAATCGACGGCCTCGGTCTGGGCGCAGTCGAGCTCAGCCTGCTGATGGAAGAGATGGGACGTCGCCTGCCGCGCACGCCTTTCTTCACCACCGTGGTGCTGGCACAGACGGCGCTGCTCGAAGCCGGTTCGGCGGCGGCGCAGCAGCGCTGCCTGCCGGCGCTGGCTTACGGCGAGCAGGCGGCGACGCTGATTCTCGGCCCCGGTCTGAGTGCGGAGGCGACCAGTTTTCCCATCGTCGCCAGCCGCGACGGCGAGGGCTGGGTGCTGAGCGGTGACGCCGCCCAGGTGCTGGCGGACGGCGGCATTGATGTCGCTTACGTTGCTGCCCGCCTCGCCGGTGAAGATGGTATCGGCCTGTTTGAAGTGGCCGGTGATGCCGCTGGTCTGACGCGCAGCGCGCTCGAAGTGTGGGATCTCACCCGTCCGCAGCAGCGCTGGCAGTTCGACAAGGTGGCAGTCAGTGCTGAAGCCCGCGTCGATGATCCGGCGAAAGTTGTTGCCGGGCTGGCCCGCACCCGCGTGCTCGCCGCGCTGCAACTGGCGGCCGAGCAGGTCGGTGGTGCGGCGCAGTGTCTGCAACTGGCAGTGGATTACACCAAGGAACGTGTCCAGTTCGGCAAGCCGGTGGCCACTTTCCAGGCGCTCAAGCATCGTGCTGCCGAGATGATGGTGAAGATGGAAACCGCGCGCTCCACCGTGCGTGGCGTCAGCGCCCGTCTCGCTGCTGGCGAGCTTGCCGATGATGCTGCGCTGATGGCCGAAGTGGCCGCTGTCCGCCTGCTGGCGGATGAAGCTTATCGCTACTGCGCTCAAGAGGCGATTCAACTGCACGGCGGGGTCGGCTTCACTTGGGAATATGATCCGCAACTGCACTTCAAGCGCGCGCAGTGGGCCAGCCAGTGGCTGGGCGCTGATTCGCAGTGGGCGGAAGCGCTCGCTGCCCAGCTGCTCGATGCGGCCTGAAAGGAAGGCAGAGATGAATGAAATCGAATTTCGCCAGGAAGTGGCGAACTGGATGGCGGAACACCTCACTGGCCGTTTCGCCTGTCTCAAGCATCGTGGTGGCCCCGGTGACGAGGAAGCCTATCCCGCGTTGCGCAAGGAATGGGAACAGGAACTGGCCAGTGGAGGCTGGGTCGGGCTCGGCTGGGCGAAGGAGCATGGCGGCCGTGATCTGCCGCTGGCGCTGCAGCTCGCCTTCCACGAAGAGTATGTGCGCGCCGGCGGGCCCGGGCGCATTGGCCACATCGGCGAAACCCTGCTCGCACCGACCTTGATCGCCATGGGCGCGCCGGCGCTGCAGCAGCGTTTCCTGCCCGGCATCCGCGAAGGCCGTGAATACTGGGCGCAAGGCTATTCCGAGCCGGGTGCCGGTTCCGACCTCGCTTCGATCAGCACCCGTTGCTGGCAAGGTGAAGATGGCCGCTGGCACATCCAGGGCCAGAAAGTGTGGACTTCGCTCGCCCATGAGTCGGACTGGGTGTTTGTCATCGCGCGCAGCGTGCCCGGTTCGGTGGGACGCGAAGGTCTGAGTTTCCTGCTGGTGCCGCTCAAGCAGCCCGGCATCGAAATCCATCCGATCCGTCAGCTCACCGGTGAAGCTGAGTTCAACTCGGTGTTCTTCGATGATGCGATCACCGAAGCAGACTGCATCATTGGCGAGCCGGGTCAGGGCTGGAAAGTGGCAATGGCGCTGCTCGGTTTCGAGCGTGGCGTGTCCACGCTGGGCCAGCAGATGCATTTCAGCCATGAGCTCGATCTGGTGGTGGAAGTGGCCAGGCGTAACGGCGCCGATCGCGATCCGATCATCCGCCAGCGCATCGCCCGTGCCTGGGCCGGACTGCGTGGTCTGAAAGACAACGGCCTGCGCATGCTCGAAGAAGACACCGTGTCCACCACCGTGCGTCCGGAAGCCTTGATCTACAAATATGCCTGGTCGAACTGGCACCGTGATCTCGGCGAACTGGCGATGGCAGTGATCGGCGTGCCGGGTGATGTGCGCTCCGATGACGATGCCGTGCGTCGTCTGCAGCAGATCTTCTTCTTCTCGCGTTCCGACACCATTTACGCCGGCACCAACGAGATTCAGCTCAACATCATTGCCGAGCGCGGGCTGGGCATGCCGCGCGGCTGAGTTCGTGTGGCAGCGGCTTCATCCGCGATCGAACAGTGTATTTTGTCGGTCGTGGCGGAGTCTGCTGCTGCGCATCTTCGGGCTGCCAGCCAGCGCTGGAGCAGCCCGTCAATAACAACAATTCCTGAGACCTGTATTCATGCCCCTGCCCAAAGTTTTTGAAGGCCGTCTGCGCCTGCCGCTGATCGGCTCGCCGATGTTTCTCGCTAGTGGCCGCGAGCTGGTGCTTGCCCAGTGTCAGGCCGGTGTTGCCGGCAGTTTTCCGACCCTGAATGCGCGCACGCCCGAGCAACTCGATGAATGGATCATCGGCTTGAAAGCGGATCTCGCTGCCTGGGATGCCGCGCACCCGGAACGGCCGTCAGCGCCGTTTGGCGCCAACCTCATCCTGCACAAGTCCAACGACCGCCGCGACGTCGATCTCGAACGCGTCGTCGCTCATCAGGTGCCTTTCGTCATCACTTCGGTGGGCCGTCCCACCGAAGTTGTCGACAAGGTTCATGCTTACGGTGGCATCGTGCTGCACGATGTGATCAACGCTGAACATGCACGCAAGGCGATCGACAGCGGGGTGGATGGCCTGATCCTGGTGTGTGCCGGGGCAGGCGGTCATGCCGGCACCCAGTCGCCGTTTGCACTGCTGGCTGAAGTGCGCAGCTTCTGGGATGGTCCGCTGATTCTTGCGGGGGCGATGTCGTCCGGGCGGGCGCTGCGTGCGGCTGAAGTGATGGGCGCCGATCTGGGTTACATGGGCACGCGCTTCCTGGCCACGCAGGAAGCGGTCGCCGACCCCGGTCACAAGAACATGATCGTGAGCGATGGTGCCTCCGACATTGTCTATACCCCGGTGTTCAGCGGTATTCCGGCCAATTATCTGAGCAACAGCGTGCGTGCGGTCGGCATCGATCCAGCCGAGCTGCAAGGCATGAGCCCGGCGGGCAGTGCCCAGCTGTTTGCCGCCGCAGGCAGCCGTCCCAAAGCGTGGAAGGATGTGTGGTCAGCCGGGCAGGGCATCGGCACCATCACCGATCTGCCCTCCGTGGCCGAGCTGGTCGAGCGCATGCGCAAGGAATATGCCGAGGCCGCAGCGGTGCCGGCCAACTACCTTGGCTGAAGCTGTCATGCGTGCGTGGAAAATGATTTATCTCGCCCGGCGCAATCCGGCACTGGCTGCCGAGGATTTCCCTCAGGCCTGGCGCGAGCATTCCGCGCTCGGCCGCCAGTGTCGCAATGTGCAGGACAAGGTCACCGGCGTCGCGCAGTGCTCGCGCATTCTTGACGCTGGTGAGGCGCTGGCCGGTGCCAGCGCTGCCTACGATGGCGTTAATGTGCTTGATCTGCGCGATCGCCAGGCAGCGGACGACATCTGGAATGATGCGGAAACGCTGGCGATCATGCGCCCGGACGAGCCACGGGTGTTTTCGACCTATGTGCGCGATTTCACCCTCGTCACTGCGGAAGAGAGTCTGCGTGCGGGGGAAGTCTGCGATGTTGCGCTATTTATTTTCCTGCGCCCGCAGGCCGGCGCACGGCTGTGCGTCGATGGTGAGGCGCTGGCAGCCGCCGACGGTTTTGCCCAGGCCCGGCGCCTGTTGCTCAACCACGTCGATGGCGACTGCCCGCCGGGTTACGAGTACAGCCACATCATTGCCGCCTGGTATGCCGGTGTTGAACCGCTGCGCGCGGCTTTTGCCGGCCGGGAAGTCTGGTCTTGCCTGCCGGCAGCCTTGCGCGCTGATCTTGACCTGACTGGCTCGGTGGCGATGCTCACTCGGGTCACTCATCGACGCCCCTGAGTCGCGATCCCCGTCAACGGGGGAGCGGCGGCGGAAGGCTGGTCTGCGGTGATGCGTGATCTGAGCGCCCGCATGCAGGATTGAGGCGCAAAATGCTTGTGCTGCAGCGCAGATTGCCGGCATGATCACCCTCCCGGCGGGGTGTGCCATGGTGGCGATAGCCTCCTGAGCCTGTCGCCTGCCGGTTTCCTGGAGCTGCGCGGACCCCTGCGCAGCCTTCAGTTTCGAGCAAAGGAGAGCCGCGATGGAAATCGTCCTCAATGGCTATCACACCCTGATTCTGGCTGCGCTGGTGATGCTGATCGGCCACTGGCTGGTATTCCGCATCCGTTTTCTGTCAGCGTTCAACATTCCCGAGCCGGTCGCCGGTGGTCTGCTGGCGGCAGCGATTCTGACCACGCTCAATCTGTGGCTGGACGTGAAGTTCAAGTTCAACACCGATCTGCAGACCACCTTCATGCTGATGTTTTTCGCTTCCATCGGCCTGAGCGCGGATTTCACCCGCCTCAAGGAAGGCGGCAAGCCGCTGGTGCTGCTGCTGGCGGTGGTGTCGGTGTTCATCGTGGTGCAGAACGTGATCGGCGTCGGTCTGGCCAGTCTGCTTGGTCTCAAGCCGCTCATCGGTTTGGTGGTCGGCTCGATCACCCTCACTGGCGGTCATGGCACGGCAGGTGCCTGGGGGCCGGTGCTCGAAGAGAATTTCGGCATTGTCGGTGCCACCACGCTCGGGATTGCCACCGCCACCTTCGGTCTGGTGTTTGGCGGTCTGATCGGCGGTCCGGTGGCGCGCCACTTGATGCAGAAACAGCAGCGCCAGCCGCTGCCGGATGGTCTGCAGCGCACCAGTGTCGAAACCGTGTCCGGCACGCCACGCCATGACCAGCCGGCGGAAGAGGATCGCGAGCAGCGCATCACTTTCGACATGTATGACGAACCGCGCCTGATCACCGCTTACGTCGCCATCGAAACCCTGGCGATGTTTGCTGCCTGCCTCACCAGCGCCGACCTGCTCAGCGCGTGGACCAAGGGCACCAGTTTCGAACTGCCGACCTTCATCTGGGCGCTGGGCAGTGGGGTGGTGATCCGCAATGTGCTGACCCACATTTTCCACTTCGACATGTTCGACCGGGCGATCGATGTGTTCGGCAATGCTTCGCTGTCGCTGTTTCTCGCCATGGCCTTGCTGAGTCTGCGGCTGTGGGAACTGGCTGATCTGGCTGGGCCGGTAGCGATCATTCTTGCCGTTCAGGTGGTGGTGATGATGGCTTTTGCCGTGCTGGTCACTTATCGCTTCATGGGCAAGGACTATGACGCGGCGGTGGTGGCCGCCGGGCACTGCGGTTTTGGCCTGGGGGCGACGCCGACCGCGATTGCCAACATGCAGGCGGTGACCGACCGTTTTGGTCCGTCCTACAAGGCCTACCTGATCGTGCCGCTGGTCGGTGCCTTCTTCGTCGATCTGGTGAATGCCACCATTTTGCAGATTTTTACCAAACTGCCTTTCCTGCAATGAGTCTGGCTGTCAAATCGCTCACCGGCGAGTGTCGGGTGCTGTGCTAGAATCGCCAGTTTCGTTCAATCCGGTCTGCCGAACTCAGCGCCTGAAGCGCCTGGTCTGCGGCTGGCCATCATTTTTTGACTTCTCAGGATCGACTCAATGGAGCAGAACCAGCCCAGCCCGAGCGCGCTCGAGCGCCGTATCGACATTGTTGTGGCCACGGCCGATATCGAAAAGGAAGTGGAAGCAAGCCTGAAGCGGATCGCGCGCACGGTGAAAATGCCTGGCTTCCGTCCCGGCAAGGTGCCGCTCAAGATGGTGGCGCAGATGCACGGTGGTCAGGCCCGTGGCGAAGCGATCGGCGCGGCGGTGGACAAGGTGTTCGCCGAGCAGGTCAATGCCCAGCAACTGCGTGTGGCCGGTTATCCGCGCCTCGAGCCCAAGGAAGGTGAAGCGCCTGAAGGCATGATGCACTTCACTGCGGTGTTTGAAGTCTATCCGGAAGTGCAGATCGGTGATCTGTCGGCGCAGAAGGTTGTCCGTCCGTTGCTCGAAGTCGGTGAAGCCGAAATCGACCAGACCATCGACGTGCTGCGCAAGCAGCGCACCACCTTCAGCGAAACCGATCGTGCTGCCGCCGACGGTGACCGGGTGCTGATCGATTTCACCGGCCGCAAGGATGGTGAAGTGTTCGAAGGTGGTCAGGCTGAGGACTTCCCGTTCGTGATCGGCAGCGGTGGCATGCTGAAGGATTTCGAGACTGCCGTGGTCGGCCTCAAGGCTGGTGAAAGCAAGACTTTCGACATGAGCTTCCCCGAGGACTATCACGCTGCCGATCTGGCCGGCAAGGCGGTTCAGTTCGAAGTGGCGCTCAAGCGTGTCGAAGCGCCGCAGCTGCCCGAACTCGATACCGATTTTGCCCGCTCGCTGGGCGTACCCGATGGCGACGTCGCCCGGCTGCGCACTGAAGTGCAGAGCAATCTCAAGCGCGAAGTGAAGCGCCGCATCCAGGCCCGCCTCAAGGAGCAGGTGATGGACGCGCTGATCGCCGTCACTCCCTTCGAGCTGCCGCAAGCGCTGGTGGTCCAGGAAGCCGAGCAGCTGGCCGACAATGCCCGCCGCGACTTCGAAATGCGCGGCATGAAGGCCGCCGACATCCCGGTCAATGCCTCGTGGTTCACCGAACAGGCCGAGCGCCGTGTCCGTCTCGGCCTGATCATCGCCGAACTGGTGCAGAGCCAGTCGCTGCAGGCCAAGCCGGAGCAGATCCGCGCCCTGGTCGAAGAAATGGCCGAGAGCTACGAAGATCCGGATGAGCTGGTGCGCTGGTATTACGCCCAGCCCGAGCGCCTGAGCCAGGCTGAAGCGGTGGTGATCGAGGACAACGTGGTGAGCTGGGTGTGCGAGCAGACCCAGACCAGCGACGAAAACATCGGCTTTGACGAGCTGATGGGCAACGCGGCCTGAGCCGCAGCGGAGAATGAGAGCGATGATGCAGCACACAAGCGCCCACGGCAGCGAGTGGAATCCCCAGGCCCTCGGCCTGGTGCCGATGGTGGTCGAGCAAAGTGGTCGCGGTGAACGTGCCTACGACATTTATTCACGCCTGCTCAAGGAGCGCGTGATTTTTCTTGTCGGCCCGGTCAATGACGTGAGCGCCAATCTCATCGTCGCTCAAATGCTCTTTCTCGAGTCGGAAAATCCGGACAAGGATATTTCGCTCTACATCAATTCGCCGGGTGGCTCGGTGACCGCAGGGATGGCGATTTACGACACCATGCAGTTCATCAAGCCGCACGTGAGCACGCTGTGCATCGGCCAGGCGGCGAGCATGGGTGCTTTCCTGCTGGCAGCGGGCGAAAAGGGCAAGCGCTTTACCCTGCCCAACTCGCGGGTGATGATCCACCAGCCGCTGGGCGGCTTCCAGGGCCAGGCTTCCGACATCGAGATTCACGCACGCGAGATTCTCTACCTGCGTTCGCGCCTCAATGAAATGCTCGCCCATCACACCGGGCAGGCGCTGGAGCAGATTGAAAAAGACACCGACCGCGACAATTTCATGGCTGCCCAGGCAGCACTCGAATACGGCCTGGTCGACAGGATTCTGAGTCAGCGCAGCGACGTCTGACAGGAGAGAGAACGATGGCAGAAAAGAAGGCGGGTAGCGACAAGCTGCTGTACTGTTCCTTTTGCGGCAAGAGCCAGCACGAGGTGCGCAAGCTGATTGCGGGCCCGTCGGTCTTCATCTGTGATGAGTGCATCGACCTGTGCAATGACATCATCCGTGACGAAGTCGGCGAACAGTCGGCAGGTGCGGGTTTCGATGGCGAGTCGCTGCCGACACCGCAGGAAATCTGCGGCAGGCTTGATCAGTATGTGATCGGCCAGAGTCAGGCCAAGCGCAATCTGGCGGTCGCGGTGTACAACCACTACAAGCGTCTGCGTCATGTCGAGGCCAGGGATGACGAAGTCGAGCTCAGCAAGAGCAACATCCTGATGATCGGCCCGACCGGTTCGGGCAAGACCCTGCTCGCCCAGACGCTGGCGCGGATGCTCAATGTGCCCTTCGTGATGGCTGACGCCACCACCTTGACCGAAGCCGGCTACGTGGGCGAAGACGTCGAGAACATCGTGCAGAAGCTGCTGCAAAAGTGTGATTACGACGTCAACCTCGCCCAGCAGGGCATCATCTACATCGACGAAATCGACAAGATTTCGCGCAAGGCCGACAACCCGTCGATCACCCGCGATGTCTCCGGCGAAGGCGTGCAGCAGGCTCTGCTCAAGCTGATCGAAGGTACGGTGGCGGCGATTCCTCCCCAGGGCGGGCGCAAGCATCCCAACCAGGATTTCGTCCAGGTCGATACCACCAATGTGCTGTTCATCTGCGGCGGCGCATTTGACGGGCTGGAAAAAGTCATTCGTGACCGCACTGAAAAAGTCGGCATCGGCTTCGGCGCTGAAGTGAAGAGCAAGGAAGCGAAGAATCTGAGCGCGCTCTTCCATCAGGTCGAACCGGAAGATCTGATCAAGTTCGGTCTGATTCCCGAGCTGATTGGTCGTTTGCCGGTGGTCGCCACCTTGCAGGAGCTCGACGAAGCGGCGCTGGTCGAGATTCTGGTCGAACCGAAAAATGCGCTGGTGAAGCAATACCAGAAACTGTTCGGTATGGAAGGTGTCGAACTCGAGATTCGTCCGGCTGCCTTGCAGGCGGTGGCACGCAAGGCGATCCGCCGTCGTACCGGCGCCCGCGGCCTGCGCTCGATTCTCGAAGCCGCCTTGCTGGACATCATGTATGAACTGCCGACCCTGCAGGGCGTGGACAAGGTGGTGGTTGATGAATCGACCATTGAAGAAGGCGGCAAGCCGCTGTTGATCTACGCCGAGCAGCCCAAGGTGTCGGGCGCCAACTGAGCGTTTTTTTGCTCGTCTGCAGCGCCCGCACTTGAATTTCCCTTCCCCGCCCTCATGTGGTGGGGAAGTTTCGCTAAAGGATAAGGATAATGTCGGGTTCTGCTGACTTCCCCATTGATGAACTGGAAATGCCGCTGTTGCCGCTGCGTGACGTGGTGGTGTTTCCGCACATGGTCATTCCGCTGTTTGTCGGACGGCCCAAATCGGTCAAGGCGCTTGAGCTGGCGATGGAGTCCGGCAAGGGCATCCTGCTCGTGGCGCAGAAATCCGCTGCCAAGGAAGAGCCACAGATCGGCGATCTGTACGGCATCGGTTGTGTGGCCAATATCCTGCAGATGCTCAAGCTGCCGGACGGCACGATCAAGGTGCTGGTCGAAGGTGTGCGGCGGGTGCGGGTGGACGCCGCCGAAGACCGGCGCAGCATGTTCGTCGGCCGTCTGTCGCCGATTGCGGTCGACGAATCGGCCGGCAAGGAAGTTGAAGCGATGCGGCGCGCGGTCGTCGCTCAGTTCGAGCAGTACGTCAAGCTCAACAAGAAGATCCCCGGCGAGGTGCTTGCTTCGCTGTCCGGAATCGAAGATGCCGGCCGTCTCGCCGACACCATCGCTGCCCACCTGCCGCTCAAGCT
The DNA here is from genome assembly GCA_034005275.1 of Thauera sp. Classification (GTDB taxonomy): domain Bacteria; phylum Pseudomonadota; class Gammaproteobacteria; order Burkholderiales; family Rhodocyclaceae; genus Thauera. The sequence continues at coordinate 2,036 of JAVEVA010000020.1, read as the reverse complement.
CGAACAGAAACAGGAAGTGCTCGAACTGTTCGACCATGGCGAACGTCTCGAGCGCCTGCTGAGTCAGCTCGAAGGTGAGCTCGACATCATGCAGGTCGAAAAGCGCATCCGTGGCCGCGTCAAGCGTCAGATGGAAAAGAGCCAGCGCGAGTACTACCTCAACGAGCAGGTCAAGGCGATCCAGAAAGAGCTTGGCGAAGGTGAGGACGGTGCCGATCTCGAAGAGATGGACAAGAAGATCATCGCCGCTGGCATGCCCAAGGAAGCCTTGGCTAAAGCACAGGCCGAGTTCAAGAAGCTGCGCCTGATGTCGCCGATGTCGGCCGAAGCCACCGTGGTGCGCAACTACATCGACTCGCTGATCGGCCTGCCGTGGAAGAAGAAATCCCGCGTCAGCAAGGATCTCGCCGAAGCCGAGAAGATCCTCGATCAGGATCACTATGGCCTGGAACGCGTCAAGGAACGCATTCTCGAATACCTCGCCGTCCAGCAGCGGGTGGACAAGGTCAAGGCGCCGATCCTGTGCCTGGTCGGCCCGCCCGGAGTGGGCAAGACTTCGCTCGGTCAGTCGATTGCCAAGGCGACCAACCGCAAGTTCATCCGCATGGCGCTCGGCGGCGTGCGTGACGAAGCTGAAATTCGTGGTCACCGCCGCACCTACATCGGTTCGATGCCGGGCAAGATCCTGCAGAACATGAGCAAGGTCGGCGTCAAGAATCCGCTGTTCCTGCTCGACGAAGTCGACAAGCTGGGAATGGATTTCCGTGGCGATCCGAGCTCGGCACTGCTTGAAGTGCTCGACCCCGAGCAGAACCATACTTTCCAGGATCATTACGTTGAAGTCGATTTCGACCTCTCCGACGTGATGTTCGTCGCCACCGCCAACACGCTCAATCTGCCGCCGGCGCTGCTCGACCGCATGGAGGTGATCCGCCTGTCGGGTTACACCGAAGACGAGAAGGTCAACATCGCCCAGCGCTATCTGCTGCCCAAGCAGATGAAGAACAATGGCTTGCGTCAGGGCGAGCTCAAGGTGAACGAAGACGCCTTGCGCGATGTGGTGCGCTACTACACTCGTGAAGCCGGCGTGCGCGGCCTGGAGCGCGAAATCTCCAAGATCTGCCGCAAGGTGGTGCGCCAGCTGGTGCTCAAGCAGGGCGACAGCAAGATCACCGTCAGCGCCGACAATCTCGACAACTTCCTCGGCGTGCGCAAGCACAGCTATGGCATTGCCGAAAAGGAAAACCAGATCGGTCAGGTCACCGGACTGGCGTGGACCGAAGTCGGTGGCGAACTGCTGACCGTCGAAGCGGTGCAGCTACCGGGCAAAGGCAAGGTGCTCACCACAGGCAAACTGGGCGAAGTGATGCAGGAGTCGGTGCAGGCTGCCCTGTCGGTGGTGCGCAAGCGTGCGCGCAGCCTCGGCATCGAAGAGGACTTCTACCAGAAGAGCGAACTGCACATCCACCTGCCCGAAGGCGCGATTCCCAAGGACGGCCCTTCAGCGGGCATCGCACTCAGCACCGCGATGGTTTCGGTGCTCACCGGCATTCCGGTACGCTGTGATGTGGCGATGACTGGCGAAATCACCTTGCGCGGTGAAGTGCTGGCGATCGGTGGCCTCAAGGAGAAACTGCTCGCTGCCGTGCGTGGCGGCATCCGCACCGCGCTCATCCCCGAGGAAAACGTCAAGGATCTGGCCGAGATTCCCGAGAACATCAAGAATGCGCTCGAAATCCTGCCGGTGAAATGGATCGACCAGGTACTCAAGTACGCCCTCGAACGCGAACCGCAAGCCCTGCCCGAGCCCTTGCCCGAGCCGGTACCGCCGACCGCCGTCGAAGGCGGCCTCGCCGGCGGCCAGCGCCCGCATTGATCCGCTGAACCGCCCGGACAGGCTTGTCAAAAGCCTGTCCGGCTGGCATAATCGCTCGCTTGTCCTGTGCTCAAGACAGTGCATGGGTGCTTAGCTCAGTTGGTAGAGCGTCGCCCTTACAAGGCGAATGTCGGCGGTTCGACCCCGTCAGCACCCACCA
>JAVEVA010000102.1:0-9379 GCA_034005275.1 Thauera sp. | reverse complement strand
TCAGCTTGGCAGTCTGACGGATTTCGAAGCGAGCCATGTTGGATTGGGTGAAAGACTGGTGGACGGTATTGTATCAATAATTCAATAGCTTAGCCTGAATTTATCCCGGGAGAGCACGGATTCAGGACGAGGAGAAATCGAAATGCAGAAAATCATCTACGCCCTGTGGCGTGACCCACGTCTCGAATCGACTGAATTCTGCCGCCGGCTGCGTGAGGAAGTTGCGCCGCAGTTGCTGGCGCAAGGTGTCCATGGGCTGACGCTCAATCTGGTTGATGACGCAGTGCAGGGTGGCAATTCGCCGTTCATCGCCGCGACTGCGCCGCAGATGGAAGCTTTTGTCATGCTGTGGATCGATTCGGCCAACCAGGCCTGGCGGCAGCCATATGAGGACATCATTGCCGCGATGGGCGGACGGATCGCCGCCTGGGTGGTCAATGAATCGCGGCCGATGCGCAATGAGCGTTTTGTCGTCGCCGAAGGCGAGCGCACGCCCGGCTTTGTCCAGATTGCGCTGTTTCAGCGTCCGCAGCGGGTGCATCGCGAGCATTGGCTGCAAATCTGGCTGGAGTCGCATACCCGGGTGGCGATCGACACCCAGGATACTTTTCTCTATGCGCAGAACGTGGTCGAGCGCGCGCTCCATTTCGATGCGCCGGCTTATGCGGCAATCGTCGAAGAAGGTTTTCTGCAGGCGGCACTCACCGATCCGTTGGTGTTTTACGGCGCCGGTAGTGATCGTGAGGAGTACCGGCGCCGCCAGGCGGAAATGTCTGCCAGCTGCGCACGTTTCATCGACGGCGACAAGCTCGATGTCATGCCGACCAGCCAGTATGTGATCAAGGCTCTCGGCTGCTGATCGCCGGTTCGCCGACTGTTAGTCTCATCGGACGATGAGCGGGGCAGGGGCTTTATTTAGGCTCGGGGATGAAGTCTGAGCAGCCGTTCAGACTCTGTGAATCAATCAATTGCAATCTGAACAGCCTCGCCAGCGCAATGGCATGAGGCACTTGACACTCAACGAGGAGATCACAATGGCAGCACGCTTGGAAGGCAAGGTCGCATTTGTTACCGGTGGTAGCAGTGGTATTGGTGCAGCAACGGCGCAGCGCTTTGCCGAGGAAGGTGCGATCGTCATCATCTGCGGTCGTCGTCGTGAGCCGCTGGAAGAAGTCGCCGCCGGCATCGTCGCCAAAGGTGGCAAGGCTGAAGCAGTGGTGCTTGATGTCAGCGATGAGCAGGCTTTCGTTGGTGCCCTGGAAGAAGTGGTCAAGCGTCATGGCAAGCTCGACGTGCTGGTCAATAACGCGATGGCCTACACCTGGGGCAGCCTGGAAGAAATGAGCACTGCCGACTGGCATGCCAACTTCAGCACTTCGGTCGACGGCACGTTCTGGGGTACGCGCACCGGCATTCGCCTGATGAAAGAGAAAGGTGGCTCAATCATCAACGTGTCGTCGATCTGCGGCAGCTTTGGTGCGCCTTACATGTCGGGTTATTCCGCCGCCAAGGCAGCCGTGGACAATTTCTCGCGTGCTGCGGCAGCCGAAGCCGCGCCTTACGGCGTGCGTGTGAACGTGGTGATTCCCGCCATCGTGGAAACCCCGGCAACTGCCAGCATGCTGGTCGATGAAGAGTCGCGCAAGAAAACCGAAAAGCTGATCCCGATGGGCCGCGTGGGCCAGCCGGTTGATCTGGCCAATGCCATCCTGTTCCTTGCCAGCGACGAAGCTTCCTACATCACCGGCGCCAGCCTGCCGGTCGATGGCGGCCGTACTTCGGTGCTGATCACTGCACTGTGAGCGACGGCATGGCGAATCTGGACAAACTTTTCACGCCGGTGCGGCTCGGTGAGCTTGAGCTCGCCAATCGCATCGTGATGGCGCCGATGACGCGCAACCGTGCCGATGACAAGGGCGAACCGGGTGCGCTGATGGTCGAGTACTACGCCCAGCGAGCAGGTGCCGGCCTGATCGTTGCTGAAGGCACCTGGCCGAGCGCAGTGGGTCAGGCTTACTGCCGTCAGCCGGGCATTGCCACCGCCGAGCAGGTCGCTGCCTGGCGCAAGGTCACCGATGCGGTGCATGCGCGCGGTGGTCGCATCGTGCTGCAGATCATGCACGCGGGCCGCATCGGCAGCCATCACATCAAGGGCAAGAGTGTGGACACGGTCGCGCCGTCGGCGATTCGTGCTGCAGGCGAAGTATTTACCGACCGCGCCGGCATGCAGCCGTTTGACGAGCCGCGTGCCCTCAGCACCGAAGAAGTGCGGGCGATCGTTGCCGAACACCGTCAGGCTGCGCTCAATGCGCGCGAAGCCGGCTTTGATGGCGTCGAACTGCACTGTACCAGCGGCTACATCTCGCAGCAGTTCATGAGCACCGGCAGCAATCAGCGCACGGACGAGTACGGCGGCAGTGTCGCCAATCGGGTGCGCTTCCCGGTCGAGTGTCTGCGGGCGATGGCCGAGGCCATCGGCGCCGGCCGCGTCGGCTTCCGCTGCCGCGTCGGCAATACCTTCAACGACATCAGCGATGAAGACAGTGTCGCCACCCATGGCGAGCTGATGCGCCAGACTGCGGGCATGGGTCTCGCCTACGCCCACGTCATGCGTGCGGATCCGGGCATTGATGCCTTTGCGCTCGCACGTGAGCACTTCGGCAGTCCGCTGATCCTGAGTGATGACTTTGATGGTGGTAGTGCTGAAGCGGCGCTGGTCGCCGGGCAGGGTGAAGCGATTGCCTTTGGCCGTCACTTCATCGCCAATCCCGACCTGCCGCGTCGCCTGCGTGATGGCCTCGAACTGGCCCGCTTCGATCGCCGCAGCCTGTATACCGCAGGCGAGCAGGGCTATACCGACTATCCGGCAGCTGAGGGCGGAGCATGATCTACTGGGAAGACATGGTGCTCGACCAGCCGCAGGAGTCGAAGGCGCGCTATCTGCTTACTGCCGACAATATCAAGGCCTTTGCGTCGGAGTGGGATCCTTTCCCGCCTCACGTCGATGAAGAGGCGGCAGCCCGCTCGCCGATCGGCAAGCTGTTTGCCGCCGGCGTGCACCTGCTGTCGGCCACCATTCGTCTCAGCCATGACATCCCTTCCGAGGAGACTTCCTCGGTTGCCGGCCGTGGCTGGGAGAAGCTGCGCTTTCACCAGCCCGGCGTGGTGGGGGACGAGTTGCGGGTGCGCATCACCCATTTGCGTCGTGAGCCGGGCAGCCGCCCTGAACGCGGCATACTGATTTCGCTGTTCGAACTGCTCAACCAGCGCGACGAGCGGGTGATCAGCTTCGAGGCCAATGTAGTGATGCTGCGCCGCGAGCCGGCTGTCGGCTGAGGGCTGTCGGCCGAGTTCCCCGAATTCATTCCCGGAATTCAGATTGGCAATGCCGTTTTTTGCAAGCAGGAGAAAATTTTGAAGATTCTTGTTCCGATCAAGCGCGTCGTTGACTACAACGTCAAGGTGCGCGTCAAGTCTGACCAGAGTGGCGTCGAGCTGAATGGCGTCAAGATGTCGATGAACCCCTTTGACGAGATCGCCGTCGAAGAAGCCGTGCGCCTCAAGGAAGCCGGCACTGCCACCGAAGTGATCGCGGTGAGCTGCGGCACCACCGCCAGCCAGGAAACCCTGCGCAGCGCGCTGGCGATGGGCGCTGACCGCGCCATCCTGGTCGAGACCGATGTCGAGCTGCAGCCGCTGGCGGTGGCGAAGCTGCTGAAGGCAGTCGCTGAGCGCGAACAGCCGCAGCTGGTGATCGCCGGCAAGCAGGCGATTGACGATGATGCCAACCAGACTGGCCAGATGCTGGCCGCGCTGATGGGCTGGCCGCAAGCCGCTTTCGCTTCCAAGGTGGTGATGGGCGATGGCGTGGTTACCGTGACGCGTGAAATCGACGGTGGCCTCGAAACCATCGAGCTCAAGCTGCCGGCACTGATCACTGCCGACCTGCGTCTCAACGAGCCGCGTTATGCCACCCTGCCCAACATCATGAAAGCGAAGAAGAAGCCGCTCGACGTGCTGGCGGCAGGCGAGCTTGGCGTCGACATCAACCCGCGCCTGCGCCACGTGCGCCACGCCGAGCCGGCCGCGCGCCAGGGCGGCGTCAAGGTGGCCGATGTGGCCGAGCTGGTGAACAAGCTTCGCAACGAAGCAAAAGTGATTTGAGGCAGATGATGAAGACACTGGTCATTGCAGAACACGATAACAAGACCCTCGCTGGCGTCACGCTGAATGCCATTGCTGCCGCCCAGCGCTTTGGCGGTGAAGTCGATGTGCTGGTTGCCGGCGCAGATTGCGCTGCGGTGGTGAGCCAGGCACAGGCGGTCGCGGGCGTTGCGCGCGTGCTGAAGTGTGAAGCTGCCCATTATGCCGAGCCGCTGGCCGAAAATCTGGCGGTACTGGTGCAGACCGTAGCCGCTGGCGGTGGCTATCGCGCCGTGCTGGCTGCTGCTTCCAGCTTGGGCAAGAATCTGCTGCCGCGCGTGGCGGCGCTGCTTGATGTGGCGGCAATCTCCGATGTGGTGGCGATCAGCGCTCCCGGCCGCTACGAGCGTCCGATCTATGCCGGCAACGTCCTCGTTGCGGTTGAATCCGATCAGGCGATTGATGTGCTCACCGTGCGTACCACCGCTTTTGATGCTGCGGCCGCCAGCGGAGGCAGTGCAGGGGTCGAAGAAGTGGCCGCTGCCGCCGATCTCGGCCTGAGTCGACTCATCGGTCGCGAGCTGAGCAAATCCGAGCGTCCGGAACTTGGCGCCGCCGCCGTGGTCGTCTCTGGTGGGCGTGGGTTGGGCAGCGGTGAGAATTACCGTGCCGTGCTCGAGCCGCTGGCCGATGCGCTCAACGCGGCACTGGGTGCTTCGCGTGCAGCAGTCGATGCCGGTTTTGTTCCCAATGACTATCAGGTCGGTCAGACTGGTAAGATTGTTGCCCCCGGACTGTATGTGGCGGTCGGTATCTCCGGCGCCATCCAGCATCTGGCAGGGATGAAGGACTCCAAGGTGATCGTGGCGATCAACAAGGATCCGGATGCGCCCATTTTCCAGATTGCTGATTACGGTCTGGTTGCAGACTTGTTCCAGGCGGTGCCGGAGCTGAGCAAGAGTCTGGCGGCAAACTGAGGTGGCAAGCTCGACAGCCTGTCACCTCGCAAGGAGGAGACAGGCTGTTGAACAATATTGAACTCGAACTCGACGATTACGATCGGATTGTTTCTGCGCTGTATGAAGCGGCGCTCGACACCTTGCGCTGGGGTCAGGCGCTGGAGTGTTTTCGTGAACTGTTTGAGGCCAACTTCGTTACCCTCATCCTGCGTTCGCCCGATGAGGCCGACCATGGCCTGATGATTGCGGTCGGGCTTGAAGGTGGCGAGCACGCCAACTATCTGCCTTATGGTCACACCATGACGCCGTTCGGCAAGCGGCCGGTCGATCGCGTCTTTCTCAACCAGGATCTGATGACCGAAGCGGAGTGGCGACGCACGCCTTACTTCCGCCACTGGTGCGAGCCGGTTGATGTATTTCATGTCATGGGCGCAGACATTTCGACCCGTGATGGTGGCAAGCTGCGTTTCCGGATCACGCGTGGCAGTGCTCAACAGCCTTTCAGCGAACTCGATCGGGCGCGCTGCTGCGCCTTGTTGCCACATCTGCGACGTGCCCTGCATCTGCACAACCTCTACGATCGCAGCACTTCACTGGGTAGCCTGTATTCCCAGGCGATTGCCCGACTGTCGGTCGGTACCATCGTGCTCGATGATGGTGGGCGGGTGCTCGAGCAGAATTTCATTGCGCGTGAATTGCTCAATGCGCAGGATGGCCTGAAGCTGGTCGGTGGTCGGCTGGAGGCAAGCTATCCGAGCGACAACCGCGAACTGCAACAGCTGATCCGTACCGCTTTCGTGCGTCCGGCCAACGGCCAGGATCGTTTTGCGGCGGCGTCGGCAATGTCGGTGTCGCGGCCTTCCGGCCAGGTCAGCCTCGGGGTGGTGGTCGAACCCGTGCCGTCGCAAGAATGGGCCGAAGGCAAAGGGCAGCCGGCAGCGGTGGTCTATATCCGCGATGCGGCAGGCAAGTCGCTGGCCAGTGCGGCGGCAGCCAAGCAGCTGTTCAATCTGACCCCGGCCGAAACGGCGCTGGCCATCGAGCTGGCGAACGGTTTGTCGCTCGAAGAAGCTGCCGAGACGCTCAACATCCGCCGCAATACCGCTCGCGCTCATTTGCGTTCGATCTTTTCCAAGACAGGAGTGCGCCGTCAGACCGAACTGGTGCGCATCATGCTCAACAGCGTTGCTGCGCTAGGCAGCGAAGTGTAAGGGGGCGGCAGTGCTGTGTTGTACAGCAGCCGGCCGCCAGTTCCTGTCAGTTCCTCAGCGTGCGCTTGACTGACGATAAGCGCCAACGCCCACCAGATAATTGCCGCTGCGCACGATGTAACTGCGTTTGGCCTCGTTCTTGAGCGTCAGCGGGTTGCGATATACGTAGCTGATCTCGCCTTCGCCCTGATTGCGTGCGAGCTCGATCATTTCGCTGCCGAAACGTTTGCCGTTGACATCGACCAGCTCATTGGCATTGCGGCCGACCTGGCGCGGCATGCCGCCGTGAGCGTACACCTTGCCGTCGTCGATACCGATCACGAAGACATAGAGGTCATCCTGGACAAAGCCGCCATTGAGACTGTTGAAGCGGTCAAAAGCAGCTTCGCCATTGACGTTGAGCGTGTGCACTGCCCGCCACAGCAAGGATTTGGCCATTTCGAAGCTGGGGTGGGGGTTGTAATAGCCAATGACCGCAATCTGGTCGCCGACCCGGCGCCACTGGGCGATCTTGTTCTCGATCCGCCCGCGTTGCGGGTTGTTCCAGCGGTATTCGAGCTGACCGCTGTTCTTGCTGTATGCATCTTGGATGATGGTGCGGATGAAGGGAAAGCGGTCCTCGTCCGTGAGCTTGCTGACATTGCGCCCGATCAGGTTGGCCGAGCCGCCGCTGCTGGCGAGGAAGTTGCCATGGATGTCGATCAGATAGACGTAGAGCTCACCATCGGCGAATTCGTCGCTGCGACTGAGGCTGGCGAACGCCTGATCGCCTTGTTCGCGCAAGCGGGCTTCGGCCCGTTCGAGCAGCTTGAGTGCGCGCTGGGCATCGGTCGCAGGCGAGACCTCAGTGCCATGGGCAGCGGGCAGGCTGAGCAGGGCGGCAGCGCTGAATATCGCTGCAATCAGCCCGTTGATTTTTTTACCGTGTGCAGTCATGGCCTGCGGTCTCCTTCACCAGCAATGTTGATCCGTTGATTATAGTGGTTTATTCGAGCGCCAATTCTAGTCTGTTCGGATGATGAGCCGATGCAGGGCGCGCAGCGATACTGCACTACCATTTCCTCATGAATCAATGGAGTAAGCGCATGACCACAACCGTCGTAACCGGCTCGGCTTCCGGTATCGGTGCAGCTGTTGCTGCCCAGCTCAAGCGTGAAGGCCATCAGGTGATCGGCATCGATCGTCAGAATGCCGATATTGTTGCCGACCTGTCTACTGCAGCTGGACGGGCTGCTGCCGTGGAAGCGGCGCTTGCTGCCTGCAATGGCAAGCTCGATGGTCTGGTGTGCTGCGCCGGGGTTGGCCCGACGGTGCCGCCGGCCGTGATCATCAGCGTCAACTACTTTGGCATGAGCGAGCTGGTCGACGGTCTGAGCGCCGCGCTGGCCAAGGGCCAAAATCCGGCCGTGACCCTGATCGGTTCGATGGCTTCGGTGCACGGCGAGCCGGAAAAGATGCCGATGTCGGCGGCAATGCTGTCGGGAGACGAAGTGCAGGCCTGCGCTGCGGCCGAGCAGCTTGGCGAGCCGCAGGCAGCCTATGCCGGCTCCAAGTATGCGATCACCGTCCATGCCCGCCGCAAGGCGGTGGCGTTCGGCAAGCAGGGCATCCGCATCAACGTTGTCGCGCCGGGCGCGGTTGAAACTCCGCTGTTTGCCGCTGCGCTGGATGATCCGCGCTATGGCGAAGCGACCCGTAGCGTGGTGACCCAGCTCGGCCGCGCCGGTCGTCCCGACGAAATTGCCGAAGTGGTCGGCTTCCTGCAATCGGGCCGTGCCAGCTTCGTCAATGGCTCGGTGCTGTTCGTGGATGGCGGCATGGACGCGATGGCTCGCGCTACCCGCTTCTGATTGCTGCGCATCTCACGCTGGTGACCGGCCCTGGCGGCCGGTTTTTTATTGGATCGATCGTGCGATCGCCGGCAAGCAGCAGCATGGTCTGAATCGACGATGCCGCTGCAGTCGGACTGATTAGACTGCCGCAGGATCTCTCATCAGGAAACTGTCATGAACAAAGTAGCTTTCATCACCGGTGCCAGCCGTGGCATCGGTCGCGAAACCGCGCTCGCCTATGCCCGCGCCGGCTTTGATGTCGCCATCAGTGCCCGCACCCTGGAAGAAGGCGAGACACATGAGCATTCGCTGTCCTACGCTGACGGGCGGCCGCTGGCCGGCAGCCTGGCATCGACCGCAGCGGCAATCCGTGAGCTCGGCCGCGAAGCGCTTGCCGTGCGCATGGATCTGCTGGATGAACAATCAGTGCGCGATGCTGCAGCCGAGGTGCAGAAGCATTTTGGTCGGGTGGATGTGCTGGTGAATAACGCCATCTATCAGGGCAGTGATCTCAACGCTCCGTTCATGGAACTGAGCACGGCGACCCTGGAGCGCACCTTCAAAGGCTATCTGCTTGCCCCCACCGTGCTCACCCAGTGCATCCTGCCGGGCATGATCGCTCAGGGGGGCGGGGTGGTGATCAACATGACCTCCGGTGCTGGCGAAAGTGATCCACCGGTGGCGGCCGGCAAAGGTGGCTGGGGTTACGCCTATGGCGCGGGCAAGGGTGCGGTATCGCGCCTGTCCGGCGTGCTGAGCACCGAATTCGGCGAGCAGGGTATTCGCGCGTTTACGGTCAATCCGGGTGTGGTGACCACCGAAGCCCTGAAAGCGACCATCGGTGACCAGGGCGTGATCGCCATGCGTCGCGGCGTTGCTCCTCCCGAAGTGCCGGCTGCGGTGTTGTGCTGGCTGGGTACGGCTGCCGAGGCAGCAGAATTCCAGAAGTGCACCATCCAGGCGCAGCCGTTCGCCCTCGAGCACAATATTGTTGCGGACTGGCGCCAGCCGGCCGCCTGAGCAGGCATCCTCGCAGAATTGATTGGAGTTTGACGACAGATGAGCACCGAACGCGAATCGATGGAATTCGACGTCTTGATCGTTGGTGGCGGCCCGGCCGGGCTGGCGGCGGCGATCAAGCTCAAGCAACTGGCGGCGGCCAAAGGTGAGGAAGTTTCGGTCTGCCTGATCGAAAAGGCCGCCGAGATCGGTGCGCACATCCTGTCGGGCGCGG
>JAVEVA010000101.1:4847-9394 GCA_034005275.1 Thauera sp. | reverse complement strand
AGGTGGTCGAAAGCGGCCAGCGAAGCTTTGGCGCCTTCGCCCATCGAGATGATGATCTGCTTGTAAGGCACGGTGGTGCAGTCGCCGGCAGCGAACACGCCCGGCACTGAAGTCTGTCCCTTGGCATCGATGACGATCTCGCCAAAGCGGCTCAGTTCGATCGTTTCCTTGAGGAAGTCGGTGTTGGGCAGCAGGCCGATCTGGACAAAGATGCCTTCCAGGTCGATGCGGTGCGCTTCGCCGCTCTTGCGATCGGTGTACAGCAGGCCATTGACCTTGTCAGTACCGGTCACTTCGGTGGTCTGCGCACCCTTGATCACCGTGACATTGGGCAGGCTGTTGAGCTTCTTCTGCAGCACGGCATCAGCGCGCAGTTCGTCGAGGAACTCAAGCACGGTGACGTGACCAACCACGCCGGCGAGGTCGATCGCCGCTTCCACGCCCGAGTTGCCGCCGCCGATCACTGCCACGCGCTTGCCCTTGAACAGCGGGCCATCACAGTGCGGGCAATAGGCCACGCCCTTGGTGCGGAATTCCTGCTCGCCAGGCACGTTCATTTCGCGCCAGCGTGCGCCGGTGGCGAGAATGACGGTCTTGGCCTTGAGGCTGGCACCGTTTTCGAGCTGGACTTCAGCCAGCGTGCTGCCATCGGCACTGCCGGGCACCAGCTTGGTGACCCGCTGCAGATTCATCACATCGACGCCGTATTCCTTGACGTGCTCTTCCAGGCTGGCAACCAGCTTCGGGCCTTCGGTGTACTTGACCGAGATGAAGTTCTCGATCGACAGGGTGTCCATCACCTGACCGCCGAAACGCTCGGCGACGATGCCGGTGCGAATGCCTTTGCGGGCGGCGTAGATCGCCGCGGCGGCGCCGGCCGGGCCACCGCCGACGACGAGCACGTCGAAGGCGTCCTTGGCCGCGATCTTCTTCGCTTCGCGGGCAGCCGCGCCAGTATCGACCTTGCTGAGGATCTCGCCCAGTTCCATGCGGCCCTGACCGAATTCGGCGCCATTCATGAACACCGTCGGCACTGCCATGATCTGACGTTGTTCGACTTCAGCCTGGAACAGGGCGCCGTCGACCATGGTGTGGCGAATGCCGGGGTTGAGAATCGCCATCAGGTTGAGCGCCTGCACCACGTCCGGGCAGTTGTGGCAGGACAGCGAAATATAGGTCTCGAAGTTGAACTCGCCGTCGAGCGCCTTGATCTGTTCGATCTCGTCCGCTTCGACCTTGGGCGGATAACCGGCAGTCTGCAGCAGAGCAAGAATCAGCGAGGTGAACTCGTGCCCCATCGGCAGGCCGGCAAAGCGCACACGCGGCTCGCCACCTTTGGGCGCCACGCCGAACGACGGCTTGCGCTCATTCGCGTCATCGCGTTCGACGAGGGTGATCAGCGTGGACTGCTCGGCCACATCTTTCAGCAGCGCGCGCATTTCCTGCGACTTGTCGCCGTCATCCAGCCAGGCGATGAGGTCGAGCGGCTCGGAAACACGCTCCAGAAAACCTTTCAGTTGAGCCTTGATATTGTCGTCCAGCATGAGCATCCCTCCATCCATTTGATTGCATGACGGCACTCTGGCCGTACCGCACAGAAGCCTGATACGACACAGCCGGCATGGTGCCGGCTGTGTTGATTACGTGCCGGAGCGTTCGCCCCGGCAGGTCAAACAGTGTGTCCGATCAGATCTTGCCGACCAGATCGATCGACGGTGCCAGCGTCTTTTCGCCTTCCTTCCACTTGGCCGGGCAGACTTCGTTCGGATGCGAAGCGACGTACTGGGCAGCTTTCAGCTTGCGCACGGTCTCGGTCACGTCACGGGCGATGGCGTTGTCGTGCACTTCCATCGTCTTGATCACGCCTTCCGGGTTGATGATGAAAGTACCGCGCAGGGCGAGGCCTTCTTCTTCGATATGCACGTCAAAAGCGCGGGTCAGCTGATGGGTGGGGTCACCGACCAGGGCGAACTGGGCCTTGCCCACTGCGTCGGAAGTCTCGTGCCACACTTTGTGCGAGAAGTGGGTATCGGTAGTGACGATGTAGACTTCAGCACCAGCCTTCTGGAACTCGGCATAGTGGTCAGCAGCGTCTTCGATCTCGGTCGGGCAGTTGAAGGTGAACGCTGCCGGCATGAAGATCAGCACGGACCACTTGCCTTTCAGGTCAGCATCGGTAACTTCGATGAACTTGCCATTCTTGAAAGCCTGGGCCTTGAACGGTTGTACAGCGGTATTGATCAGCGACATCAGTAATCCTCCAGCAGGTTTGATGAAACAGGTGGTTGAACATGTCTGCCACCTGATGATTCACAGTCTAAAGCAGCAGGCCACATTGATCTAATTGATTGTCGGGATTTACTCGATAGTCAACAACTATGCAGCCACTTCCGACCGAAAGCATATGGGGGCAAGCAGAAAAATTTCAAGTACTGGCCAGATGACGACGCACCGACAACGCCGCACCCAGCCAGCCCAGCAGGGCGGCAAAACCGATCAACAGAGCGGCAGCAGCGGCATCCGGCCCCTGCAAACGAAATACTGTGCCATAAGTCTGCGCCAGATGCTCGACTGCATCGCCTGCTCCGAGCACGCCAAGCCAGATCGTGCCGAGCGCCACCAGGCCGCCAAGCGCCCCCTGCAAGCCGCCAAACCAGTAAAACGGCCGGCGGATGAACGGATCGGTGGCGCCAAGCAGGCGACTGATCTCGATTTCCTGGCGCTGAGTGAGGATCTGCAGCCGGATGGTATTGAAGGTGACGATGATCAGCGCAAAACCCAGCAGGCCGGCGAGCATCAGTACCAGCACCCGGCCGAGTTCGAGCAGCGCATGCAGCCGCGCTACCCAGGCGGAATCGAGTTGCACATGCTCCACCCCCGGCCACTGGCGCAGGCGGCTGACGAGTTCCTCCAGTTGCTCCGGATCGGGCTCATGCGGCCTGAGCACAAAAGCATGCGGCAGGGGATTGTCACCGAGGGCGCTGATCACATCGCCCAGCCCGCCTTCACCCAGTTGCTGTAAAGCCTGATCACGACTGACAAAGCGCCAGCTGTCGATATCCGGCAATTCGCCGACCTGGAGCTCAAGCGCCGCCAGCGCTTCCTCCTCCAGCCCGCCATCGACAAAGATGCTCAGCTCCGGCGTCGCCGACAGACCACGGGCAAGCGCATTGACATTGTCGAGCAGCAGAAAGGCGCCGCCCGGCAGCGACAGCGCAATGCCGACCACCAGCGCCGACAGCAGGGTGTTGACCGGTTGAGTGAGCAAGCGCTGCAAGGCATGACCAATCGCGCGCAAATGCAGATAAAGCCACTGTCCCATCACCGCTCCCTCTCGACGCGTGGATCGGCCATGCCGCCAGTCAGCGAGTCCTCGACCAGCTCGCCCTTGTGCAGCACCAGCCGGCGCGGCGAATTATCGGCAAACAGGCTGCGATCGTGGGTGCTCACCACCACGGTGACGCCAGCGTCGCGGAAAGAAAGGAACAGCGCAGCAATCTCGTTGGCATACGCGGGATCAAGATGGGCGGTCGGCTCATCGGCAATCAGAATCGACGGGCGGTTGACGATCGCGCGCGCAATCGACACCCGCTGCTGCTCGCCGCCGGACAATCCGGCCGGCATTTCCTTGCCCCGTCCGCCAAGACCGACGCGCTCCAGTGCCGCTTCCGCGCGTTTCGCCGCTTCCGCAGGCGGACGCGCAGCGATCACCAGCGGCAGCATCACGTTGGCAAACACCGAGCGATCCTGCAACAGCCGGCTTTCCTGCAGCACCAGGCCGAGATTGCGGCGCAGATAGGGAATCGCCGCACGCGGCAGGCTGGAGACGTCCTCGCCGTTGATCAGCACCCGGCCGCTGCTCGGACGTTCGATGACCGGAATCAGCTTGAGCAAAGTGCTCTTGCCGGCGCCGGAATGACCCGACAACACCACCAGTTCGCCATGACGCAGCTCGCAACTGACGCCGGCCAGTGCGGTATAGCCGCCCGGATAATGTCTGGTGACCGCGTCGAAGACGATCATGCGCCGCTCTTGTCGCGCTTGTTGCTGTTGCTGCCGGCCACCGGCTCGAACAGGGCATCGACAAACTCGCGCGCGCGGAACGGCTGCAGATCATCGATGCCTTCGCCCACGCCGATGAAGCGCAAAGGTTTCGGGCACTGACGGGCGATCGCCGCCAGTACGCCGCCTTTGGCAGTACCGTCGAGCTTGGTCACCACCAGCCCGGTGACGCCGATCGCCTTGTCAAAAGCCTGCACCTGGGTCAGCGCGTTCTGGCCGATGTTGGCATCGAGCACCAGCAGCACTTCGTGCGGTGCACTGGCTTCCGCCTTGCTGATCACCCGCCTCACCTTGGCGATTTCTTCCATCAGGTGCAGCTGGGTCGGCAGACGACCGGCGGTATCGGCGAGCACGATGTCGATCTTGCGTGCCTTGGCGGCATTGATGGCGTCAAAGATCACCGCAGCGGAATCGCCGCCATCCTGCGCCACCACGCTGACATTGTTGCGCTCGCCCCAGCGCTGCAGCTGCTCGCGCGCTGCAGC
>JAVEVA010000101.1:0-4747 GCA_034005275.1 Thauera sp. | reverse complement strand
GGCGCGGGCGCTGCGGGCGGCGCTGCGGCAAGATCCACTTCAGCTTCCTGCGGCCCGGCTTCACGGTTCTCACCGATCAGCTGTTCGACCGGTGCCTGCACCGGTGCTTGCTCTACCTCCGCGACCACCGCGACCGGCGCATCGGACTGGGCGGGCTGGGCAGACTTGACCGCTTGCTCCGCCTCCAGGGCGACCGGCAGCTGCTCGACCGCCGGCTCTGCCGCGGCAGGCGCCGCCTTGTTGCGCTTTTTCTTCAGGAAACCAAACATGAAAACCTCAGGTCAGAGGGAAGCGCCGGAACCGCTCCGGCAAACTGCCGTCATGGGCAGCAGCCAGCGATCACGCTAAGATGCTGCGCACTGACAAACATGCCCTCACAATGTGTAGTCGCCGCGCCCTTGTCTTCTTCCGGCTCCCGCCACCAGGGCGCGCTTGAACGGCGCAAATTCTAACAGATGCAGGAAAGCCTCATGCCCCTTCCCCACCGCCTGACCACCCCTCTGCTGACCGGCCTGCTCGCCGCCAGCCTGAGCCTGTCCGCCAACGTTCACGCCAATCCATTTGAAACCACGCTCAGCAACGGCATGAAGATCATCGTCAAGGAAGATCGCCGTGCGCCTTCAGTGGTGCACATGCTGTGGTATCGCAGCGGCTCGATGGATGAAGCGGAAGGCGTATCGGGCATTGCCCATTTGCTCGAACACATGATGTTCAAAGGCACGCGCAACGTCGGCCCGGGCGAATTCAATGCTCGTGTCGCCGCAGTCGGTGGTCGCGACAATGCGTTCACCAGCAAGGATTACACCGCCTATTTCCAGCAGATTCCGCCCGCCCATCTGGGCGAGATGATGGCGCTCGAAGCGGACCGCATGCAGCACCTGGTGTTCGATGAAGAGTCCTTCCGCCGCGAGACGGAAGTGGTCAAGGAAGAACGTCGCCTGCGCACCGATGACCAGCCGCGCGCGCTGGTCTACGAACAGCTGATGGCCACCGTCTACAAGGCCCACCCCTATCGGCGCCCGGTGATCGGCTGGATGGCCGATCTCGAAACCATGCAGCTTGCCGACGCCCGCGAGTGGTACACCCGCTGGTATGCACCGAACAACGCTTATCTGGTGGTGGTCGGCGATGTCGACCACAAACAGGTATTCCGCGATGCTGAACGTCATTACGGCCCGATCGCCAGCCGCGAACTGCCTGCGCGGCGCATCACGCCCGAACCGGTGCAGCGCGGCACCCGCGAAGCCGTGATCAAAGCGCCAGCCGAACTGCCCTGGCTGAGCATGGCCTGGCCAGTACCGGCGCTGCGCGATCCGGTGAATGACCGCGAAGCTTATGCGCTTGAAGTGCTCGCCGCCATCCTCGACGGCTACGACGGCGCCCGTCTCAACCGCAAGCTGGTGCGCGAACAGGGCATCGCCCAGTCGGCGAGTGCCGGCTATGACGCAGGCGGTCGCGGTCCGGCGCTGTTCTATCTCGGCGGCGCCCCGGCAGCCGGTCAGCAGGTCGCGGCCCTGGAAGCAGCCCTGCACGCCGAAATCGCCCTCATCGCCCGTGAAGGCGTCGCCGAAAACGAGCTGGCGCGCGTCAAGCGCCAGGCGCTGGCCAGCGAAGTCTACAAGCGTGACTCGCTGATGGGACAGGCGATGGAAATCGGCTACCTCGAATCGGCCGGCCTGTCGTGGCGCGATGAAAGCCAGCTGCTCGAAGGCCTGCGCAGCGTCACTGCGGCCGAAGTGCAGGCCGTGGCGGCCAAATATTTCAGCGAGGACACGCTCAATCGCGCCCGCCTCGACCCCCAGCCTGCTGGTTCGCAGCCCACCGCCGCTCAATGACCCTGTCGCCGCTGCGCACAATGAAGGATTTTTTCATGACCCGATTTTTCCGTTCTCCCCGGCAGTTTGTCGCCTTGTTCACCTTCTCGGCCCTGCTGGGAGCCGGCAGTGCAGTCGCCGGCCCGCAAATCGAGCAGTGGCAAAGCGCGAGCGGCGCACGCGTGCTGTTCGTCGAAAGCCGCGCCTTGCCGATGGTCGACATCCAGATCGACTTCGCCGCCGGCTCAGCGCATGAACCTGCCGAACGTGCCGGCCTCGCGGGTTTGGTGAGCAGTCTGCTCACCGCCGGCACCAGCACGCTTGACGAGCAGCAGATCGCCGAACGTCGTGCCGATCTCGGCGCCCGCATCGGCACCAGCACCGACGATGACCGTTCCAGCCTGTCGATTCGCAGCCTGTCCTCGGCGGAAGAGCTGGAAGCTTCCGTTCAGCTCGCTGCCAGCCTGCTCGCCGATCCTGCTTTCCCCGCCACGGTGCTCGAACGCGAACGTGGCCGTAGCCTCACCGCCTTGCGCGAACTGCTCACCAAGCCGGCGGCACTGGCTGGCCGTCGCTTCAATGCCCTGCTTTACGCCGGCCACCCTTATGGCCACACCACCACGGCCGAAACCCTGCAGGCGATCAGCCGCGAGGATCTGGTCGATTTCCACCGCCGCCACTTCGGTGCCAACCGCGCCAGCATCGCCATCGTCGGCGACCTCAGCCGCGAACGCGCTGCAGCACTGGCCGAACAGCTCACCCGCCAACTGCCGGCGCTGCCGCCCGCTGCGGCCTTGCCCGCTCCGGCTGCAGTGAGCGCCCACAGCGAGCATCTCGCCAACCCGTCCGCACAGGCGCACATCCTCATCGGTCAGCCCGGCATGTCGCGGGATGACCCGGACTACTTCCCCTTGCTGGTGGGCAACTACATCCTCGGCGGTGGTGGCTTCGTCTCCCGCCTGACCAAGGAAGTGCGCGAACAGCGCGGCTTCGCCTACAGCGTCTACAGCTATCTCGCGCCCCGCCAGGTGGCTGGCCCGTTCCAGATCGGTCTGCAGACCCGTGGCAGCCAGCGCGCTGCGGCACTCGAAGTGGTCGACCAGACCTTGCGCCAGTTCATCGCCGACGGCCCGAGCGCGGAAGAACTGCAGGCTGCACACGACAATCTGATCAACGGTTTCGGCCTGCGTCTCGATTCGAATGCCAAGATCCTCGATTACGTGGCGATGATCGGTTTCTATCAGCTGCCGCTCGACTGGCTCGACACCTATCAGGGGGCGGTGAAAGCGGTGGACGCCGAACAAGTGCGCTCGGCCTTCAGCCGCCGCATTGATCCGGCCCGGCTGATCACCGTCAGCGCCGGCGGTGATGGCGACACCGAGACCGCCGCACAACCATGAGCCGGGTACGCATCGTCGGTGGTCAATGGCGTTCGCGCCTGCTCACCGTACCCGAAGTGCCCAAGGTCAGCGGCTTGCGTCCCAGCCCGGACCGGGTGCGCGAGACCCTGTTCAACTGGCTGGGCCAGGATCTCGACGGGCAGCACTGCGTCGACCTGTTTGCCGGCAGCGGCATTCTCGGCCTCGAAGCCGCATCACGCGGCGCCGAACGCGTGGTGCTGGTCGAGCGTTCCCGCCCGCTGTGCGCCCATCTGCGTGATGCGGTGCACAGTCTGGGTGCAACTCAGGTGGAGATTGTCTGCGGCGATGCGCTAGAATTCGCCCGCAACACGACCGCCAGCTTCGATGGCGCCTTCATCGACCCCCCTTATCAGCAGGGTCTGGTGACGGCGCTGGCGCCGCTGCTCGACCGTCTGGTCCGCGCCGACGGCTGGCTCTATGTGGAAGCAGAATCCGCCATCGACGCCCTGGGCGCCTGGCAGACCGAGAAACGAGGGCGCGCAGGCGCAGTGCACTACCATCTGTTACGCAGGAGCCAGTCATGAAAGACGCAGTGGCGGTTTATCCGGGTACTTTCGACCCTTTCACCCGCGGTCATTACGATCTCGTCCGCCGCGCCGCCGCACTGTTCGAAACCGTCATCGTCGCCGTCGCCCGCAGCAATACCAAGGGGCCGATCTTCAGCCTCGAAGAGCGCGTCGACATCGCTCGCGAAGCACTGGCCGACTACCCGAACGTGAAAGTGACCGGCTTCGACTGCCTGCTGATGGACTTTCTCCAGCAGCAGGGCGCGCGGGTCATCATGCGCGGCCTGCGCGCAGTTTCCGACTTCGAATACGAATTCCAGATGGCTGGCATGAACCGGAAGCTGCATCCGGAGGTCGAAACCGTATTCCTCACCCCTGCGGAGGAATACATGTTCATCTCAGCCACCATGGTGCGTGAAATCGCCCGCCTGGGTGGCGACGTGAGCAAGTTCGTCCAGCCTTCGGTGCTGGCACGACTGCAGGACAAGCTGGCAAGCCGTTAAAAAGCCAGCTCCTACCCCCGCCCATTTTTCCCCAATCACCACAAGGAAGCCAAGACCATGTCCTTGATCATCACCGACGAATGCATCAACTGTGATGTCTGCGAGCCCGAGTGCCCCAACGGCGCGATTTCCCAGGGCGAGGAAATTTACGAGATCGATCCGGACAAGTGCACCGAATGCGTCGGCCACTTCGACGAGCCCCAGTGCCAGCAGGTCTGTCCGGTAGACTGCATCCCGCTTGATCCCGACCATGTCGAGACCAAGGATCAGCTGATGGAAAAATTCCTCAAGCTTACCGGCCAGGGCTGAACCCCACGGCACAATCCTGCCAAGCTCTTTTCGCCACACTTTCCGGACCCCTGCTCACGCAGCAGTCCGGAAAGCTGCTTGCCGGCGCCTGTCGCGGCAAGCCTCGCCCCCCTGACCGGGCCGATTCAGGCCGCTGAGCGTACCGTTCCCGCCACCGAGGAAGTGCCGAGCAGGGCATTCAGCTCGGCCCGCAA
>JAVEVA010000100.1:0-9538 GCA_034005275.1 Thauera sp. | reverse complement strand
AACTGAGGAAACTCATCTTGCTTCGTGCCCTGTTCCGCTTCCTGTTCAATACCTTGCGCCTGTTCGTGCGCACGATGAATCTGCTCGTGCGTGGCGTGTTTTATGCCGTGCTGCTGTTTGGTATCGGCGCGCTGGTGGCGATGATGTTTGCCAAGCCGGCTGAACTGTCGGCCGACAGTGCGCTGCTGCTGCGTCCCTCCGGCGTGCTGGTCGAGCAGGCGGCGGTGCCGGAAGCGCTTGATCTGCTTGGCGATAGCGAAGCCAATGGCCATGTGCTGTCCGATCTGACTCTGGCGCTGCGCCTGGCACGTGATGATGAGCGCATCAGCGCGCTGGTGCTGGAAACCGATGAGCTGCTGGGTGGCGGTTTTGCCAAGCTGGCTGAATTGCGTGCGGCGATCGTCGACTTCAAGCGCAGCGGCAAGCCGGTGATCGCGCGTGGCGAGCGTTTCACCCAGGCGCAGTACTACCTTGCCAGCGCGGCAGATGAAATCCATCTGTCGCCGGATGGCTTCGTGTTGCTGGGTGGGCTGGCGCGCTACAGCGCGTATTTCAAGGATGCGCTCGACCGCCTCGGGGTCAAAGTACATGTGTTCCGCGCCGGTGAATACAAGTCGTTTGCCGAACCGTTCACCCGCAATGACATGTCGCCGGAAGATCGCGCTGCCGCACTGGATCTGCTCAATGGCCTGTGGGGGCAACTGCGTGCCGAAATCGCCAGCGGGCGCAAGCTTGCCGAGGCGGCGGTCGATCGCTATGTCGACCGCTATCCCGATCTGCTGATCGAAGTGGCGGGCGATGCGGCGCTGGCGGCGCGTGAGGCGGGGTTGGTCGATCAGCTCAGCAGCCGTGACCAGTGGCGTCAGCTTGTTCGCAAGCAGACCGGGCGCGAAGACGAGGCCGTGGACGCTGGCGTGGTCGGGGTGCTCGAATACCTCGCCCTCGCCAGTCCGCAGCCGCCTGCGGCAGCCGAGCAGATCGCGGTGATTGTCGGTCAGGGCACGATCGTCGACGGCCGGGAGGCAGTGGGCGTGATGGGTGGTGATGCCTATGCGCAACTGCTGCGGCAGGTGCGCAACGATGAGGCAGTGAAAGCCGTGGTGCTGCGCCTGGACAGTCCTGGTGGCAGTGCCTGGGCGTCGGAACTGATTCGTCGCGAGCTCGAGCTGACCCGGGCGGCGGGCAAGCCGGTGATCGTGTCGATGAGCTCGGTGGCCGCTTCCGGTGCTTACTGGATTGCCAGTGCGGCGGATGAGATCTGGGCCAGCCCGGCGACGCTGACCGGTTCGATCGGCGTGTTCGGCATCTTTCCGGAAATTGCCCAGCCGCTCAAGGAGCTCGGCATTCATGTCGATGGGGTGGCGACTTCAAGCCTGGCTGCTGCGCTCGACCCGCGTCGGCCGCTGTCGGCGGAAGCGGCGCAGACTTTGCAGCTGGGGGTCGATCACGCTTATCGGCGCTTCATCGACATCGTTGCACGCGGGCGCGGCATGGAAGCGAGTGATGTGGACGCGGTTGCCCGTGGCCGGGTGTGGCTGGGCGCGGCGGCGCAGCAGCTCGGGCTGGTTGACCAGCTCGGCGGGCTCGATGATGCGCTCGCTGCGGCTGCCGAGCGCGCTGAGCTGGAAGACTACGAAGTGGTGTGGCCCGAGCCCGGCATCGGCTTGCGCGAGCGGCTGCTGCGCAAGCTCGGCAGTCTCGAGCTGCGCCTGGCCGGCTGGCTGCCTGCCGCCTGGTCGGACTGGCTGGGCTGGGCTGGTTGGGCTGGTTGGGCCGGCTCGGCTGGCACCGAGCGCAGTACCACGTCGACACGAAACTGGTTTGCGCATTACCGCGATGCGGCGCGCCTGCCGGCAGCAAGCCTGCTGGACTGGAATGACCCGCGTCATCTTTATCTGCACTGCTTGTGTGAGGCGCCGTAGTTTGCTGCTGCGGTCCGCTGGTCGGTCCGACCACTTTGATCCGGCCGTTTTGTCGTTGTCTGCAAGGAGATCCCATGAAACTGAGTAGCGAACATTTCAACGACGGTGCGCCGATCCCGGGTGAGCTGGCATTCTGCATTCCGGCTGCAACGGACCATGTCTGCCTGGGTGGCAACCACAGTCCGCAGCTGAGCTGGAGTGAAGTGCCGGCGGGAACGCGTTCTTTTGTGATCACCTGCCACGATCCGGACGTGCCCAGCGTCGGCGATGACGTCAATCAGGAAGGCCGGGAGGTGGCAGCGAGTTTGCCGCGGGTCGAGTTTGCCCACTGGGTGCTGGTCGATCTGCCCGGTGATCTGCGTGAGATCGATGCCGGTCAGTTCAGTGGTGAAGTGACGCCAGGCGGCAAAACCGGCCCGGAGGCGGCGCTCGGGGTCCGCCAGGGCATCAATGACTTCACCGCCTGGTTTGCCGGCGATGAGGACATGAAAGGGGATTACTACGGTTACGACGGCCCTTGTCCGCCGTGGAATGACGCGCTCGTCCATCGCTATGTGTTCACGATTCATGCGCTGGATGTCGAGCGCTGCGAGGTCGAAGGCCGTTTCACCCTCGCGGAGGTGCGGGCGGCGATGGCCGGTCACATTCTCGCGCAGGCGGCGCTCACTGGCACCTACACGCTGAACCCGGCCCTGAACCCGGCTGCGCGCTGAACGGTTTTCAGTCCGGCAGGAAGCGCTGCAGCAGATCGTTGAGGAAACGCTGACCGCGCGCAGTCGGGCGCAGGCGTTGGTGGTCGAGCTGAAGCAGACCTTGCTGCCGGGCCTGATGCAGCTCGGCGCCGATCACTTCCAGCGGCAGGCCGGTGTGGGCGCTGAACAGCGTGCGTGGCACGCCGTCGATCAGGCGCAGCGCATTCATCATGAATTCGAACGGCAGTTCGGCGACGGCCACCGTGCGCGCTTCGGCAAGGAAATCGCCATTCGCTGCCGCTTCCAGATAGCGTGATGGATGGCGGTGACGCACTTCGCGGCGGATGCCTTCATGGCTGGACAGTTTGCTGTGGGCGCCGGGGCCGATGCCGAGATAGTCGCCAAAGCTCCAGTAATTGAGATTGTGGCGGCTGTGACCGTGAGGACGGGCGAAAGCGGAAGTCTCGTAATGCTGGTAGCCGGCTGCCGCCAGTCGGGCTTCGATCGCTTCCTGCATGTCGGCGGCGCTGTCTTCGTCAGGCAGCGGTGGCGGGGAGTGGGCAAACGGCGTGTTCGGCTCAAGCGTGAGGTGGTAGCAGGACAGGTGTTCAGGGGCGAAGTCGAGTGCCCGGTCAAGGTCGGCCAGCGCCATCGCCAGCGTCTGTTCCGGCAAGGCGTACATCAGGTCAAGATTGACGCGCTCGAAGTGCCGGCGGGCAGTTTCGATCGCTCGCGCCGCTTCTTCGCCGTCATGGATGCGCCCGATGCGGTGCAGCATGCGGTCGTCGAAGCTCTGGATGCCGAGCGACAGCCGATTGACGCCGCTGGCGCGATAGGCGGCAAAGCGCTCCGCTTCGACCGTGCCCGGATTGGCTTCAACGGTGATTTCAGCCAGCGCATCGAGCGGCAGCAGCATGCGCAGCTGGGTGAGCAGCTGATCCATGGTCGCCGCCGACATCAGGCTCGGCGTGCCGCCACCGATGAAGACGCTCAGGATACGCCGCCCCCAGATCTGCGGCAGCGCCTGCTGCAGATCGGCCAGCACGGCGGCGAGCCACTGCTGCTCGGCCCGTTCGTCGGCGCGCAGGGTGTGGGAATTGAAATCACAGTAGGGGCATTTGCGCACGCACCAGGGGAAATGCACGTACAGCGCGAGCGGCGGCGGGGCCTGCAGCTGAGGCTGGGCCGGCATCGGCAGCGACTGGCTGGACAGCTCGGCGACGAGGGGAATGATGCGGGATTTCACGGATGTTGGCAGGGAAAGCTCGGTTTGATCAGGGGTCAGTGGACACTGAGTCTGCACTCAGTTGTCACTCAGTTCTGGCCAAGCGGCTGGTATTCAAGCCGGCTGAGCAGATGACGCAAGGCAGCACCACGGTGGCTGAGGGTGTTTTTCAGCGCTGCATCAAGTTCGGCGGCGCTTTGTTCCAGCTCGGGCAGCCAGAACAGCGGATCGTAGCCAAAACCGCCTTCGCCACGGGGGGCATGGAGGATTTCGCCATGCCACTCACCATCGGCAATCAGCGGTTGCGGGTCGTCAGCGTGACGCACCAGCACGACGACGGAATAAAAATAGGCCCGTCGCGCTTCCGGCTCGGCAAAGTCGGCCAGTCGTTCAAGCAGCAGCGCATTGTTGCGCGCGTCGGATTTCGGATCGCCGGCAAAACGTGCTGAATGCACGCCCGGGGCGCCGCCGAGAGCGGGCACGCACAGGCCGGAGTCGTCGGCAATGGCCGGCAGACCGCTCGCCGCTGCGGCATGGCGTGCTTTGGCGAGCGCATTTTCGACGAAGCTCGGATGCGGTTCTTCGGCTTCGGGGATGTCGAGCACGCCCTGGGGAATGATCTCGATGTCGAGCGGAGCGAGCAGAGCCTGCATTTCCGCCGCCTTCTTGCTGTTGTTGCTTGCCAGCACCAGTCTTTGTTTCATCAGCTTGCCTGCAATGCGTTGCGCTGGAGCTCGAACAGCTGCTGGATGCCGTGTTCAGCGAGGTCGAGCAGCTGGTTGAGTTCGGCGCGGGAAAAAGCGGCCCCTTCGGCCGTGCCCTGAATTTCGATCAGACCACCTTGCGCCGTCATCACCACATTCATGTCGGTGTCGCAATGGGCATCTTCGGCGTAATCGAGATCGAGCACCGGCTGGCCCTGGTAGATGCCGACCGAGACCGCAGCGACCAGGGTGTGAAACGGGTTGCGGGCGAGCTGACCATTGTTCACCAGCCGCGCACAGGCAAGCTGGGCCGCGACACAGGCGCCAGTGATGGCGGCGGTGCGGGTGCCGCCGTCCGCCTGCAGCACATCACAGTCGAGGGTGAGCTGACGTTCGCTGAGCGCACGCAGATCAATCGCCGCGCGCAGGCTGCGGCCGATCAGGCGCTGGATTTCGAGGCTGCGGCCACTCTGTTTGCCGGCCGCGGCTTCACGGCGGCTGCGGGTGTGGGTGGCGCGCGGCAGCATGCCGTATTCGGCAGTCAGCCAGCCCTGGGCCTTGCCGCGCAGAAAAGGTGGCACGCCGTCTTCGACGCTGGCGGTGCACAGCACCCGGGTGTCACCGAATTCGATCAGGACCGAGCCTTCGGCATGGCAGGTGTAATCCGGGCTGAGGCGGATCAGGCGCAGCTCGTCGGGCTGGCGCTGGCTGGGACGGGTCATCGGGTTTCCTAGCGTTTGTCGAATTTGCTGATGGCGTCGTTGATTTCGCGGATGGCGCGTTCGATCTCGTCTTCGTCGAGATCCACCACCCGGGTACTGCTGGCGGTGCCGACATCCATCTGGGTGGCGAAAGCATCGAGCGCCATGGTGCGGGTGGAAATGGAATCATTGGGCACGCTGCCCGGACTGCTGTGCCAGCACATCGCCAGCAGGGAAAGGTTGTCGCTGGTGCCGGCACTGTCGAGTTCGGCACGGTCGAGCAGCACCGGCACCGCCTGGGCGAGCGGCATGCTTGACAGGCGGGCGATCAGATCGCTTTCTTCCAGCGGCCCCCACAAGCCATCGGAGCACAGGGCAAAAATGTCGCCATCGCGCAGCAGATGGGGCAGGGAGTAGTCAATCTGCGGCGTGTGGCTGCCACCGAGGCAGGAGTAGATGCGGTTGCGTCCCGGGTGGGTGGCGGCTTCTTCGGGCGACACCAGTCCCTGATCGAGCATCAGTTGCAGGCGGGAATGGTCGCGGGTGCGGGTGAGCAGTTTGCGGTTGCGCACCAGATAGAGGCGGGAGTCGCCGGCATGCGCCCACCAGGCCTGACCGTCCTGGATGACACAGGCGACGATGGTGGTGCGCGGCGCTTCGTTGAGATGGCGCTCGAAGCTGTCGTCGATGATCGCGTAATGGGCGTCGGTGAGCGCCTTGGAGAGGAAAAGAGGCGGATCGGCGAGCGCAGGCTGAGCTGCGCGCTGGAAGGCCTGGGTGATGTGCTGCACTGCGAGCTGAGCAGCCAGATCACCATGTTCGTGGCCGCCCATGCCGTCGGCGACCAGCATCAGCAAGGCGTCGCGCGAATAGCAGTAGGCGATGCGGTCCTGGTTGGTTTGGCGGGAGCCGATGCGGCTCTCCTGGTAGATGGTGAATCTCATTGTCGAAGCTTTCTGCTCATGAGCTGCGGATAAAGGACTTCAGCCGGCTGCCGAGATCGGAAAACCAGCGCGGGGAGCTGCTGGCCGGGTGCTGGGCGGAGCTTTCGCGCTGGGCAAGGCTTTTTTGCAAGGTATAGACGCTTTGCGGGCGTTGCAGCAAGTCAAGCTGCAGGCACCAGTCGATGAGTTCGAGCAACTGCGGGCTGTAATGCTCGCCATGTGTCTGGCTGACCGGAACCAGGCTGTCCTGCTTGACACGCTCGTCGGCACGAGGCGGAGCGGTGTTGGCGATGCAGGCATACATGGTGGCGCCGACACTGTAGATGTCGCTCCAGGGGCCGAGCTGGTCACGGCGTTCGTATTGTTCGGGTGAGGCAAAGCCGGGGGTGTACATCGGCTTGAGAACCGGCTGGTCGCTGCTGAGCATCTGGCGGGCAGCGCCGAAGTCGAGCAGCACCGGTGTGCCGTCGGCGCGCAGATAGATGTTGGAAGGCTTGATGTCGAGGTGGAGCAGCTTGTGCGCATGGACTTCGCGCAAGCCGTTGAGCATGCGCACGAAGACCGTGCGGATCAGGCTTTCCTTGAGCATGCCCTGGCTCTTCTTGATGAGGTCGTGCAAGGTACGGCCCTGTTCGAACTGCATCACCATGTACACCGTGCCGTTGGCGCGGAAGAAGTTGAGCACCCGCACGACATTGGGGTGCATCAGCTTGGCAAGGGTACGCCCTTCTTCGAAGAAGCACTTCATGCCGTAGCGAAAGGAGGGCAGATGCTCTTCAGGAACCTGCGGCTCGATCTGGCCAGCTTCGCGCAGGGCAAGCGAATTGGGCAGGTATTCCTTGATTGCCACCGGCGTGCCCAGTTCGTCGTGGGCGAGGTACACGATGGAAAAACCGCCCAGCGAAAGCTGGCGGTCAATGCGGTACTGATCGAGCTGAAAGCCTGCGGGCAGCGCGCAGTTGGCTTGAGGCGGCATCTTCGTGAGCGATAGAATCCGGGCTTTCCAGCCTTTTGTCCTGAGTCGAGCCTGCAGTGTAATGCATTGGGCCGGCTAACCGGAGTCCCACATGATCCAGAGCATGACCGGCTTTGCCAGCCAGAGCAGTGATGTCGGCAACATCCGTCTCCATCTTGAACTGCGCAGCGTCAATTCGCGCTATCTCGACCTCGGCTTCCGCATCGGCGACGAGCTGCGTCAGGCGGAGCCGATGCTGCGCGAGCGCATCAGCGCGCGGGTCGGCCGTGGCAAGCTCGAATGCCGCCTCAATCTGCACGCCGTCCATGACCAGGGCCGCAGCCTGGCGCTGAATGCCGCCTTGCTCGAGCAACTGGCCTCGGTTCAGGTGCAGCTGCGCGAGCGCTTTGCCGACGCTGCGCCGCTGTCGGTGAATGAATTGCTGCGCTGGCCGGGCATGCTGGCGGATGACAGTCCGGATTTTGATGAACTGTTGCCGGCGCTGCGCAAGCTGGTGGATGCGGCACTTGACGATCTGATTGCCACCCGGCAGCGGGAAGGCAGCCGGCTGGCGCAGGCGATTGTCGAACGTGCCGCCCGCATGCGCGAGCTGGTGCAGCAAGTGGTGCCGCGGATGCCTGAAGTGGTCGAGGCTTACCAGCAGCGCCTGTCGAGCCGGCTGCGCGAGGCGGTGGGCAGTCTCGATGAAGACCGCATCCGTCAGGAGCTCGCGCTCTACGCTCAGCGGATCGATGTCGATGAGGAGCTGACCCGACTCAACACCCATCTCGACGAGCTGGAGCGTATTCTCAAAGGCAGCGGTGCGGCCGGCAAGCGGCTCGATTTCCTCATGCAGGAGCTCAACCGCGAAGCCAATACCCTCGCCTCGAAATCCCCGGCCGCCGACATCACCGGCGTGGCGATGGAGCTGAAAGTGCTGATCGAACAGATGCGCGAGCAGGTGCAGAATCTGGAGTGAGCAGGTCGGGGCATGTTCTCATTGGCGGTTACAATCGGGGTTTCCGCTGGCTGGCCTGGCAGTGAGTGAAGGCGCGAGCCGGCGGCAGATGGCAAACTGGAACTGGAAAGCTTGATGACTGAAAAAATCCGCATTGGCATTGCCGGCTATGGCAACCTGGGGCGTGGGGTGGAAGCGGCGCTGGGCAAGAATCCCGACATGGAACTGGTGGCGGTGTTCAGCCGGCGCGATCCGGCGACGGTAGTGACGCTGAATCCGGCGACCCGGGTGGAGGCGATGAGCGTGCTCGGTAGCTTTCGTGAGGCGATCGACGTCCTCATCCTTTGTGGTGGCTCCAAGGACGATCTGCCGGTGCAGGGGCCGGAGCTGGCGGCGATGTTCAATACCGTCGACAGCTTCGACACCCATGCGCGGATTCCCGAATATTTTGCTGCAGTCGATGTGCCAGCGCGGGCGAACCAGCATGTGGCACTGATTTCGATCGGCTGGGATCCCGGCCTGTTTTCGATCAACCGCCTTTATGGCGAAGCGCTGCTGCCCGATGGCGCCAGTTACACCTTCTGGGGCAAAGGTCTCAGCCAGGGTCATTCCGACGCGGTGCGCCGGGTGCCGGGGGTGAAAGCCGGCGTGCAGTACACCATCCCGTCGCCGGCCGCGATTGAGCGTGTGCGCAGCGGTGTGCGTCCGCAGTTGAGCACGCGCGAGAAACATCAGCGTGAATGTCATGTGGTGCTGGAGGAAGGGGCGGACGCGGCGGCGGTCGAGCAGGCGATCATCACCATGCCGGACTATTTTGCCGACTATGACACCCGTGTGAATTTCATTGATGCCGACACCCTGGCGCGCGAGCACAATCGGATGCCGCACGGTGG
This sequence comes from Thauera sp., assembly GCA_034005275.1. Classification (GTDB taxonomy): domain Bacteria; phylum Pseudomonadota; class Gammaproteobacteria; order Burkholderiales; family Rhodocyclaceae; genus Thauera. The sequence continues at coordinate 544 of JAVEVA010000100.1, read as the reverse complement.
CTTCGTCATCCGCAGCGGCAATACCAGTGCGGAACATGCGCAGGTGATCGAATATTCACTGCAGCTCGAAAGCAATCCCGAGTTCACCGCCAGTGTGCTGGTGGCTTATGCACGGGCGGCGGCCCGACTGCATCAGCAGGGACAATATGGCGCCAAGACCGCTTTTGATGTCGCACCGGGACTGTTGTCGATCAAGTCGGCAGCCGAATTGCGTGCCGAACTGCTGTGAAATGGATGGTCTGTTGTTAAATTGCAACAATTTTCAGGAGTGCAGATGTCGGGAAGTCTGATCATCGTTACCGCCCCTTCCGGAGCCGGCAAGACGACGCTTGTTCACGGCCTGCTCGAGCGCGAACCCGCCCTGCAGTTGTCCGTGTCCTACACCACGCGGGCGCCGCGCAGCGGTGAGCAGAACGGTCGTGAATACCATTTCATCGATGTCGCCACCTTCCAGCAATTGCGTGCCCGTGGTGATTTTCTTGAATGGGCCGAAGTACATGGCAACTTCTACGCCACTTCACGGGTGTGGCTGGCAGCGCAGATG
>JAVEVA010000099.1:0-9544 GCA_034005275.1 Thauera sp. | reverse complement strand
ACCATTGCCCGCGTTCATGGCGCCGCACTCGGCGGCGGCATGGGGTTGGCGAGTGCCTGTGACATCTGCCTTGCCGGCGAGAAGGCAGTGTTTGCCACCTCTGAAGTCAAGTTCGGCATCATCCCGGCGGCGATCAGTCCGTATGTCATCCGTGCCATCGGCGAGCGTCAGGCTTATCGCTTCTTCCAGACCGCCGAGCGGATCAGCGCTGCGCGTGCCGAAGCGCTGGGCCTGGTGCATGAAGCAGTTGCCGACGATGCCCTCGATGCCAAGGTGCAGGAAGTGGTCGCGGCCTTGCTGCAAGGTGGTCCACAGTCGCAGACCGCCGCCAAGGCATTGATCCGTGCGGTGGCCAATCGTCCGCTGAGCGACGCGGTGGTGGTCGACACCGCCCGTCGCATCGCCCGCCTGCGCGCCACGCCGGAAGCGAAAGAAGGCCTCGCCGCCTTCCTCGCCAAGCGCCCGGCGGCGTGGATCCAGCACTGAATCGCGGAGAGTATTTGTCATGGTCAAGATCAAAGGCCGGATTGGTAGCCCGGATAAGCGCAGCGCATCCGGGGGAGCTCTGGAGCAGGCGGCGATGCGGGTTGAGCCTTGCACGGCGCGTCAGGCTGAGCGGTGGCTGGGAGCTCGCCGATTTTCCCGGATGCGCTGCGCTTATCCGGGCTACGCCGTCGCAAAGCCTTGTGGGCTCGGGACATGGCCCGGACGCCACACCATCACTACCGCGGAGAGCACTCATGTTCAATAAAATTCTTATTGCGAACCGCGGTGACCAGCCGCGCAGCGGCCCAGCGACGCAGTCACATCGCCTGACGTGCGCAGCACGAGGCGATTTCACCGCGGAGAGCACCTGTCATGTTTAACAAGATCCTTATTGCGAACCGCGGTGAAATCGCCTGCCGCGTGATCAAGACCGCCCGCCGCATGGGCATTCGCACCGTGGCGGTTTATTCGGAAGCCGATGCCAATGCCCGCCACGTCCGTCTTGCTGACGAGGCGGTGCTGATTGGTCCGGCCGCTGCGCGTGAAAGCTATCTGGTGATCGACAAGATCATCGCCGCTGCCCAGCAGACCGGCGCCCAGGCCATTCATCCCGGCTATGGTTTTCTCTCCGAGAACGAGGACTTCTGCCAGGCTTGCGAGCGTGCCGGCATCGTCTTCATCGGTCCGCCGGTGAGTGCGATCCGGGCGATGGGCTCGAAGTCGGAAGCGAAGAAGCTGATGGAAGCTGCCGGTGTGCCACTGACGCCCGGCTATCACGGCGATGACCAGGACCCCGCTTTCCTGCATCAGCAGGCTGATGGCATTGGCTATCCGGTGCTGATCAAGGCCGCAGCCGGCGGTGGCGGCAAAGGCATGCGCCTGGTTGAACAGTCGGCGGATTTCCCTGAGCTGCTTGCTTCCTGCAAACGTGAAGCGGCGTCCAGCTTCGGCAACGAACACGTGTTGGTGGAAAAATACATCACCCGCCCGCGCCACATCGAAATCCAGGTCTTTGGCGACCGCCAGGGCAATGTCGTCTATTTGTTCGAACGCGACTGCTCGGTGCAGCGCCGCCATCAGAAAGTGCTCGAAGAAGCGCCGGCACCGGGGATGACTGCCGAACGCCGGGCCGCGATGGGCAAGGCGGCAGTCGATGCGGCCAGGGCGGTGGGCTATGTCGGTGCCGGCACGGTGGAATTCATTGCCAACCAGGATGGCAGCTTCTACTTCATGGAGATGAACACCCGACTGCAGGTCGAGCATCCGGTCACTGAAATGATTACCGGCCTCGATCTGGTTGAATGGCAGTTGCGTGTCGCCGCTGGTGAGCCGCTGCCGCTGGCGCAGAGCCAGCTGCAGTTGCGTGGTCATGCGTTCGAAGCACGGATCTATGCCGAAGATCCGGCCAAAGGTTTCCTGCCTTCGACTGGCAAGCTGCTGCACCTTGCACCGCCGGCCGAGAGTCTGCATGTGCGCGTCGACACCGGTGTCGAAGAAGGCGACGAGATCAGCCCGCATTACGATCCGATGATCGCCAAGCTCATTGTCTGGGACACCGACCGCGAACGTGCGCTGGCGCGGCTGCTGCAGGCGCTGGCCGATTACCGTGTTGCCGGAGTTGCCAACAACATCGACTTCCTGGCGCGTCTGGCAGCGTGTCCGGCTTTTGCCAGCGCCGATCTGGATACCGGCCTCATCGAGCGCGAGCAGGCCTATCTGTTCCCGGCCGATGAAGCGCTGCCGGCTGAAGTGCTGCACATCGCTGCAGTCGCCGAACTGCTGCGCGATGCCGCTTTTGCCGATTGGCATGCGCGGCGCAGCAGTGATGCGATGTCGCCCTGGCATGCCCGCGACGGCTGGCGGATGAACGTCACTGCGCGGCGCACCTTGCGCTTCCGTCACGGTGAACAGGATCACGAAGTCGGTGTTGCCTATCTGCCGGGGGCCTGGCGGCTGAGCATCGATGGCCACAGCATCGAAGCGCGTGGCGAAGTCAATGAGCGCGGCCAGTTGCGGGTCGAGCTCGATGGCACGCGCATGGACGCCACCGTGATTGCAGCTGCCGGCCGTCGTCATGTCTTTGCCCGTGGCCGTGCCTGGCAGCTGGTGGCGATCAATCCGCTTCATCACAGCGGCGAAGGCGGCGGTGCCGAAGGCGGTTTGCTGGCGCCGATGCCGGGCAAGGTCATTGCCCTGGTGGCAGTGGAAGGCAGTACGGTGGAAAAAGGTGCGCCGCTGCTGATTCTCGAAGCGATGAAGATGGAGCACACCATTGCCGCTCCCGCAGCCGGGACGGTGAAAGCTTTCCGCTTTGCCGTCGGCGATCAGGTGGGCGATGGCGATGAGCTGGTCGAGTTCGAGGCGCTGCCGGCTTGAAGCAAGGCACTGCGGTGACCAGCGTTGTCGACCGCAGTGCTTCCAACAGGAGGAGACAGGATGGACAGCAATACTGTGCCGAGCTACGTGCATGGCACTTCCGACAAGCCGCTGATTGGTGACACGATCGGCCGGTTTTTCGATGCGGCCTGCAGCCGTCATGCCGAGCAGGATGCCCTGGTCGTGCCTTATCAGAATGTGCGCTTGAACTATGCCCAGCTGCGCCAGCGCGTCGACGCGCTCGCCTGTGGGCTGCTGCGCATGGGCCTCAAGCGCGGTGAGCGCGTCGGCATCTGGTCGCAGAACAACAGCGAATGGGCCTTGACTCAGTTCGCCACTGCCAAGGCGGGGCTGGTGATGGTCAACATCAACCCTGCCTACCGACGCGCCGAACTGGAATACGCCCTCAACAAGGTCGCCTGTCGGGCACTCATCCTGTCGCCGGCATTCAAGACCAGCAACTACCTCGACATTCTTGGTGATCTCGCTCCCGAGCTGAAACGCTGCGCTCCGGGCGAACTCAGCAGCGAGCGGCTGCCTGCTTTGCAATGTGTCATTCGCATGGGTGCCGAGCGTTCGCCGGGGATGTTCAATTTTGACGATCTGCTCAAGACGCCGAGCGTCGCCGAGCTCGAAGCGCTGACCGCACTTGGTGGGGAGCTGCAGTTCGACGACCCGATCAACATCCAGTTCACTTCAGGCACCACCGGGCATCCGAAAGGTGCGACCCTGTCGCACCACAATATCCTCAACAACGGCTATTTCGTTGGGGAGTCGATCAAGCTTGCGGCCGGTGACCGGCTGTGCATTCCGGTGCCGCTTTATCACTGTTTCGGCATGGTGATGGGCAATCTGGGCTGCCTGACGCATGGCGCGACCATGGTTTATCCGGCCGAAGCTTTCGAGCCACTGGCAGTGCTGGAAACCGTGGCCGGGGAACGATGTACGGCGCTGTACGGCGTGCCGACGATGTTCATCGCCATGCTCGACCATCCGCGTTTTGCCGAATTCGATCTGGCCACGCTGCGCACCGGCATCATGGCGGGCAGCCCTTGCCCGATCGAAGTGATGAAGCGGGTGGTCAGCCAGATGCACATGGAGGAAGTGACCATTGCCTATGGCATGACCGAGACTTCGCCGGTGAGCTTCCAGAGTGGCACCGATGATCCGCTGGATCAGCGCGTCGCCACCGTGGGCCGCATCCACCCGCATCTCGAAGTGAAGATCGTCGACGGCGAAGGCCGCATCGTGCCGCGTGGCACGGCCGGCGAGCTGTGCACGCGGGGCTATTCGGTGATGCTTGGCTACTGGAATGATGAAGTGCGCACCAGCGAGGCGATTGACGCTGCAGGCTGGATGCATACCGGTGACATGGCGGTGATCGACGATGAAGGCTATTGCACGATCGTCGGTCGCATCAAGGACATGGTGATCCGCGGTGGCGAGAATATCTATCCGCGCGAAATCGAGGAGTTCCTCTACACCCATCCCAAGGTACTCGATGTCCAGGTGGTCGGCGTGCCTGACGAAAAATACGGCGAAGAGTTGTGTGCCTGGATCATCCCGCGCGAAGAAGGCTCGCTCAGCGAAGAGGAAGTGCGCCAGTTCTGCCAGGGGCAGATCGCCCACTACAAGATTCCGCGCTACATCCGTTTCGTCGACAGCTTCCCGATGACGGTGACCGGCAAGATCCAGAAATTTCTCATGCGCGAGAAAATGAAGGAAATTCTTGGCCTTGATCAGGATGGTGCAGTCTGAGCGAAGCGGACACCAAGCGGACACCACGAAGGGCAACAAGGAGAAGTCATGAACAGCATGGGCTTGCCGGCTGCAGTACGGATTGTCGAAATGGGGCCGCGTGACGGTCTGCAGAACGAAAAGCAGCTCGTCCGCACCGACACCAAGGTCGAACTGGTGCGGCGGCTGGAGCAAGCCGGTCTGCAGGCGATCGAGACCACTTCCTTCGTGTCGCCCAAGTGGGTGCCGCAGATGGGGGACAACAGCGAAGTGCTGATCCGGGTGCTGGCCGAGGCCAAAGCTGGCGTCGCTTATCCGGTGCTCACGCCCAACCTGCAAGGCTTCGAAGCGGCACTTGCTGCGGGTGCACAGGAAGTGGCGGTGTTCGGTGCCGCGTCCGAATCTTTCAGCCAGAAGAACATCAACTGCTCGATTGCCGAATCGCTCGAACGCTTCCGTCCGGTGACTGACGCAGCGCAGGCCGCCGGGGTCAAAGTGCGTGGTTATGTCTCCTGCGTGGTCGGCTGTCCCTATGAAGGGGCAATCGCCCCGGCTGCGGTGGCGGCCGTGGCCGCCACCTTGCGCGACATGGGCTGCTACGAAATCTCGCTGGGCGACACCATTGGCGTCGGTAATCCGGCAAGCATTGCGCGCATGCTGGAAGCGGTGATGGCCAAGGTGCCGGTGGGCCAGCTTGCCGGCCACTACCACGACACTTACGGCATGGCGGTGGCCAACATTCATGCTTCCCTGCAGCTCGGCGTGCGTGTGTTCGATGCTGCGGTCGGCGGCCTGGGAGGCTGTCCCTATGCAGTTGGCGCATCGGGCAATGTCGCCACTGAAGACGTGGTCTGGCTGCTGCACGGCATGGGTATCGACACCGGCATCGACCTCGATGCACTGGTCGACACTGCGGCCTGGATCAGTGCCGAACTCGGCCGTGAACCGGCTTCACGGGTGGCGCGAGCCTTGCTGGCCAAGCGTGGAAGTTGAGGAACAGCGGCACTGAAACCTTCTGTTGCTCGCGAGGTCTTCTACAAGACTGGTCTTGTCGGGCAGGCTTTGCGCTATCCTTGCCGGCAGACAAACTCTCTGCCTCTGGAGCTGGAACACCGCATGAGCATCGCTTCACCTTGTATCAACATCTGCCAGATGAGTCCCGACACCGGCTGGTGCATCGGCTGTCAGCGCAGTCTCGACGAAATTGCCCGCTGGGGTACGGCCAGCGATGCAGAAAAGCTGGTCATTCTCGCCGCAGTCGAAGAACGTCTCGAATTTCTTGCCGAAGCCGGGATGGCGGGCGGGGAGGCCTCATGAGCGGCGATGCGCTGTGTGTCGGAGTGTGCATGATGGACTGGGAGCAGGGCATCTGCCTCGGTTGCGGCCGCACTCAGGATGAGATTGATGGAGTGAGTACGGAGAGCACAGAGAGCATGACGGACACGCAGGCCGCGCACAGTGATGCCACTCCCCAGGCGTTCGACCCCGCCGGGCAGGAGCGCGACGCGCAATGACAGCAGCAGTCAAACTGCCCTCCAGCATGCAGCTGATCGAGCGCGGCTGGCTGTCGGCGAACAATGTGCTGCTGTTCGAAGGGGATGAAGCGACCTTGATCGACAGTGGCTATGTCAGCCATGCCCGGCAGACGGTGGATCTGCTCGCCGCTGCGCTTGATGGCCGCCAGCTGACCCGGTTGATCAACACTCATTCCCATTCCGATCACATCGGCGGCAATGCCAGCGTTCAGCGTGCGTTCGGCTGCACGATCACCGTGCCGGCCGGCATGCAGACCATGGTTGCCGGCTGGAACGAAGCGGCCTTGCTGTTGAGCACTGCCGACCAGCGTGGCGAGCGTTTCAGCGTTGATGCCACGATCGCCGCCGGCGAGCGCTTCGTTGCTGGCGAGCTGGAATGGCAGGCGATTGAAGCGCCCGGTCACGACATGGATGCGCTGGCCTATTACAACCCTGAACGTCGCATCCTGATGTCCGGCGATGCGCTGTGGCGCGATGGTTTCGGCATCCTGTTTGCCGACGTGCTCGGCACTGGCGATGCGCTCGGTGAAGCACGGCGCACGCTGGAAGCGATCGGCCGGCTGGCGGTCGATGTGGTCATTCCCGGTCACGGTGCTGCGTTTGTCGAATTCGATGATGCGCTCGAACGCGGCTTTGCCCGCCTGCAGGCGTTCGAACAGGATGGCGCGCGCATGGCGCGCAATGCCATCCGTGCCTGCGTGACCTTCAAATTGCTCGAAATCCGCCAGATGAAGATCGACAACCTGGCCGATTATCTGCAGCAGGTGCCGCTGTACCGCATCGCCAATGAAAATTTCCTTGGCCTGGCGCCGCAGGCGCTGGCCGACTGGCTGGTGAGCGATCTCGAACGGGCGAAAGTGGCGCGGCGTGCAGGCGAGTTTTTGCAGGCCAGTTGAACAATGAACGAACTTGATGCTGCGCGCTGATCCGGTCGGGTGCGCCGCTCATCAGTGATGGGGACAAGGTGCTTGAACGACTGATCGATAGCGCCCGCCAGCCGGCGCTTGCCAGTGGTCTGCGCTGGCTGTACAGCTTTGTCCACCCCCAGCGACGTGCGCTGGGTGCCTTGCTGCTGCTGGCGCTGCTGGCCACCATGCTCGGTCTGCTTCAACCCTGGCTGACCAAGCTGCTCATTGATGATGGTCTGCTGGCCGGTGATTATCCGATGCTGTTGCGCATCGCTGCGCTGATGATCTGCGCCGGTCTGCTCAGCACCGGCTTGTCAGGTTTCAATCGCCTGCTCCATACCCGGGTTTCCGGTCGCATCCTGTTTGCCTTGCGCAGCGATCTCTATGGCCATCTGCAGCGCCTGTCGCCAGCGTTCTTTGCTCGCCAGCGTCTCGGCGATCTGCTGGCACGCCTCGATGGCGACGTCGCCGAAATCCAGCGTTTTGCCGTCGACAGCCTGTTTGCCGCAGTGACCAGCATCATTGGTTTGATCGGCGCGGTGGTGCTGATGCTCGGGCTGTCATGGCAGTTGTCGTTGCTGGTGGTGGTGCTGATTCCGCTCGAAGTGCTGTGGCTGCGCTGGATGCGGCGCAAAGTCGAGCAGCGCACCCGGCAGGTGCGCGAACGTGCCGCCGATGTGTCGAGTTTTCTGGTCGAGACCTTGCCGGCGATGAAGTTCATTCAGGCGAGCCGGCGCGAAGCCGACGAGCGCCGTCGGCTGGAGCAGCTCGGCGACCATTATCTTGACCAGCTGGTGAACTTGCAGCGCATTGAATTCTTCACTCACGCACTGCCGGCGACACTGACTTCGCTCACCCGTGCTGCCGCGTTCCTGATCGGTGGCTGGTGGGTGATTGAAGGCAGCTGGCAGTTGGGCGCGTTGATTGCTTTCTCGACGTATCTGGGCATGGCGACCGGGCCGGTCAACAGTCTGCTCGGCCTGTATGTTGCCATCCAGCGCATGAGTGTCAGCCTGACCCGGGTCAGCGAGCTGCGACAGGCTCAGGTCGATGTGGAGGATGGCGCGCCGAGCACGGAGGCTGTCCGGCCCACCTCGCTGCCCATTTCCTGGCAAGGTGAAGTCGAGTTTCGTGCCGTCACTTTTCGCCATCATGGCCGCGAACAGGCGGTGCTTGAGCAGGCCAGCGTGCGGCTGCCGGCCGGAGCCAAAGTGGCGTTCAGTGGCCCGTCGGGCGTAGGCAAGTCGACGGTGGTTGATCTGCTCCATCGTCATCACGACCCACAGGATGGCAGCATCCTGCTCGACGGCATTGCCCTGCCGGCGCTGCCGCTGGCCAGCCTGCGTCGGCTGGTGGCGGTGGTCAGTCAGGAGATCGTGCTGTTTCGCGCTACGCTGGCGGACAATATCCGCTACGCCGCGCCGCAGGCCAGCGATGCCGCAGTGCTGGAAGCAGCGCAGCGTGCCCGGCTTGATGAGCTGATTGCCAGTCTGCCGCAAGGACTGGCGACGCCGCTTGGCGAACGTGGCCAGCAGCTTTCCGGCGGTCAGCGCCAGCGCATTGCCATCGCACGGGCGCTATTGCAACAGCCGGTGGTGCTGGTGCTCGATGAAGCCACGTCAGCAGTCGATGAGCAGACCGAAGCGGAGATCATCGCTGCGGTGGATAAACTGTTCGGTGAGTGCACTCGGGTGCTGATCAGCCACCGTGCTGCCACCTTGCGCGGCTGCGCGGCGACGCTGGAACTGGCTGAGGGCAAATTCACTCTGACGAGTTCAGCCCCTTGAGGAACAGCAGATGAGCATCCGACTTGGCGTGGTCGATAGTGGCTGTGCTCCGGTTTGCGGAGAGCAGCTGCGCGCAGGGGCGAGCTTCGTGCTGACGGATGCCGGCGTGGTCGAGCAGCCTTTGCAGGCCGACGCGCTCGGTCACGGTACTCAGGTGACCGGCATCATCGCCCAGCTTGCACCGGCTGCCGAGCTGCTGGTGGCTCAGGTTTTTCAGCAACGAGTGAGCACCACGGCCTTGCAGGTCGCAGCGGCGATCGACTGGCTGCTTGCCCATCAGGTGCAGCTGATCAATCTCAGTCTGGGCTTGTCGGCGCCGCGCCCTGCGCTGGCGGCAGCGTGCGAACGAGCCTTGGCCGCTGGCGTGGTGCTGTGTGCTTCCGTGCCGTCGATGCCGCGCACGGTTTACCCGGCCGGTTTCGCCGGCGTGTTGCGGGTGACTGGCGATGCACGTTGTGCCCGCGAACAGATCGCGGCGCTGGCGGCAGCGCACGCGGATTTTGGTGCCCACGTCCGTCCGCTGGATGGCAGCCTCAATGGCGCTGGTGCCAGTCTGGCTTGTGCCCATTTCAGCGCGCTCGCCAGCCGCCATCTCGCGGACGGTGGCGATGCGGCCAGCTTGCGCCCCTGGCTGCACACGGTCGCCAGTTACCATGGCATGGAAGATCTGGCAGCGCTGAAACGGGCAGCGCGCCAACAGGAGAAAGGAAGATGA
>JAVEVA010000098.1:0-9661 GCA_034005275.1 Thauera sp. | reverse complement strand
CGGCGAGATGGAACGCGAAGACGATGACAGCGTCGAACGCCACTATCGCGAAGGCGAAACCCAGATACAGGAAAGCTACCGCAAGGACGGCAGCCATGCCGAACTGACCCTGATCCTGCCCAATGGCGTGCAGATCGAAGCCAGTGGCGGCGTCGCCATGGACGCCCTCAAGCGTGATCTGCTGCCGCTCGCTGAGCAGATTGCCGCCCTCGCCCGCGAGGAGAACTGAGCCGCGCCACAGCTGGCACAGTGAAACAACCAGACACGCACTTTGTTCAAAATGGAATCCCCTTCCCTTTAGGGAGGGGAAGATGTCAATTGAACTGTTTCTGCCGCAGATGATGGCAGCTCCTTGTCCGGAGGGCATGAGACGGTGACAAGGCCTGATGGTGCCCTCCGCCGACAGCCGGACAGTACCCTGATCGATTTTGAGCGCTGCAATGGCCACTCCTGAGACCGGGCACAACATTTTCGTCAAACCACGCCGGGACCTGATTGCCTGGGTGCGCAAGCAGCTGGTCGGCCCGCCGGATGCCGATGCTGATGGCAATCGAATCGTCCTGGCTTTGCCGACGGAGCGTTTTCCGGTGGGCGCCCTGTACCCGGTGACCTCCGCCGGCGAAGGCATCGACCCGGCTACCGAAGATGAGTATCAGGAAGACGCTTTGGCAGACTCTGCCGGCGTGACGGGCGAGAACAAGGACGAGCCGGCAGTCATCCGGCGCTACATTCCGCCTTCATCACTGGGATTTTCATTTTTCGTCACCGGCGCGCAAATCCGCCTGCAGGTCCTCTACAGTGCTTTTGCCTATGCAAAACAGGACGCTGGGCGCTGGGAAAGGGTCCAGCTGATCGAGGATGGCTCGGATCAGGAAGCAGTAATCAATTTCACCAGCCCGTCTGACAAGCTGCCCAGCACCCACAAGTATCCAATCTTCGGTGGTCGCGCGGCCATTGATGTCAAATGGCGGCCGCTGGCAAGTGGCTGGATTCTTACCTTGTCATTGTGCAATACCCAGGAAATCGACAGCGGGGAGATCAAGTCGGCCAGCGCTTTTGTCAGCGAGCGTGCAGCAAGAACGCTGTTTGAAGCTTCGCTGCGTTGTGTGGTGGATGAAGGAGAGGTGGGCGCTTATCCCAGGGTTGATCGCAGTCTGCTTGATGAAGAAGAACAGGAAATCGAGCTGCAATACGGCAAGCGGCAGGTGTATGCGATTGGCCATGGCTGCGCTGCCGAATGGAAAATCTGCGACGGCAAGGTCAGCGAGCTTTACTCCGACACCATGCCGACCGTGGAAGTGCCGCAGATGACCGCCGACACCGGAGCGGCCAACGACCCGGCGCTGATGCTGGCGAGACTGGCCGAGCTGTCGCTCACTCCCGCCCCGGTGCTGGATGAGCTCACGATTTTCGTCAATGCTTATGCGAGCTGGGTCGCCGGCCAGCGCGGCAGCATCGCGCAACAGGTGCCGGACGATCAGGCGGCTGCGGCACGCATCATCGACCGGATGGATCTCGCCGTGTCCCGCATGCATGAGGGCCTGCGTCTGCTGAAGAACGATGAGCAGGCCAGACTCGCTTTTGTGCTGGCGAACACTGCAATGCTCGATCAGATGCAGCAACACGATCGCTTGCAAGGCAGGCACCGCCAACGGCAAGCCTATTGCTGGCGCCCGTTCCAGTTGGCCTTCTTGCTCACCACGCTGGAATCAACGGCCAATCCCGACAGCGATTTCCGTGACCTGCTTGACCTGATCTGGTTTCCCACTGGCGGAGGCAAGACGGAAGCCTATCTCGGCCTGATCGCCTTCCTGATCGTGCTGAGAAGACTGCGTCACCCGGACCGGGGAGGCGGCACTGCCGTCCTGATGCGCTATACGCTGCGGCTGTTGACGCGCGACCAGTTCATTCGCGCCACCCGTCTGATCTGCGCCCTCGAACTGCTGCGCCGACAGCAGCCTGACGAACTGGGGACCGAGGAAATATCGATCGGCATGTGGGTCGGCGAGGACAGCAGCCCCAACCGCTTTGACAAAGCTGCCGAACAGGTCGCCAATGCCGCTGCCGACCGCAGCATTCCCGGCCTGGTGCTGGATGCTTGCCCCTGGTGCGGCGAGCCTTTCACGGCGCGGCGCAACTATGACAGCAGCGCGCAGCACTTCCATTTTCGGTGCACAAACAAAAACTGTGATTTCGGGGCCAAGCATCGCGGCAAGCTCCCGTGCAATGTCGTCGACGAAGCCTTGTATGACGCCCCGCCCACCATGCTGGTGGCGACCGTGGATAAATTCGCCCGCCTGGCTTGGGAAGAGCGGGCCAGCGCCTTCTTCGGCGGAGAGGCGCACTTGCCGCCCGAGCTCATCATCCAGGATGAGCTGCATCTGATCGCCGGCGCCCTCGGCTCGGTTGCCGGGCTGTATGAAGCGGCGATCGACACCGTCACCAGACTGCGCGGCAGCTATCCGAAATACATCGCCTCGACCGCCACCATCCGCATGGCCAGTCAGCAGGTCAGGCAGCTCTATGGTCGGGACGTCGCCGTGTTCCCGCCGCCGGGCATCGATTGTGACGATTCCTACTTTGCCAGGACGGTGGCACTGAGCACTCGCCCCGGCCGCATCTATGTCGGCTATCTGGCTCCGATGCTGAACCGGCAACGCTGCATGGCGCCGCTTGCTGCCAGCCTGTTGCTCGCCCCGAGGGAATTATTCGCAACGCAGCAGGATGGGGAGGCGCTGCTCGATGCCTGGTGGACCCAGATGGTTTACCACGGCAGTCTCAGAGGAGTTGGCAACAGCCACACCGCTTATGTGAGCGAAGTGCTTGATTTCATGGCCTTGCTGGCGGTTTCGCCGTCCGCCGGCGAGCGGAGGCGGCCCAGGATTGCCCAGCTCACCAGCCTGCAGACTGCGGAACAGAATGCAGCGATCTTTGCCCGCCTGCATGCCCGTCAGGATGAGGAAGGCTGTCTCGATGCGGTGCTGGCGACCAACATGATTTCGGTCGGTCTGGATGTCGGCCGGCTGGGCTTGATGGTCGTCAACGGCCAGCCCCTGACCACTGCCGAATACATCCAGGCCAGCAGCCGCGTCGGCAGGGCGGAAGTCCCCGGGCTGGTGTTTGCCAACTATTACCGCGACCAGGCGCGCAGCCTGTCGCACTACGAAAGCTTTCGTCCCTACCATGAAGCGTTCTACCGCTTCGTCGAACCCGGCAGCGTTACTCCCTACACCTATCAGGCGCGTCTGCGTGCCCTGCATGCGGCCCTGGTGATCGTCATCCGCCATGGTGTGCGCCACATGCTCGACAATGATCGTGCCGGAGACTTCGATGCCGACGCGACGGCGATCGCCAACGCCATCACCCGGCTCAAAGTGCGTTTCCGGCAAGCTGCGCCCCAGGCGTCAGCAGCGGTTGACGCCCATCTCGATCAACTGGTGCGGCAGTGGCAGGATGAGGTCGGGCGTTGTCAGCAATCGCGCCGGAAACTCGAATACCAGGTTCCTGACAGGGAAACCGGGCGGGATCGCCTGCTATACAACCACAGCGATCGCATTCGCGGTCTGTGGCCCACCCTGCAATCGCTGCGCAATGTCGAAGACCAGGCGCTGCTCAAGGTCTGATGGAACGGCAAGTCCCATGTCCGATGAATTGATTCCGATCCGCCTGTCTCACATGCTCGGCCACAGTGGCCCGGGAGCGATTGTGCGCGGTGCCAAAGGTCTTGCCGTCGTCCAGGACATCCGGCAGTGGACGGACCGGCAGGGAGCGCCGGCAGGCAAGCAGATCCCTTACGTCGAGCGTGTGCGCGCTGCGCTGGGATTGACCCAGCAGTTGTGCGAGCCGCCGACCGCCCGTAAATCGAAGTCCGGCCGCCTCGAAGGTCACGCCATCCCGGCGATGCGTTTTCCCTCCTGGGCGCGCTGCCCCGGCTGCAATGCACTGTACTGGCGGCCCTGGCGCAGTGCTGCGGATCAACAGGAGCCTCATTGCTCCAGCGCGGGCTGCCAGGGCAAGCGGCTGGAACAGCTCACCTGGGTGCTGGTGCACCAGGACGGCCATCTCGCCGATGTCCCGTTCCGGTATCTTGCCCATCAAGAGGCCAGGGAACCGGCCCAGCAAGCCTGCAGGTCCAGCGATCAGCTGGAACTGGTCGAACCGGCGAAGGGCAAGCGGCGCTTGCGCTGCCGGGCCTGCAATGCCGCCAGCGATTTTCGTGGTGACGAGCAACTGCCTTTTCTTGCTCACGGCAGCCAGCCCTGGACCAGAGGTGATTTGCCACCTCAGGTCCAGTCCGAGGCGCTACCTCAGTTACCTCCTGAGCAGGAGGATGGCGCATCCCTGGCAAAAGTGCTGTCGATCAACGATGCCCGCACCTATTTGCCCGACACGGTGTCCGTGCTGATCATCCCGCCTGAATCCCGCATCAGAAAAGGCACGGTGGTGGATCTGCTTTACCGCAATTCTGCCGAGCGGAAAAAAATTGACGATGCCAGAAATCCGCTGGCCAGAAAGTCGGTGATCGCACAACTGGCCAGCCAGTACCGCTGTCAGCCCGGCGACATCGAGCACGCCTTGTCCGACCTGGAGCGCGGCTACCCGCTGTACGGCGAGAACCTGACGCCCGGTCAGTTGCGGGAAAGCGAGTTTGATGCCTTTCTGGAGATTTTTGCCGACCAGCGAGATGACGAAGACCTGGTGACGCGCAATCAGGGTGCGGCCTGGCGGGCCTTGGGCGAAGATCAAAAACTGGAGGACGACAAGCGCTCCATCATTGACGGCATCGAAAATCTCGTTCGCGTCGAACGACTCAAGGCCGTCCGGATCTTCCAGGGCTTCAGCCGCCTCGCCAATCCCGGTGAGGAGCGGATGGTGCCGCCCGACATCGTTGGACAATCTGACTGGCTGCCTGCGATCGAGCTGTATGGCGAGGGGATTTTCATCACTCTCAACGAACAGCGGCTTGCCCGCTGGGAAAAACAGCCTGCAGTGGCTGGGCGCCTGCAAGGCCTGATCCTGCGGCATCGGCAGTCTCCCCGGCAGGAGCCCAACCCGCTCACTGCCCGCTTCATGCTGCTGCACACCTTGTCTCATCTGCTGATGCGACAAATCGAATCCGAAGGTGGCTATCCAGCCGCCTCCTTGAACGAACGCATCTATTGTTCGCAGCGAGGGCCGGACAAGCCGAAAAACATGGCCGGCATCCTCATTCATGTCGCGGTGCCCGACCTCGCCGGCTCGCTGGGTGGCCTCGCTGAACTGGCCGAGCCGCGCAGGTTTCTGGGCATTCTGGTGCGCGCCCTCGAGCATGCCCGGTGGTGTTCGCTTGACCCCGTCTGCAGCGAACATGAAGGCCAGGGGCCGGAATTGCTCAATCGTGCGGCTTGCCATGCCTGCACCCTGGTGCCGGAGCCGGCCTGCGAGCACGGGAATGCGCTGCTTGACCGCAGCTTTGTCAAAGGCGCGGCCGAGGACGGCTTGCAGCCTTTCTTCGGAGGAGGCTGGCCATGAAGAAGCCTGACCGCAGCCGTCGCTTTGTCCTGCCCGGCATTCAGGACCTGAACAAGGATCAGGACGAGGCACTGGCCCTGCCGCTGCAAGGCCAGCATCTGATCATTGGCGGCCCCGGGACCGGGAAATCGGTCGTCGCCCTGTTGCGGGCAAGACGCCTTGCGCAGGATCGCAGAACCTACCGAACTCTGGTGTATAACCGCCTGCTTGAGCATTCAAACAGCCATCTGTTCGGCAAACAGCAAGGAGAGTCCTTTCGCTCCGACACCTGGGACGGGTGGTTTCGCAAGCTCTACAAGCATTTTTTCCAGACGGTTCCGGTCCTGCCGGCGGCCAGACCGGGAGGCTATCAATCACTGGACTGGCAAACCATCGAGCGCACGGTGCAGACGCTGAAGGACAGCGGCGATCATTCCGGCCGTTTCCTGGTGATCGACGAAGGTCAGGACATGCCGCCAGCCTTTTATCAGAGTCTGGTGAATCTCGGCTTCGAGAATTTCTATGTGGTTGCCGACCAGAACCAGCAGCTGGAGCCGGAGCGGTGCAGCTCCCGGCGCGATCTCGAAAACACATTCGGCATCGCCACCGAGGACACGCTGGAGCTGAAGACCAACTACCGGAACACGCTGCCGATTGCCTTGCTGGCCCGCCATTTTTACCCCGATGACCCGGCCAGCCCCCGGCCCGAACTGCCCGCCTCGAGCGCTGGCGCCCTGAGGCCGGAATTGTGGCGATACGGCTCCAGCGGCGAACCGGCTGCCAGCGAGATCATTGCCAGAATCCTGCAGTTGAGCGACCGCTTTCCGAGCAAGCTGATCGGCATCCTCACCCCCGACAACAAGACGCGAGAGGGATTTCTCGGTCTGCTCAACACGGCTGCCGTTCAGCTTGACCACGGTCGCCCGCCGATTCAGACCTATCCTCCGCCGCGTAACAGCAGAAGGTCGCTGAATTTCGCCAGCGGCGGCATCATGGTCATCAATGCCCACTCCTGCAAGGGACTGGAATTCGACATCTGCATTCTCGCCGATGTCGACAAGCATCTGCCGAAGCGAGACCTCTATAGTCTGAAATCGAAGTTTTATGTCATGGTGACCCGCGCCCGCGAGCAGGTGATCTTCCTGCGTTCCGGCAGCCCGTGCCCGGTGGTCGACAGCCTTCTTCCCTCTGATCCTGAAATTCTCGCCAGAAAAGAATGATCCACATGCCCCAATCGACTCCACGGCGTCGGCCGCGCCCTTCCCGGTCCTGGTATCTGATCACCAACCACCTCAACCTGCTCTACATGCTGGCGGCCGGCCTGGTCACTGATCCGGCAGGTTTTCGCGGCAAACACTATGTCGACTCCCTGAGCGCCTTTCCTGGCTGGATTCCGCTGTTTCGCAGCTTTCCCGCCCGCGCGCTTGCCGAAGCAGTGAGCGAAAGAAAGCACTTGCGCCCCTGCGTCGTTGCGCTTGATCTCAACGGACTGAGCGGCCCGGTGCGGGTGCTGTCGGCGGCAGGCAAGCTCCGTCAGACCAGGCTCCCCCGTCCGCGCTTCGGCAATGACGACGTCTGCCTGCTGGTGCCGGCCCCCTTGCCGCTGAAGCTGTTCGCCAGGGCAAGCTTCCGCTCCGATGACGATCTGCAAGCTTTCAGAACGGCTGCAGGCGATGTGTCCAACGTGCTCCTTGATGCCTTGCCGCTGGAAAAGGATGCTGCCCTGTTCGACAGCGCCTCCGATGCCGCCTGGCCGGTACTGCAAAGCGACCTATTCCCGGGCGGACGTGCCGCCAGCAGCACCGCGCCGTCTGAAACCTTGCCTGGTGCCCAGGCGCTCGGCGGTCTGCTTGCCATGCTCTACCACGGTGGCAATCGCAGCGATCTGGCGAGCCAGCTCTTCCGCTCGCTGGCTGGGCAGCCTGCAAGCCCGGATGGCCTGCTGATCGAGGACCCGGTTCTTGCCCAGTTGCCGCACTGGCTCAGACAGGGGCGGGTTTCCGACGCCGCCACCATGCCGGCCAGGCTCTACTGGGGCGTCGTCAGCGCCCTGGCTGCAGGCCATGAAGCAGCCGACGGTGGCTCTGCGGCTGACCGGGTGTTGCACTATCTGGATGCCGAGCTGGAGCAGCTGGCCGATGAAAAATACCAGTCCCGCCTGCAGCGCCTGCTCCACGACATGCGCAGCTGCATGGGGCTTGGCGCCGGCACTCTCTCCGAGCTGCTGGAGCGCAACAAAGGCTCGTTCTCGCGGCCGCTGCTCCTGTCCTGCCTGCGGGAAAGCTCCCCCGAGCTGCTCGAATTTTCCCATCCCGAGCTGACTGAAGCCGAATACGTGCTGGCCTGCATCCTGTTCGGCGTCCGTGACGGCTGGCTGAGGCTGCCGGCCGCCATGCGCAGCCCGGCGCTGAGCGATGTGGTCAGCACGCAGATGGCTTGCCAGGCCCAGACCAGGCAGGGCAGCTTGCTGTTGTTGCCCGACAGCGACCCGCTGCTGCCTTTGCGGGCGCTTTTGCTTGCCCCCGCCGGACAGCTGACTGCGCTGCAGGAAAAAGCGGCGTTGCACATCGCGCAGGAAAGCGGCTGGCAGGATTGCATCGAGACGGTGATTCGCGCTCCAGACGGCAGACCGTTTCCGGCAATGGTCGCCGAAAACGGCAAGCTGGTCCTGCCCTTTGATGCCCTGGTCGAAAAACGCCTCTGCTACGCTGCCTTCCTTCGTCAGCTTGGCCAGTGGCCACCGGTCGCCCAGACCATCGAAGCCAGGGCGAGGGCCTTGCTGAACACCGCCGTCGGAGATTGACGAGGCTGCGATGAGAATGATCCCCGAGCAGCCGCTGCTCACCAATAGCCGTGCTGAAATGCTGGTCTTTGATCAGCTCAGGGCAGCATTTTCAGGCCGGGATCACGACGCCTGGTTTGCCATCCATTCATTGAACCTCCCCCGGCATGAATACAAGCGCTTTGGCGAAGTGGATTTTGTCGTATGCGGTCCGGAAGGCCTGTTTGTGCTTGAAATCAAGGGCGGCGGCCTTGCGTGCCGCAACGGCATCTGGGAAACGAAAAACCGTTTCGGTGAAACCACCCGGCTGCAGGAATCCCCTTTCAGGCAGGCGGAAGGTGCGCTCCACGGCCTGCGCCTGAAATTGCCGCCCTCCATCCTCGAGCCGTTTGTTTTGGGCTATGGCGTCATTACCCCCGATACGCGCGAACTGCCGCCCAGCGCCGAATGGGAGCAGGAAGTGTTCGCCGATGCGCGGGATTTCAAACAGTTCGAGCAATGGCTGACGCGACTGATCCGCCACTGGCGCAGCAAATCCCCCCGCACTGCGCTGGCCAGTTCCGCTCAGCTGGAAGAACTCCGCGCACTGTTGCGCCCTGATTTTGCCGCGCCGACTGCACCGCACTGCTTTCCAGATCCTGTTGTAGCGGACGAACAAGCTGCCGGCTCGGAGCAGGAGCAGGTCGGGCTTGTTGAGCAGATCAGCAGCTGCCAGCGCGCGATCTGTCGTGGTGGTGCCGGCACCGGCAAAACAATGCTGGGGCTTGAACTGGCCAGGCACTGGAGCGCGGCAGGGATGGAGACGGTCATGATTTGCCATTCTCCCTGGCTGAAAAGCCGGCTGGAGCGCTCGCCGCTTCCCGGCCTGACCGTCTGCCTGCCGGACTCGGTTGCCCAGGCGGCCAAAAGAGCGGGAGTCGAGCATTTTGACGCGCTCATCATCGACGCGCTGCCGAGCATCACGCACACAAACCGGCTGGCCGCGCTTGACGCCAGGCTGGCAGGCGGTCTGCGCCACGGCCGCTGGTGTGTTTTCCACGACCCCAACAGTCCTTGCGATTCGTCCGCGGTCGAGCAGCAGTTCAGCGACCTGGCCGCCACGGAGCTTCTGCTGGCGGTCAATTACCGCAACTCGCTGCCGATCGTCCAGCAGATCGAACAAACCCTGCAAGCTGACCTGGGGCGTCCGGCCAGCAGCGAAAGCCTGCCAGTCCGCGAGCTGGTGGTCGGCCATGAAAAAACCGCCATCAAAGCCATTGAGCGCGAACTGGACAAGCTCATTGGTCGCGGCTTCAGTTATCACGACATCGTGATACTTTCCCCTCGCCCGTTCAAAGAGTCATTGGCCTCATCCCTGTCGCCCGAATGGCGTGCGCTGGTTGCCAGACT
>JAVEVA010000097.1:0-9677 GCA_034005275.1 Thauera sp. | reverse complement strand
ATCACCGCCGAAATTCGCATGGCCGTCCTCGGCGAATGGGTGCCTCCCCAGCTCGCCGACGTGCTCGCCCTGCAGCGTGCCGAAGAGCCGGAGACTCATGCCGTCCTGGCCGGATGGACAGATCCCGTTCGAGGCGCGGAGCTGCCGGGCGACGGCTTCGACTTCGCCTTGTCTGCGGTTGCCCGGCAGTGGCCTGGCTGGGTATGCGAACCGCTGTGGCATGACACGCTGGCGGTCGCCGTGGCCAAGCGCTCCCACCTGCTGGCCTACCGTGAAGTGCCGTGCCAGGAAGTGCTCAAGCAGCCCTTGATCTGCTCGCAGTCCACGGCCGATGAACCATGGCGCATGACCGTGCAGCGCGTATTCGAGAACGCGCTGCAAGAGCGAGAGCAAACGGTGGAGACATTCGATGTGGCGATGACGCTGGTTGCCGCCGGGTATGGGATCGCCATTGCGCCTGCCGCGAGACTGGCGAGCTACCGACGCCGAGGCATCGCCGTGCGGCCGCTGGCCGGCGCACTAACGATCGTGATGGCTTACCTGCTGCGCCGCGATGCTTCCTTGTCGGACACCCAGGCAAGATTCGCCCGCCGCGCGCGCTTGGTGTCCTGACAGACGCGCGGGGATCGCGGTTTCGCCACGATCCCGCATTCCTGCTGCTAGGCGACTCCGACTCGCGGCAAGGGCTATTCGGGGGCGCCTCAGAAACGGAAAAATGAAGCTCGTAAAGCCGATTGCAGTGGCCGTAGCGGCCTGAACCTGTCCGCGGCGGCATGCACGCGGCGGCGCAGCTAGACGTTTTGCAGCCAGTCCAGGATAAACTGCGTCCGCTCGAAGTGCCCCAACTCGCGCAGGGTGACGACTCGTTCTGGTGCTGGTAGTTGCCAAGCATCCTGAGCATCAGCGGGACCGTCACCGTGCCCTGCTTGATCGAGGTGGCCAGCCGCAGGATTTCGTCCTAATGAGCGAGGCCGTGTTTGATGTTGAGCGTGCCGTCGATCATCGAATTGAGCGCGTCATAGGCGCCGCCGCCATTTGGGATGTAGAGCTTGGCGTCGCCCAGGTCGCGGATGCGAGGCGCGAAGCGGAAGCCCAAGAGGTGCATCAACGCGAAGACGTGATCCGAGAACCTCGCCGTGTAGGAGTAGTGCATCCTCGATGCGCAGATTACCGAGGATGCGGTCGAGCAGGTCGCCGATTACGTTGGTTACGGTGGCAATGCCCTCGATGGCGAGCGCCACCTGGGTCGTGTAGCTGCGCTACGGCTTGAATTTCGTCAGGTCGGCGAAAGTCATCTGGCAGCCGTCGTGGGCGATCTTGATCAGCCGATTCCGGTGTACCAACCCTGCGATGCTGGAAGGCAGGTTGAGCGCATTCCACGGCTTGAAAGTGTCGATGTGTTCCAGCATTTTCCGCGAGTTGATCTTGGCCGGTGATTGGAGCAGCTAGGTCAGCCAGGTCGTCTTGCCCTGATCGGTTTGTATGGCCAGATCGGTCAGCGTGCGGACTGCCTGCCGGTAGTGGCTCATAGCGAAAGGCTGGAAGCCGAACACCGTTTGCACCTCGATCAGATGCTCGCGTCGGGTCTGCTCCCGCTGACCCGTGCTTGCCCCAGTTTTCGACGCCGACCTTGAGCTGGTCACCGACCAGCTTCAACAAGTGCGGAAACGGCGACTCACCGACGCCAGGGATGACGACAGAAAGCGCAGGTAGCAGGGCTGCACCGCGAGGCCCAGCCGGTTGGTTGGGCCTCGCCGCTGCCGGATAATGGACAGGGCGGTGTCGCTGAACGCGTAATGACGAATCAACTCATCCTTGGTATCCGGCAATCCCAGTAGGCTTTCGCGCTCGCCAGCGGACAGAATTGAATGGCTTGGCATGGTCAGGTTTCTCGCATGTACTGGTAAAGCGTTTCGCGACTGATACCGAATTTACGGGCCAGTTTCGCATTCTGCTCGCCAGCCGCGACGCGCCGTTTCAGCTCAGCGATCTGCTCACCGTTCAGAAATTTCTTTCAGTTCTTTCGGCCTCGGTAGGCGCGCTCCACGCTCGATTGGCGAGCGAGATACTTTCGCGCCGCCGCTAACGGATCAAAGCCCGCTCAGCCTCGGCAAACGCACCTATTACCGGCAGCATCAGGTTCGCCATTGGCGAGTCCTCGCCACTGAAGGTCAGGCATAGTTCAAATTGACACTAGACTCCAATACGCCCGTTTCTAGGATCGCATATTCGGTACTCCGTCCACCGATCTGTCAGCAGCGGGTGGGCTGTCAGCAAAGTACGGCAAGCAGACGAGCGCATGTCCCGTCTGCTTCGCTCACGGAAGAGAAGGACGATTACCTCACCTTGGTGATGACATACCCCTTGTCGGCCTGGGCAAACTCGAAATCAACCGTCTTGCCGACCATGAGGCTGTCCAACATCATCTTGTCCTTGACCTGAAACCCCATGGTCATGGCGGGCCAGTTCAGGCTCTTGACGGGTTCATGGGCCAGGGTGACGACACCGGCAGCCGCATCAACCTTGGTGACCTTGCCCTTGGCCATATGTACGGTTTGTCCTGCCGCCGGCTTGCCCATTGGCATGTCTTTCATCCCGTCCATCGGCATGCTCTTCATGCCATCCATCGCCTTTTGCTGCGCCATCGCCGCAGTTGCCGAAAGCACGAGAATGGCCACGAGTGAGTTGATCAGTGATTTCTTCATGTTCAGATTTCTCCAGTAAGTGAGAGGGTGGGAAACCGGTCTCCGGCACTCCAGAGACCGGGGGGGGGTTCATCAAGGGCGCTCGCCGTTTGAATGAATGGGGTGCGCTTGGGCTTGCGCATGCGATTGCCGGCGAGGCCGGCGCATCAGGTAGTAGGCTGCCGGGATTACGAACATCGACAGCAGCGGCGCGGTGATCATGCCGCCCACCATGGGGGCCGCAATGCGTTGCATGACTTCGCTGCCGGTACCGCCGCCCCACATGATGGGCAGCAGACCGGCCAGGATGACCGCCACCGTCATCGCCTTGGGCCGCACGCGCAGCACCGCGCCTTCGCGGATGGCGTCGAGCAGGTCGGCTTCGCCGGTCTGGTTTTGGTCGATGCGCGCCATCCAGGCTTGCTTGAGGTAGAGCAGCATGATCACGCCGAACTCGGCCGCTACGCCCGCGAGCGCGATGAAGCCCACCACGCCGGCTACCGACAGGTTGTAGCCCAGTCCATACAACAACCAGACACCGCCGACCAGCGCGAAGGGCAGCGTCGCCATGAGCAGCAGGGCTTCGCCGAAGTGCTTGAAGGTCAGATAGAGCAGCACAAAGATGATGAGCAGCGTGAACGGCACAACCAGCTTGAGCTTGGCAGCGGCGCGTTCGAGAAACTCGAACTGCCCGGACCACGACACCGAATAGCCAGGCGGCAATTTCACCTGCTCAGTCACCGCTTGCTGCATCTCGCGAACCGCCGTGCCCAGGTCGCGACCGCGCAGATCGACGTAGACGAAGCCCGCCAGGCGGGCGTTCTCGCTGCGCAGCATCGGCGGGCCGTCGTCGATGCGAATGTCGGCCACGTCGGAGAGGACAAGCTGCTGCCCGCGCGGCGTGACGATGGGCAAGGCACGCAGCCGGTCCAGCGAATCCCGCACCTCGCGCGGATAGCGCACGTTGATCGGGTAGCGCTGCAAGCCCTCGATGGTCTCGCCGATGTTCATCCCGCCCACGGCACCGGACACCACCGACTGCACGTCGGCGATGTTCAGGCCGTAGCGGGCCGCCCGCTCCCGCTGGATGTCAACGTTGACATAGCGCCCGCCCGTCAGGCGCTCGGCAAACGCACTGGTCACACCGGGCACTTGCTTGACGGCTTGCTCGATCTCACCCGTGAGCCGGTTGATGACGGCCAGGTCGCTGCCCAGCACCTTGACCCCGACCGGGCTCTTGATGCCGGTGGCCAGCATGTCCAGGCGGTTGCGGATGGGCGGAATCCAGATGTTGGTCAGGCCCGGCACGCGCACGGTCTTGTCCAGTTCCTCGACTATTCTTTCGGGGGTCATGCCCGGTCGCCATTCGCTCTTGGGCTTGAACTGGATGGTGGTCTCAAACATGACCAGCGGCGCGGGATCGGTCGCGGTCACGGCTCGGCCTGCCTTGCCGTACACGCTGGCCACCTCGGGTACGGCCTTGATCAGCCGGTCGGTCTGTTGCAGCAATTCGGCGGCTTTGCCCGCCGACAGGCCCGGAAACGCGGTCGGCATGTAGAGCAGATCGCCTTCGTCGAGCGGCGGCATGAACTCGCTGCCCAGATGCTGCAGGGGCCACAAGCTGACCACAAAAAACAGCGCGGCGCCCGCGATGGTGGCTTTCGGAAAACGCAGCACGATGTCGAGCATGGGCCGGTAGAGGGCGATCAGCCAGCGGTTGAGGGGGTTCTTCTGCTCGTCCGGAATGCGCCCTCGGATGAGATAGCCCATCAGCACCGGGATCAGCGTCACTGCCAGACCGGCGCTGGCCGCCATGGCATAGGTCTTGGTGAAGGCCAGCGGCGAGAACAGCCGCCCTTCCTGCGCTTCCAGCGTGAACACTGGCACGAAGGACAGGGTGATGATGAGCAGCGAGAAGAACAGCGCCGGACCGACCTCGGCGGCGGCATCGCCGATCACCCGCCAGCGGGCGTCGCCGTGCAGGCGTTGCCCGGGATGTTCGTGGTTCCATTCCTCCAGGTGTTTGTGCGCGTTCTCGATCATCACCACCGCAGCGTCCACCATGGCGCCGATAGCAATGGCGATGCCGCCCAGGGACATGATGTTGGCGTTGACACCCTGCCAGTGCATGACAATGAAGGCTGCCAGAATGCCAAGTGGCAGGGAGACGATGGCGACCAAGGCAGAGCGCAGGTGAAACAGGAACAGCGCGCACACCACGGCCACCACGATGAACTCCTCGATCAGCTTGTGGCTGAGGTTCTCGATGGCCCGCCCGATGAGGCTTGAGCGGTCGTAGGTCGGCACGATCTCGACGCCTTGCGGCAAGCTCCGCTTCAGAACAGCCAGTTTTTCCTTGACAGCCTCGATGGTGGAGAGCGCGTTCTCGCCCGAGCGCATGACGATCACGCCGCCGACCGCTTCACCTTCGCCGTCCAGCTCGCCGATGCCGCGCCGCATTTCCGGGCCGATCTGCACTTGGGCCACGTCGCCCAACAGCACGGAGACACCCGCATCGGTGGTCATCAGCGGGATGGCACGGAAGTCATCCAGGGTTTTCAGATAACCGGACGCGCGCACCATGAACTCGGCTTCACCCATCTCCAGCACCGAGCCGCCTGCTTCCTGGTTGGCGCGGCGAATCGCCTCGATCACCTTGCCATGGGGAATGCGATAGGCGGCCAGTTTGTCCGGGTCGAGCTGCACCTGGTATTGGCGCACCATGCCGCCGATGGTGGCCACCTCGGCGACGCCGGGCACGGTCTTCAGTTCGAACTTCAGGAACCAGTCCTGCAGGCTGCGCAACTGGGCCAGGTCCTGCTTGCCTGACTTGTCGATCAGCGCGTACTGGTAAATCCAGCCAACGCCGGTCGCGTCCGGCCCCAGCGCCGAAGTGGCGCCGGGGGGTAGGCGCGACTGCACCTGGTTGAGGTATTCCAGCACCCGCGAACGCGCCCAGTAGAGGTCAGTCCCATCCTTGAACAACACATAGACGTAGCTGTCTCCAAAGAACGAGTAGCCGCGCACGACCCGCGCCCCCGGCACCGACAGCATGGTGGTGGTCAGCGGATAGGTGACCTGATTTTCGACCAGTTGCGGCGCCTGCCCCGGCCAGGTGGTACGGATGATGACCTGGGTATCCGACAGGTCGGGCAAGGCGTCCAGCGGCGTACTAACGAGAGAAACCACGCCCCAGGCCGCCAGCAGTACGGTGGCGATTAGCACCGAAAAACGGTTGCTGATCGACCAATGGATCAGGCGGGCGATCATTGCTTGCCTCCTGTCTGCTTACCGTCCTGCGCTTGCCACTGGACGATCTGCGGCGCGTCGCCCTCGCGCATGTGGAATTCGATGTCGATCTCGCTGCCCGCGGCAAGCTTCTTCGAGACTTCCGGCGCCAGCTTGAAATCCATGGTCATTCCCGGCCACTTCAGGGCGGGGATTTCAGGATGCGTCAGCGTCACCGTGTCACCGGTCACGGCTTCCACGCGGGCGGTCGTGCGGTAGGTCTGCGGCGTGGCGTTGGCGCCCATCGGCCCAGCCTCGGAATTCGTACCGTTTGGCGAAGACAAACGCGCCTCCACGCCTTTCAGGCTGGCTTCGGAGTCGATCAGGAACTGTCCGGACAACACGATCCTCTGGCCCTGGCTGAGGCCGGACAGGATTTCGGCCTGGCCATTCTGTTCGCGGCCCACTTGCACCTCGACCGGACGGAACGCCCCTTCTTCGACGACCATCACCAGTGTGCGCTTGCCGGTGCGCACCAATGCCTCGGATGGCACCAACAGCGTGGCGCGCGCTTGGCCTTGCGCCGATGGCTTGAGTTGCATTTGCACGAACATTCCGGGCACCAGCTTGCCCTTGGGGTTGACCAAGGCCATGCGCGCTTTGCGCGTGCGTGTCGTCGGATTGACCTCGGGCAACAAGGCTTGCACTTGGCCACGGAACACCTCTCCCGGCAAAGCCGGGGTAAGCGCTGTCACCTGCGCGCCCACCGCCAGCTGCGACGCCTGGCTCTCCGGCACTTCAGCCTGCACCCACACAGTAGACAGGTCGTTGATGCGCATAAGCGGCATGCCCATCATCGCCGTGCCACCTTCACGTGCCATCAGTTCGGTGACTGCGCCGCTGGCCGGCGCGACCAGAGTCATGCGGGCCTGTATCTGGCCTGTGCGTTCGACCAAGGCAATCTGCGCCTCGCTCATGCCAGCCTGACGCATGCGCTGGCGAGCTCCTTCAGCGAGTGTCTCCAACCCACGCCCCTGCAAGCGCCTGGCGGTCAAATAGTCTTCCTGCACCGCCACCCAATCTGGCACATAGAGTTCCAGCAGCGGCTGCCCTTTGCCGACGTGATCCAGCGCCGCACGCACGTGCAGTTTTTCAATAAAGCCTGTGGCTCGCGCTTGCACCAGGTATTGACCGCGTTCATTCCAGGCTACGGTGCCCACCGCTGCAACCTCGGGTGCCAGTTGACCAGAGACGACTTCACCCGTGCGCACCCCGAGGTTCTGCTGAATGCGCGAGCTGACGGAAACCGTGCCGCTGTCGGCACCCTGCGCCCCGGCATAGGCGGGAACCAGCATCATGTCCATAAAGGGCGATTTACCGGGCGACTCGAATTTTTTGCCCGGCACCATGGGGTCGTGGTAGTAGAGGATTTTTCGACCGGTGAGCGGATCGACGTCGCCGCCCTTGAGGCCGCTCTCGACATGGCGCCGTGTGGCCGCTTCGCCCTCCGGTATCCCCCAGGCAGAGGGGTCTACTGCGGTAGCTGCAGGCGAGCCTGTCGCTTCGGTGGGCGCTGCCGTCGGGGCATGCGCCATCCCGTTGCTGAGACCCAGTTGGTAGAGGCTCCAGCCGCCCGCGCCGAGCACGCCGGCCGCCAGCAGGGCGATGACTATGGTTTTCTTGTTCATGGTTCCTGCTCCTGAGCGGGTTGATTCGACGGACTGGGCAAGGTCTTGGGCCAGGGATCAGGCAAAGGGGCTTGCCCGGCCTGTTCTTGAGGGATCAGATACTCCAGTTCGGCCCACCAGGCGGCCGTCTGCTTTTCGATGCGCAGCCGCTCCAGGCGGGTGTCGGTCACCATGCGCTGGGCTTCGATAACGGCAGCCAGAGGCGCCTTGTCGCCGCGGAAGGCAGCCTCCATGGCCTGGACTCGCTCCGTCGCCAGCGGAATCAGGGTCTTGTCGTAATCTGCGAGGCGCGTGAGGTTGCTGCGCCAGTTGGCGAGCAGGCGTTGCACCTCGAAGAGGTGCTCGCGCCGCATCTCTTCGCGCTCCAGCCTGATCTGTTCAGCCTTCTGCAACCTGGCTGACAGCTCGCGGTCCTGTTTGCGGGCCTGATCCCATTGCAGAGGAATGGAAACGCCCAGCGACACCATGTCGCCGAATCGGCTGCCCCGCTTGCTGTACATCAGCGACCAGCTCCAGTCGGCGCTCTTGTCCTGTCGTGCCACCTCGGCATCGGCCAGCGCCATCCGCTCGCGCGCATTCATCACGGCGATGTCGGGGTGCTGATCGATCTCGTGGCCCAACTGGTGTTCGGCGAGGCGAGTCTGGTCGATTCTCGGGGGGACGCCGAGTGCTTGTTCGGCGCTATCGCCGATCCAGCGTTGCAACTGCGCCCGGGCAGCGGCGAGCCCCGCACGTACCTCGTGCAATCGGTCATCGATTCGGGCCACGGCAGCATGCGCAGCCAATACATCCGCCTGGCTGCTGCGCCCGCCACGGTAGGCGGATTCAACCGCTTCGCTCACCCGGCCGGCTTCCTCACGTTGGCGCTGCAACAGACCCTGCATTTGTTCCTGGTAGTAGCGGTCGAACCAGGCGCCGGCTGTTTGAGCGAGCAGCCTGGCCTTCTGCATGGATCGCATGGCGGTCGCAGCTTCTGCTTCGCGCTCATAACGCGCGGCGCGTGCCTGGCGTTTTTCGGAGCCGGTGAAGGTCTGCATCAGACTGACCGAACGCATCGTCATGAAGTCGTCGGTCAGGCTGTAGCGCATCGGCCCCTCGATGGGCAGGTTGTCCACCGACAGGCGCAGCACAGGGTCCGGCAGACGACCGGCGGAAACGGCCATTTCCCGTGCCGCGCGGGTCGCTGCATCTTGGGCTTGCAGTGTCGCGGATCGTGCCTGCGCAGCATCCAGGGCGGCATCCAATGTCAGGGGGGACGAGGATGTTTGAGCCGCCGCGAGGCTGACGATGCTGAGTGAAAGGACGGCAACAGCGAGAGGTCTGAGCCTGCGCGGCCAATGCCGAGCGCTAAGGATGGGAGGCATACTGCCTCCCGGACAGGAACGTGAATACATTGGCTAACTCCATGCGTGATGAACGCGCGCGACTGATCGAGCACGGACAAGGAACCGCCAGCCACAGAGTGACCAGCAGCTGTATCGCGGTTACACGGAATTAGCTAAGGGATGGCGGTCGCCAGACGCCAGGGGGATCGAATGAGGCGACAAGTGCAGTCAGCGCGGACACAGGGTCTGATGCCTGTGCAGAAGGAATGTATGCGTGAAACGACGGAAGAACGCTGGCACTTGAGGAACCGCAGGGGGTGTCAGTCTTGCAGAGCTTGCCGGTCTTGGCCGCAGTCTCGGCATCGTTGCAGCAATCCCCAGAAGCCTGAGCAGAATCATCGACTGACATCGATGGGCTACCATCATGATCCATGGGGCAAGGCATCTGGAAGGCATGTGCGTTCACGCTGCCTTGAAAGGCAACGACAAAGCAGAGCAACAAGGCCAAAAAGACGCGCATTATTCAATTGTACCAAAAATCATTTTTCGGCGACAGGCTCAACGTGCTTCATTTTCCGTTTTCTGAGTCGTCCTCCATTCGCTTTCCTTCACGACCGTACTCACCGCCATGACGAGCTTGTCGAGATTGCCGGCCGTCACGCCCTCCAGTGCCGAATGCCCCCGCAGCATCGAGCGCGGTTGCAGCAGTGCATGGTAGATCTGCCAAGGGTCCGCACCCCTGGTCAGCTTCA